>JBPOGC010000142.1:0-7724 GCA_051251795.1 Luteolibacter sp. | reverse complement strand
GCGAAGATGATGGTTTCTGCCTGCTCGGTTTTCATCGGATCTGGGGAGTCAAGACGGCGGGCGTGCGTTTCATACGACGGAAGTGGAGCAGGCGGTGGGCGAGGAAAGCCTCGATTAGAAACAGGCCTAGCAAGAGAAGGAGAAGGACGGCCCAGAAAGGGTTTTTCGGGCGTATGTTGGAATGGGACTCGGGGGCGGAGCTTAGGGGTGAATCGGTGGAGGTGAGGCCGCCGATTTTAGTGAGGGCTGATTTTTCCAATTCGGAAAGAGGGCGTGTGTCGGACTCTTCCGGGTTCCTGGATACGTGGAAATACTGGACGAGTGATTCCTTTTCCATGCCGGGTGAGGTGATGGTGTAGAGGCCGGGGTCGGTGGTTTCGCTGAGGAGGACTTGGTCGGAAATGGATTTGATTTCGGTGGTTTTTCCGTCCGGTTTTTTGAGTGTGGCGGATTCGCCGACGAGGCCTGGGAGTGGGCGCCAGCTGAAGGGGGCGCCGGGTGTGAGGTTGCGCTTGGTGAGCTGTGGCTCGAGCATGTGCCAGAGAAGCTCGTGGATGAGGACGACGTAGGAATGGGTGAGGGGGAGGTTCGACCAGCGGAGGTTGAGCGGGATGGTGGAGATGGTGACTCTGCCGGAGCCGAGGCTGTGCTCCATGAGGAGGGGTGCTCCGCCTTCGAAGCTGAGAGGGACGGAAATTCCGCTGGGGAGGGGCGTTTCGATGCGGTGGTATTGGGTGGCGCGGATGCGGTCTGTGTCCAGGCGTTCGAGATCGCCTAGGAGGGCGATGGGGGAATCGTCTTCGAGAGGTGGACGCACGCCGAGGCTGTCCTCGTCTTGGAGTTTTTCGCTGGCACCGGCTAGGGAGGCGGGGCAGAGGCGGGTCATTGTTTTCCCTGCTTCGGCTGGATTCACCTGATCCCCGAGGGCGATCCACAGGCCGCCGCCTGCGCGGACGAAATCTTCTAGGTGGGTGGCTTCGGCAGGGGTGAGGGCGCGGGTGTTTGCGAGGACTACGCAGAGGTAGTTTGATAGGTTTTCCTGGTTGAGCGAGTCGGGGGGAATGACTTTCGGTCGGAAGATGGAGCGGGTGTCGGTTTTTTCCCTGACACCGGGGTGGTAGCCGATGGCTGAGAGGAAGAAGCCGGACTCGTGGAAGCGTTCGGTTCCTTCTTCGAAGTTTCCGTCGATGACCAGGATGGGGATTTCGTCGATGACTTCGAAGACGGTGTGGTTGGTGTTGTCCTGGGGAAGTATGTCGTTTTTTTCGATATCACAGGAGAGGCTGTGGACGCCGTTTTCCGGGGCGGTGAATTGCAGGGTGAGGGTGGTGGCTTGGTCTGGGTAGAGTGAGGGGACGAGGGAGTCGCTGAGTTTTTTTCCATTTAGGTTCCAGGTAGCGATGCGTGAGGGACTGGTGTAGGTGGATGAGTTCCGGACGGTGGCGCGGGCAGTCATGGGTGCGCCGGGTGCGGCGGTTTCTCGCTCCATGTCGATTTTTTCGACTAGAATATTTTCGCCTTTTCTCAGGGGATTTCCGGCGAGGGTGAACTCCACGTGGGTGGGTGTGGGGGCTTCGCTGATGAATCTGGCGGAGGATGTCCAGACGGTGGAGTCATCGGCGTGCCATCCGTGGGCAGTGCCATCGGCGAAGATGGTGATCTGTCTGGGGAGATCCTCTTCCGCGGGGGGTATGGCGAGGGATTCCTGGATTGCGAGGGGGAAATCGGTGGCGCCTGAGGTGGGTTTTAGGCTGTTGATTTCCGCGATGAGTGAAGTGCGTTCCTCCTTGCCCATGGCGAGGGGGGCGTCTGTGAGCCAGCGCTGGGAGTTCGCGCTGACGAGGACGCGGAGGTAGTCGTTTTCGGTAAGCGATTCGATGGTCTCGATGGCGAGTTCTTTTTGCTCATCGAAGAGTGGCTTTCCATCCAATCCCAATACCGAGGTGGAGAGGGAGGCATCGATGATGAAAACGAGATCGCGTTTTACCTGGCCGCCTCCGAAGAATGAAACGAGGGGGCGTGCGAAGGCGAGAGCTAGGAGGATGACGGCGAGGATGCGCAGGAGGAGAAGGATGAGCTCGTTGAGTTTGAGAAATTTCGCCTTTTTGCGCGGGGGCTTTTCCATGAGGAACTGCATGGCTCCCCATGGGATGACGACCTTCCTTTTCCTGGAAAACAGGTGGATGAGGATGGGGACGGATGCGGCCAGCGCGCCCCAGAGGAATATGCTATTGAGGAAAGTCATGGTGGTTTTAATGACTTCCAGCGGCGGCGCGGGTGTGGCGGCCGGTGCGGGTGCGGAGGTAGTTTGCGAGGGTTTCGCTCACGGGTCTGTCGGTGAGCATGGGCACGTAGGCGGAGTCTGACTTGATGCAGATGTTTTTCAGCCTGGTGAGAAAAGTTTGCATTCGCTCGAGATAGGTGTCGGCGAATTCGGCGGGGTCGACGTTGCGGTGCAGACCGCTTGTTTCCATGCACTCGAAGCGGATTCCGTCGTCGAAATTGAAAGCGAGTTCTTCGGGGGCGAGTGTGTGGAAGAGGATGATCTGGTGGCCTCGTTGGGTCATCTGTCGCATGACTGACTCGAAGGCGGTGAGATCGAAAAAGCCGTCTGTGAAGAGGAGGATCTGGGTGCGCTGTTTGAGTTGGCGGACTAATACGTTGAGTGTTTCCACGAAGGTCTGATCGCCGTTTGCTTTTGCGTGGTAGAGCTTGTGAAGGATCTGATGGAGGTGGCGGGCGGAGGAGCGGGGCGGGAGAATATCGTGGACTGAGCCGGTGCCAAAGGCGAGGCCGACGGGATCGCGCTGGCCTAGGATGAGGCGGGCGGAGCAGGCGCAGGCTGCCTTTGCGCATTCCAGTTTGCTGACTGTTTCCATGCCGAAGTTCATGGAGCCGCTGACATCGAGGACGATCATGCCGTGGGCGGCTGTTTCCTCGTCGTATTCCTTGACGTAGTAGCGGTTGCTCTTGGCGAAGACGCGCCAGTCCAGGTGGCGGATTTCGTCGCCGGGGCTGTAGGCGCGGTGGTCGGAAAACTCGCTGCAGCCGCCTTTCACGAGCGACTTGTGTTTTCCTGAGATGTAGCCGTTTACGAGTTTTTGGGAGACAAGTTCCAAGCGATCGAGCCGTGCCAGATCATCGGCAGTGACGAAGGACAGCATGGAAACGGGAGGAGGCATCGGGGCAGGGGAAATGGGTTTCAGTCTTTTTTGAAGAAGGTGTTTTTCAGGTTTTGTGCAGCGGATGGGAGGGGTGGCGGTGTCTCCAGCAGCTTGGTGATGATGTCGTCTGTTGTTAGGCCTTCAGCCTCGGCATTGAAGGTGGGCATGATGCGGTGGCGGAGGATGCCGTGTGCCATCTGGCGGACATCGTCTTCGGTGGCATGGAAGCGGCCGAGGAGAATGGCGCGTGCTTTTGCGGCTAGCAGGAGGAAAATGCTGGCGCGTGGGCCGGCTCCCCAGCTGATCATGCTTTTCGTGTAGCTGCTGGCTCCTTTTTCGTTGGGGCGGGTGCTGCGGATGAGGTTTGAGGTGAACTCGTAGACGTGGTCTGCGACGGGGACGCGGCGGACGAGTTTCTGGAGCTTGAAGATCGTTTCCGCAGTCATGACTGGCTTGGTCTCGTAGCGATACTGGGTGGTGGCTCGTTTCATGATTTCGATCTCCTCCTCGGCGGTGGGGTAGCCGAGGGTGATTTTCATCATGAAGCGGTCGAGTTGTGCCTCGGGCATGGGGTAAGTGCCTTCCTGCTCGATGGGGTTTTGGGTGGCTAGAACGAAGAAGGGATCTGGCAGAGGGTAGGTCTTGCCGCCAACGGTGAGCTGGCGTTCCTCCATGGCTTCGAGCAGGGCGCTCTGGGTTTTGGGAGGGGTTCGGTTGATTTCATCGGCTAGGATGACGTTTCCGAACAGGGGGCCGTGGATGAAGCGGAAGACGCGATTGCCGGTGGTGCGGTCTTCTTCCAGCACGTCCGAGCCGGTGATATCGCCGGGCATGAGATCAGGGGTGAACTGGATGCGCTTGAAATTCAGCTCAAGCAGTGAGGCTAGGGTGGAGATGAGTCTGGTTTTCGCAAGGCCGGGGACGCCTTCCAGGATGCAGTGGCCACGGCAAATGAGGGTGACGAAGGTCTGGGCGATGACTTCATCAAGACCGACGATGATGCCTGACATTTCCCGCTGGACTTCGGCATAGGCGGATTGGAGGTCGAGGACGGCCTGGGTGTCGGATGCTTCGGTGGGAACTTCGTTCTGATTCATGGATTGTGTCGTGTGATTTTTTTGAAAAGACTAGCGCTGGTAGATGGGGAGCAGCTGGTAGGGGGTGGTTAGCGAGAGGACTCCGAGGGATGTGGAGTAGCAATCACCAGCCCATTTCGCGCGCCATGAATTTTGCCAGCTTCCATCGCGTTTCTGTGTGCTCACCAATGCTCTTGAGATATTCTTATAAGTGTTTTCCCAGCAAGTCCCGCCGATCTGGGCGGCGGCCTGGCTGCTGTAGTAACTGGCATACATGGGGAATTCCTTTGTCATGCCGGTCGAGGTGAGGAGTCTGTTGAAATTGATCCGCTGCAACCTTTCCGCGACAATGGGGAGGCGCTTGTCATCGTGTTTTCCAGCGAGAGCGAGGCAGAGCGCGCCAGCTCCGGTCATGGCTGTCCGAGGTTCTTCCCGGCCGATGTTGTAGTTGAAATCCCTACGTGTCGGTGAGTAGCACCTACGGGCGTATTCGACGGCCATTTCGACACGTTGCTCCGGGATGGCAAAGCCGGCGTTTTTAGCTGCGCGCAGAAAGGTCAGATACCAGGTGGTGAGTGAAAGATCTGAGTCGCGGCCATTGTGGCCTATTTCCAAATAACGCCAACCACCCTGTTCTTCCCTCGGTGATTTGTTCTTATCCTGCAGGCGGTAGGTGAATATCAGGCTTTTATCGAGGGCTTCCTTGATACGGAGGGATTGCTGGTCTCCGACCATTCCGAAGACTTCCGCTAGCATGACGGATGTAATCGCGTGGTTGTAGCTGGTGGCAACCGAGTTCGGATGGGAGGTGAGGATTTTATTGGCCGGGAGAGGGGCTCTCACTCCGGTGCGGAAGTCCGGGATCATTCCTTCTGCGGTGAAGTAGCCCTCCCTGTGCTGGCATAGCAATGCGTACTCGATGGCACGGTCGAGAGCCTCTCCGTAAGGGCCGTGCCCGGGCGCATGGCCTCGCGAGAGAAATGCCATGACTGCGAAGGATGTGACGGCGGGCTGAGCCATGATATGGCCTGCGTGGAACGAGCCGTCCGCTGCTTGGTTTCTGGAGAGCCACTCGAGAGCCAAGTCTACGCTTTGATCAATGCGCTCCCATGAATCCGCGGGGTAGATGGCGGTGAGGGGTTGCGCGTTCTGAGCGTTTGAGACAGGAGATAATACTACGGATGCCGCACAGAAGAGTCTGAAGAAATGTGTAGATAAGAGCGGGGCAGCCATGACTTGAGTTTTTCCAAACAGGGTTTTTTGGAATTTCCTGAATAAAGTAATAGTTATGTAATTAGAATGGAATCCATGTGATGACGATAAGATTCGGATGGGTTCAAAATAGCATCTTTTATTTATGCTCGATTGGAGGGTAGAAAGTGTCCCAATCGAAGGGGCGGGAAAATTCTCCGTAGTGGCAGGATTTGCAGTCGCCGGGGCCCAGGGGGCGGAACTTGAAGGTGACGGGTTTTCCGTGGAGGTATTTGTCAATGTGCTGGCTGGCCGGGCCGTGGCAGGACTCGCAGGAGACGTCTGTGAGTTTCTCGGTGCCCATGGTGCGGCGATAGCCACTTTCTTTTCCGAAGCCGACGGTGTGGCAGGCGATGCAGTTGGGATCGGCATCGGCTCCGGCATCGACGAGTGTCTGGAAGGCGTGTGCGTGTCCGGTGCCTTGCCAGGTGTCGTGGGCTTCCTGGTGGCAGGTTTTGCAGGACTCCGAGCCTACGTAGTGGGCTTTCGCGGTGACGCCGGGTATGGCGTTGGGATCGATGGTGTTGGGATCGTCAATTGCGAGGGGGGTGTTGCGGATCTCGGTGCGGTATTCTTTTACCATGTTCCGGAGTTCCATGTTCTGGGGGATGTTGTCCCAGAGGAGCTGGATCTCGTAGGAGGGCTCTGTGAGGCGGGTGCGGGTTTCTCCGGCGAGGGTGGCTTTCAGGGTGCCGACGGTGCGGGCTTCATTGGTAGTGTAGAGGATGATGGAGTCGTTTTCTTCGATGATTTCCTGGGTGGGGCCGGAGACATTGCCGCCGAGGATGAGGGCGAACTCGAAGTAGTCTTTGGCGAGTTGGGTGAGTTCCGATTCGTCGGCGAAGGCTAGGAGGATGACTAGGTCTGTTTTTTCGGAAAGGGCGGGGAGGTGTTTGTTGATGGCTTCGTTGAGGCCGAGGACTTTGATGTCCTGCCCGGGGGTGGGAATACTGGTCGGGGAAACGACTCCTAGGATGCCGATCTTTTTGCCTGCGATTGTAACGATTTCGTATGGTTGTAGTAGTTCCTTTTCCGAGTAGGGGTTTACAAGGGAGGCGCTGATGAGGGGGACAGGGGAGGTAGAGGCGAGATTCTGGAGGGTGGCGGCGGGGATCTCGGCTTCGCGGGCGCCCATGTTCAGGGCGTGGTAGGCCATGGTCTTGTAGGCACGGGCCAGGTATTTGTATTGAATGATGTTGTAATCGGCGCTGCCGGCGATGGCTCCTCCTACGTCGAGGCGGAGGTTTTCGGAGTCGTCTTTGTTTTCCTCGAGATAGCTGCGTAGGCGGGTGAGGCCGCCGTGCTGACCGGTGAAGCAGCCGCAGGGTTCCAGGCGGCCGGCGGTGTCACAGGTGAAGTTTATGGTGATTTTTCCAGAAGATGGTGATGAGTCCTGTGGCCATAGGACGTAAGTTGCGATGGCAATCGCAGCTATGGGAAGGATGATAAAAAGGGCTTTTTTCACGGGGATGGGTGAAAGACTTGGGTTGTCCAGCGGATGACATCCGCTGCTCCTTGTTAGTGGAGGAGGGCGTATGCCAGGGCGTTGATGTTAATGTTTTTCGCGTCTTTGATTTCTGCTCCGCCGCAACAGCAACAGCCTTTTGCGTTGGAGGCGTCGTTGAGGCCTTCCGGGCTGTAGACCATGGCGAGGCGACCGTTGATGAAGATGCCTTGGAGGTGGGTGGTTTTGCCTTTTACGGTGATGGTGCGGATCTTGTGGACTGTGTCGAACAGCTCGTGGGTCATGGGGATTTGCTTCATCTCATAGCCGGGAAGGGCGAGGGAAGTTTCGCGGCGGAAGGCTTTGTTCCATGCGGAGTTTGAGCAACCGGGACTGGCGAGAATGAATCCGCCGTTTTCGAGATATTTTTTCAGGTTGGCGCGTTCCGAGCCCTGGAGGGTGAAGTCGCCCTCGCCGGTGAAGATGCAGATGGGTGTGTTGAAGAGCTCTGGCTTGGCGATGTTTATGCGGACGAATTTCGGGGCGATGTTGAGGCCGGTTTGTTTGGCTGTCTCCTTTAAGAAGGCATCGGCGAAGCAGACGGAGGTTTGGCCTTTTCCGTAGACTAGGTTGCCACAGTGGATGGTTTCTGAGTTCCAATCGACGGTGGGGGCTGCTTGGGTGAATGTTGCTATTAGGAGGAAGAGGAGATGTTTCATGGGCTTTTGCTGGGGTTGTGTTTTTTGGAACCACGAATCGGACGAATCTAACGAATCTTTTTTTGGGTTG
>JBPOGC010000141.1:0-7743 GCA_051251795.1 Luteolibacter sp. | reverse complement strand
CTTTGGGTGCGGACATGAAGCGTCCATTGTGGGTAATCCCTGAAACCGTACAAGCCTAAGTTGACGCGTATGCCCGATAGGGTTCCGCTCAATCCCCCCTGTTCATCGACCTCCGCACTTCCCCGATCAAAGCAGCATCCTCAAGCATACCTTTTCTCGTGAACGCATCACCCAGATTATTGAGAATCCTCATCAGGATCGTCCCCAGATCCGCAGATTGCTCCAGGGCGAACCGTTGCTCCTCGGTAAGATCATTTGAGGAATCCACCAGGATCTTCTGCGAATGGATCCGCCCCTTGTCATAGCAATCCACCACCAGAGGATAACCATCTTCGAAAATCCTGCACAGGAAATGTCCAGGAAAAGAAACCCCCTCCACCTCGATCTCCAGCCGCCGTGCCACCAGCATGTAGATCACACCCATCCCTATCGGATTGGAAACTCCCTCACTGATCGACCAGGCAAGATCCGCATTACGCGGATCATAGTAGCTTTTCGCATTGGGCGTCAGCCGTTCTTCTTCAAACATCCACACCCGCAAATCGTTCGCATTCACACAATCGGACTCGCGCGCCTCCTCTGCCAGCAGATCCAACGCATCGGAAAGCGGTTGCCGCAGTGAAACCCCGTCGTGCAGGAAATCGGAAAGCAAACGCAGCTGGCTTTCGAAAAGATCCCAGTCATCCCCCAGCGCAGCAGAGCCAAATCTCGGTGCCAGCCACTCCTCCCTCAGTGCCCGCCTCCTCGCTGGACGCAGGATTTCCGCCAGGATCACCTTCTCGGAATCCCCCAGCAAAGGCGCCGCCTCCGGCAAAATCTCACTCAGATCCCCCCCATACTCCGCCAGTTTCCCGGAAACACCGGATCTCACCTCCGGCGTATCATCATCCAGCAGGCGGAGAAGAGCCGGGAGTTCCTTGGGATCGGGTGGGAGAACGTTCATCGGCTCACGCTAGATACGAAAGAACCGAAAGTCGAACGCCGGACTTGGAAAACTTGATAAAAAAATGGTGCGCGATACTGGGTTCGAACCAGTGACCCCCTCCGTGTCAGGGAGGTGCTCTACCACTGAGCTAACCGCGCTTAACCGTAAGTTTCCTTCGGGCGGCGAAACTAGATGGAAACTCTCACCCTACGCAACTTCTTTTTCATCCACTTTCACCAAAAAAACATCCTCACGCGTACTTCCCGCATTGTCGCTTGAGTTCCATACCTGTGCCGTGCAGCCTTTCCCCGCACCTATGAAAGTATTTTCCGTCCTTCTTCTCCTCTCATCCATCCTCTCCGCGCAGATTCCTGAAATCTTCAAAGGGCTCTTCGAAAAGGAAGTTCCTGTCAAAGGAAGCATCGGCATCGTGATCCCGCCCCAGGAAATCGAGAAATACCTCGCCAAAGTAGAAACCGCAGCCCGCAAGAACCCCGAGTGGTTTACCGAATACAGCGCAAGCGCGAAACCCGGCACCCCCCTGCCTTTCCACGAAAACCTCGGCCTGTCCAAAGAGGAATACGATGACTACATCGCCCTCTGGGCAAAACGCGAGTTCAAGGCCACCGCGGAAGTCATGCTCGTTCTCCGCGAGACCTTTGGCGACACCTGGGCACTCACCGCTTCCGGCGATGCAGGTACCATCTCCACCCTGCGTTATCAGAAAGAGGAAGACGTCTTCCAGTCCCCCAACGGAAAACTCGTCCGCCTCGATGACATATCCGCGGATCCCTCCAGTATCCTCGGAGCTTGGGTCGGAAAGGAATGGCGCTTTGAGGAAGAAACCGGTCTTGGCACCATCAAGGAAAATTTCGCCATCGGCAAATACGTCAAACCCGGCTTCGGGCTCGTAGTCTATCGCGTTCAGGAAATCTCCAGCGAAGGCAGCCGTCTCCTCGACAAGAGCTTGGTCATCCGTTTCCCACTCGGGAAAGCCGGTCACATGAAGCTCCCGACAGCACCCACCAACCGCTGATAATGCCTCGAAGACGAGCGAACCGACTCATCAAGCGCCTCGCGATCATCGCGATCCTGCTGCTCATCTTGCTCCCGCTCATCGCCTTCGGGCTCAGCAATCTTTATCTGGTCAGTCCCAAGGGACAAAGGCACATCGGCTCACGGATCACCGCCTTCACGCGCATGGAGTCCTCCGTGAAAGGAGCCACCTGGTCGCCATGGAACGGCATCACAGTCTACGGCATTGAGATCAAGCAACCCCCACCGCTCCGTGAGGAATACAAATCGCCCCTCCTCCGCATACAGTCCGTCCGTTGTGTTCCAGTATGGAAAAAGCTCGCCACCAAGACCCTTGAGATCCGCAACCTCGATCTCACCAATCCGGAGCTCTCGATCCCAATTGAATTCCTCTCCCAGATCCCCCGCACCGCCCCACCCGAGCTCGCGTCAAAAACACAGGTAACGAGCCCACCAGCTACTCCAGCCGCGAGCCCACCAGCTCTAGCGCAGAACCATATCCCCACTCCTACCAGTCCCGTAGCCCCCGCACAAGACCAGCACCCCGCTCCAGCTCAAGCTTCAAACACACCGCCATCCAACACCGTCCAGGAACCCACCCGACCGCAGAACATTCCACCAGCAGAAGCCGCCCCGACAGTTTCCGTCACTTTCACCGGCGGCAGATTCACACTTCTTTCCACCTTCTCGGAAAAGCCTCTCTACCGCATCGCCTCCGCCTCCGGCAGCATTCCCATCGCCGGGAAACCAAAGACATCCACCATCATCCTGAACCGCGTCTCAAGCCTCGGAAACCTCCTTTCTGAAAAAACCGAAATCCCGGTCAACTGGAAAGCCCCCTTCCTCGACTTCGGCCCCTTTGAATTCAGCAGCTTTGAGACCGAAGGCACCCTCGCCTGCCGTCTGTTTTTCACCCCGGGCATCCCCTTCATCATAAATGGTAACATTCCCGAGCAAAAAGACCTCGCCTTTCAGCTCCCCGGCTCATTGAAGACCAAAATCGGAGTCCTCACCGCGCAGGGCGGCTTCCAAGGCCTCCTGCGAAACCCCACCACATGGCAGGGAAAAGCAATCGCCCGCTCATCATCCATTCATACAGAGTATGGCACCGGAGTCACCGATTTCGAATTCGGTCGGGCCGTCATCCTATACGGAAACGGCACCCTCAGCTGCGTCGATGCGCGCTTGGTCAGCGAGACCACCAGTCTCCTGGCAAACGGCACTCTCCTCACAGATGGCCGCTGCGCCTCAAACGCCCGCATTGTCAGCACCCCGGAAATCCTCGCCAGCATCTCCCGCTACACCCAGCAGGATTCCAAACAAGCCCACCTCACCCCCCTGAGCACACCCCAAAGAGCCGCCCTAGACCTCCAACTCTTCGGGCGCCTGGGCGAAATCTACTTCAAGCCAAACCCAATGGCCGCCCCCATCTCCCTCAGCGGAAAGTAGCATCTCAAAGGCAGGGACTTTTATCCCCAAAAGTCCGCCTCCAAGGGCCACGCCGCCCCTCCCAATTCACTTCCGCTCCTTAGCCCTCTTGAACCGGGAGCTCCTAGCCGTCTCCGGAGCACCCCCCGCATCATCAGCATCCTTCACCACCTCTTTCTCCTTCACCTTCCGAGCCACAGGCACAGCCACATCTTTCTTCACCCTTACCTTCTTCGCCTTCAGCACCTTCACCCGAGGTTTCCTCTTCACAAACTCCGGCAACTTCCACCCAGTCCGCGTCACCAGCGCATCCAGCAAAACCAGCATAGCCAATAGAATCCCCAGCGGCAGACTCAAGGCATTCGCTGCCACATAAGGCGGCCTCAACCAAGCATCCTCCAGATTCAGAAGCTCCCGCCCCTTCGTCTGATAAGACACCTGACGCAACTCCGCCAGCCTCTCCGGATCAAAAGCCCACTCCACCGAAGAACCCACACTCACCGGCCCGAACCCAAGCGCATTCTCCCCGACTCTCACAGCCCCCTTCACCACACTTCCCTCCTCCAGCTCCTTCGTCAGCGAGAAATGCCCCGGGGAAATCCTCCTCCAAGGCAACTCGTAAACAGCCCCACCCATCTCATCCTGCAGCTTCACCACCGGCGGATTCCTGCTTAGCTCCCCCCCCCATTCCTCCGCGTCATACAGCAGATCCAGCTTCAGCCGCGTCCCATCCACCTTGTGTCTTAGCGCGATCCCCGGCGGCGTATCCTGTCCCATCAGGAACCGACCCATCGTCTGCACAAAATCCCCATAACCATCCCATTCACGCACCTCCTTCGAGTGCTCCCCGCCCAGCGGAAACGAAACCGCAGCCGTCCTCCCCAGACCCCGCCGCGCATGAGCCACCAACGGCCCCGCATATTCATCCTTCGACACCAGTGAAACCGTTGAGTCCTTCCGTGCATACGAAAGATTATACCCCCCCACCTCCGCCATCCACTTCAGCGGCTTCGGGGAAATCTCACTCCACCTCCCTGATGCCAGAACCTGCACCGGCTCATCCAGAAACGCCGACCTCGCGATCGTCACCGTCTCCTGCGCGAAAATCTGCGGAATATCCACCGGCCTGTTGGAGAAAAAGATTCGTCCGTTCCCCAGCTTTGCGATGTCCTCGCACAACGCAGCGTCGACATCCTTGTTCGTCCCCAGCCCTATCACCGAAATTGTCGCCCCCTCCGCCGTCATTTCGCCGATCAGCTTCTTATATGCCCCCGGCTCTTCCGTGTCCCGGGTGTCTGTGAAAAGGATCACATGCCGCGTCCCCGCCTGCGATTTCCTCAGCTCCTCCCAAGCCGCCTTCAAACCAGTATAAACATAAATCCCCCCACCCCCGGCACTGATCTTCCGCACCCGCTGATTAATCTTTTGCTGCTCCCCACCCACCCGTGTCAGCGGAATCACCTTGGAAGGCTCACTATCCACCGCAAACACCGTGATCTGATCCATGTTCCCCAGCAGATTCACCGCGGACACAGCCCCGGAATTCGCCAGATCCATCTTCGACTTCCCACCCGCCACAGTCATCCCCATCGATCCCGAGCGATCCATCACAATAGCCAAAGCCACCGCCAGCTTCCTGTGCTCCGATTTCAGCTCCATTGAGACCGGCAACAGATCATCGATCTCCGATTGGAAATACCCCCCTGATCCAAACGACCGGTCACCGCCCGCCATCATGAATCCACCCCCCTGCTCCTTCACAAAGAAATCCATCGCCCGCATGAAATCCCCCGGGATCTCGTGAGCCGGCACATTGTTGAAAATCACCGCCTTAGTCCCCGCCAGTATCCCCGGCTTCAGCTGGGAGAAATTGTTCACCACCTGCACGTCAAAATCCATATCCGCCATCGCCTTCGCCACCGGATCATCCACGTATTTTGTAAGCAGCAGCAACCTCGGCCCACCCGTGATCTCGATCCACCGTTTCATCCTGTTGTTCCCCGGATGCGCATCCACCTCCGGCCGGATCTCACCCTCATATTCATAAGACCCCACCTTCGAGATCCTGTCCGTAAACTCCGCCGTCCCCACCCCGTCCTTGATCATCACCTTCGTCTCCACCAGCAGCTGCCCGTTCCTCCACAGGATCAGCGGCACCTCCCCATCCACACTCCCCCTCACCAGCACCGATATCAGATACGGCTCCCCCACCTGCACCCTGTTGGGAAAGCCCAGCCGCGCCAGCCTCACATCCTCCGTCTCCTCATCCCGCACCAGGCGGAAATCCAGCGGCACCCCCCGCTTCGTCATCTGCGCTACCGCCTCCACCAGAGGCTCGGTAGCATACCCATCCGTAAAAACCAGCAAGCGCGTAGGCCGCTCCTCATCCAGCCGCGCCATCACATTCGAGATCGCAAGTGAAGTCTTCGTCAGCTTCCGAGAGCCCGTAAAAGATGAGCCGTCAATCCCCACGTCCGCCACCTCCCCCGCAAAATTCACAAACCGCAACGTATCATCCCGCCCCGGCTTCGATCCCTCCAGCAGCCGCGTCCACTCCGGCAACCCTTTGTCGATCAGATCCTCCGTCGATTCCGATCGATCCAAAAGCACCACCAGATCCAGCGCATTCTTCTGCTTCTGAATCCTAGGAACCGCCAGTGCGCAGACAATCACCAGAACGATCACAACCCGCAGCGGCCGAAACAGCCCCAACCTGGGGAAAAACCAAGCCAGCAACGCCACCAAAGGCAGCAGCAGAAAACTCTCTGGATAATCAAAACTCACGTCCCGAAGACTCCACACACTTTCCGCCCCCTAGCCAAACCCAAACCACAAAGCTCTTAATATGGAGAGCCGGTCTCCAGGCCGGCTTCTCATCCAAGTTCGACAGGAAACCAAGCCCCGAAGTTCTAAAAACAGTAAACCTCAAGACACCGCCCTGGTTTTCCATCCATAAACAAAAAAAGCCCTCTAAAGGCGTCACCGCCCCCTAGACTACCACACCACTGCTTAATTATCTTTCTCCCTCACCCCCATCCAATGTATTGAACGCGGTGCCCGTATCATCCGATCCAGTTTTTGATCCTGCCCGCATTGCCGCGGTCAATGAGATTCTACCCGGGCGCCTGGGCGACCCGGAATTTGATCGTCTTACCGAACTCGCATCAAAACTTCTCAACATTCCAACATGTCTGATCAGCCTGGTAACAGGGGAATCACAGGATTTCAAAGGCGCTTGCGGGCTTCCTTCCGCAATAGCTGCCACACGTAGCACCCCTCTCAGCCACTCTCTCTGCAAACATACTGTCACGACAGCGCAGATCTTGAAAATCGAGGACGCCCGGATCGATTCCCGTGTATCAAAAAACCCCGTCGTAGATGCGATAGGCCTGAGAGCTTACCTCGGCTTTCCTTTGATCAATTCCTCAGGACAGATCCTGGGCGCGTTCTGCCTCATCGATTACGCGCCGAGAAAATGGACGCATTCGGAGATTGATTCCATAAGAAATTTCGCCGCACTGGCCGTGAATCTCATCGAATACGCGGTGAAGGAATCCAGAACTAGCGCCGCATTGGACGTGATCGCACACGACCTCAGGTCACCGCTTTCAGGAATTTCTCTGGCAGCTTCCATCTTGCAGGAACAAGCCGAAGCAATACCCGCAAAACTACATCGCGTGATCGATACGATAGCGTCATCAACACAGGATGCGGTAAGTCTTCTCAATACATTCTCGGAAATAGAAAACCAACTCAATGACTCGGTCTGTAACGATCCTGGTGGTGTTATAGAGACAGTCGTCGCAAGGCTTCAGCTCCATATGGACAAAAAAGGGATGTCCATCATCACATCAAAAGATGATCCGCAAATTCTAGCCGTTTCGACAACTGTGCTGGAGCAGATCCTGGAAAACCTTTTGTCAAACGCGTTGAAATACGCCCCACCCAACACATCCGTTTGGATCTCCTTCGTTTCCGGAGAAACCGAAGGACATTTTAAAATTCGCGACGAAGGCCCGGGATTCTCGGAATCCGACAGACTTCGGATGTTCCAGCGCTACTCACGTCTCAGCGCCACGCCCACCGGAGACGAGAATTCAACAGGCATCGGCCTCTCAATTGCCAAGAGGCTCTCCGAGCAGAGTGGCGGATCTCTCGAGCTTGTGAGTCCTCCTGCCAGCGGCGCGGAATTCCGTCTCAGCTTTCCCTGCCATTGAAATCAATCGCTCTGTGCTCTTTTGAATCGGGGCTGATTGCAAAGTGGCGTATTCCTGTCGAGACATCTTCGTGATCCGCTGTTGAGCTTATCCTGAACCTTCCTGATCTTAATGCTTTTGGCGTAGCTTTCAGTGCTT
>JBPOGC010000140.1:0-7773 GCA_051251795.1 Luteolibacter sp. | reverse complement strand
TTCTTCGGCAGCCGCCTCTTTCATTTTCTCAATCTGCGTCTTGTATTGATCCAGCGCCGTCGCCATCTGACCTTCGGGTGCGATCGCTTTTGCTTCGTCCATGGATCCAATGGCTTCATCCCATTGTCCCAGTTCCGCCTGAATGAATCCGCGGATCATCGTCACCTGCTGCTTCATTTCACCTTCAAAGGTGCCTTTTTCCAAAGTCTTGTTGATCATCGTAAGAGATCCCGCAAAGTCCCCTTTACGCGCCAGCGTCTCTAATTCTGCCTCGAAGGTTTTATATTTCTCAGCACTCGCGATCTCTTTCTGAAATCCAGTAGTATCATCAGGATCGGCAGCTTTGATTTCCTCGATCTCCTTTCCATAGAACTTCTGCGTCAGGCTCTCTTCCATTTCGATCGTTTCCAGCGCATCCACCAGTGCCTGTGCTTTCGCAGGCCCTTCAAGGCCACCTGCTTTTTCCATCGATGCATCGAGTGATTTTTTTGACTCCAGCATCTCATTGAGACTCTTCACATACTCTAGCGGTCCGCCTTCCTGATACCCTGTCTGCGCGAAAGGCCTGCCCTCCGCGTCCATCAACAGGATCGTCGGATACCCTTTGACCTCATATTCGTCCTTCAGTTCCTCGTTTTGCAGGATCGTCTCCTTGGAAAGCTTCTTCTTGTCCTGAGGATAATCGATTTCCACCAGCACAAAGGTGTCCTTCACACCTTCCTTGAACTCATCGTGGCTGAAAACCTCTTCATTGAGCTTGATACACCAGCCGCACCAATCGGATCCCGTAAAGTCGACCAGCATGGCCTTGTTCTCAGCAGCTGCCTGCTTCTTGGCAGCGGCAAAATCTGATATCCAGCCCTCCCCGCCAGCGAAAGCAGTAGAAACCTGGAGTGACACCACGAATAATGTGGAGAGAAAAGTAGTAAGCGTTTTCATAATACTACAATTCTTCCCCTACAACCTGCTATGTCGAACGAATTTTTACCAATCTTGCAAAATCTCAGTCATCGAGAAATTTCCCGGGATTCAGGATTCCATGCGGATCCAGCGTATGTTTCACCGACTTGTGCAGTGCGAAACTCGCCTCTCCCAGCGCCTGCCGGATCCAGGGCTTTTTCGCCAGCCCCACTCCGTGCTCCCCGGTGATAGCGCCACCTTTTTCCAAAACCCATGTGAACAAAACATCAAGCGCCGCATCCGCCCGTTTTTTGGTTTCCGGGTCGTCGTAATCCGCCACCATCAGGTTTGTATGGATATTTCCATCTCCCGCGTGGCCGAAGCAAGCGATGGAAATCCCGGTATCTTCTTCCAGCTGCCGGGCAAAATCCACCAGCTCTACCAGCTTTCCCCGCGGGACGACCACGTCCTCATTGAGCTTTGTCAGACCGGTATCACGCAGCGAATAGGAAAACTCCCTCCTCAGCTGCCAGATCTCCTCACACTCCTCATCGCTGCGCGCGATCCGGATCTCACCTGCACCGCACCTCTTCAACAGATCATTCAGCTCCTCCAGCTCGGATTCCACCGCAGCCGGCCTCCCGTCAATCTCCACAATCAAATGCCCATCCCCCGGAGGAAACACCTCCTTACCCATCTTTTTCCGTGCAGCGGCCAGCGTAAAGCTATCTGTAATCTCAAGCGCCGAAGGAAGATGCCCCTCTTGCAACACCGTCTGCACAGTCTTTGCCGCTGTCGGGAAGTCCGGGAAAACAGCTGCCAGCATCCCTCTCGATTTCGGCTTCGGGATGATCCGCAGCGTTACCTCGGTCACAATTCCAAGCATCCCCTCGGATCCCACGAAAAGCCCGATCAGATCAAAGCCCGTCTTGTTTTTGTGAAGACTTCCCCCGCAACGCATCACCCGCCCGTTTGCCAGAACAACCTCCAGACCCAAAACATAACTACGGGTAACGCCGTACTTAAGACACCTCGGCCCACCCGCATTGGTGGCGATGTTCCCACCGATGGAGCATTCCTTTAGCGAAGCAGGATCCGGCGGATAATCCCAGCCCAGCTCCCGCACCTCGGTCTGCAGCTCCCCGGTGATCACACCCGGCTGCACCACCGCCACCCCGTCCTCCGGACGTATCGCCAAAATTTCATTCATCCTCATCACCGAGAGCACAATCCCGCCTTTCTCAGGAACACACCCCCCTACGTAGCCGACTCCCGCGCCCCGTGTAGTTACAGGCACCCTGCGCTGGTGCGCAAACTCCAGAACCTTCGACACATCCTCCGTGCTCTCTGCAAAAACCACCACATCCGGTGCGTGACTGGCAAACCACCTGTCCGTTGAGTGCGTCTCCAGATCATCCTTTCCTACCGAGACCTTCTCCTTACCTAGCAGTTGCTTCAATGCTTCCAGCAATGACTCCTCCGGCTCATTCTCTTCATTGTCCTCTTCCTCATCGATCACTTGCAAAGAAACCCCCTCAGTCACCTGTAGAGAGACTTCTTCCGCCACTTTCTCGGTTAGCTCTTCTACAGCATCCAAGTCATCCCACACGCCTCCGTCCGTCGACAGCCCCACCCTCGTGCTGATTTCCTTTGCTCTGTTTTTTCGAGGTGGAATTTTCATCTTCCGGATACTCTCCAAGCAATCCCGGGAGGTCAATCCAGAGTCAGGAATAATAAGGTCGCAGCATCACGTAACAGATCGGCCCGGTCACAGCCACATAGAGCCAGATCGGGAAAACCCAACGCGCCATTCGCACATGATCCCGGAAGCGATTCGTCCAGGCAGCGGTAAATGTGAGCAGGATCAACGGCAGGCTCACTGCCGCGGCCACAATATGTGTGATCAGGATTGTCAGATAGACCGGCCGCATTGCCCCGACTCTTTCAGCCTCCTCAGGTGAGACGGTTCCGTCCAAATTCAAATCCCCGAATTTCACCTCATAATTCGTAAAATGATACGCCACATATGTAAGGAGAAACACCACCGAAAGCCCCATCGCCGTTAGCATGAAGGCCCTGTGCATGGTGATCTTTCCGCACTTCACCGCCACAATTGCCAGCACCAGACATATCGCCACCAGACTGTTTACCAACGCGTTCACCAAAGGTAAAAAATCCAGCGACACACCCTCGGGCAGAGGAATCCGCAATGCTGGATTTCGCATCAGCCCCACCAATACCAGAACCAACGCTGTCACCACCCAAGCCGCAATCTTAAGCTTCTTCGATGTTACAAGATCCGGCTCCTTCGCAAGCCACTCGCTACGCTCACTCATATCAGTCCTCTTCCTTTCCCAGTTCTTCCTCGATCCGCTCAAAAAGCTCCGCTTTCAGCTTCTCGTAAAGCCCCGGATTCTGCTCCCGTCCCACCTCGGATGCCGCGTCATACAACGGCCATTTACCGATCACATTGAAGTCACTGTCCACCAAAAGGATTCCCATATCATGTAAAAACCTCCCGTTTGCCTCAATGTCTTCCGGATCAGTCCTCTCACGAATCCCGAAAAACTTCAGCGTCCCTTCCAGATAATCATGGGTCTCCTTTTCACCACCCGCATTCAGGAACCACCAGTCATCCGTCTCCGCTCCCAGCGCCGTCGCATAGTCTTTCAGCTTCGCCTCATCATCCGTTTCCGGATCCACACTGATACATACCATATGAAAATTCGGATCATCCCGGAACTTGTCGTAAATCTCCCTCAGCTGCGCCCCGTTGCGCGCGGCGCAGTGCGGACAAATCGCGAAAAACTCCGTCACCAGGAATACCTTGCCGCGCAAGTCCGAGAGCTTGACCTCTTCCCCCGCCTGGTTCGTAGCTGGCAAATCCTTTTCAATGGCAAACCACTCCTTCTCAGCGGGCGCTCCCACATGCGTGAAAGTCTCCGCTTTCTGCCCTACCGCCTTCATTCTCGGCACCAGAACCAAATTCACCAGCGCAAGAATTCCTGCGCAAAGCACGGCAACACCTCCATAAAATACAACCAGCGTTTTCGTCTTACTCATAAATCTATCTTCTCGTTCAGCAGAATCTCAATCGTGTCCACCAACAGCTTCTCCATCTGTTCCTCATTGCTCAGTTCCGTCTTTGTCACGAGACCCTCTGCGTCCCATTTTTTCGCCTGCTCGAAGTCGAAGGGAGTCACAAACGCATCCCCGCCCTGCACCTGTGGCACTACCGCCCGTCTCACATGCCGCTCCTTGTCGACAAGCACCAGCGAGGAGTCGTAAATCCACTTCCCGTCCTCCTCATGTGGCAGCTGGCTCGCCTTGAACTCGTTTTTAATAAACTTGTGTAAAGTCTCCCTTTCATTCGACGCCACAATCCATTGTGGAAATTCAGCGCCCAGACGCTCAGCCACAATTTCCAGCTCGCCCGCAAGCTTATCCGCGTTCCCGGGATCCAGCACCAGAGTCACAAAAACGATATCCTCCCGTCCCTTGTATTTCTCGGAAAGCCTCTTCATCACCCCGGTCGTAGTCTCGTCCGGTTGGGTCTGCGGCATGCTCTGGATCACCAGAACCTTACCTTTCAGCGACATCAGATCGCTGACCTCGCCCTGCTGATTCAGGAACGTAAGATCCTTCGTCTCAGAGATCTTTGTCAGCAGACTCGGCCTGTCATCCTTCTGGGTTTCCTCCACATGATTCTCATAAGCCCTTAGAATCAAAATCGCCCCCACAACCATGACAACCACCAGAATCAGCGCAGTCCTATAGTTCTTCTTCGGATCGGGCCTCACTGGTTCCAAATTTCTTTTATCCATCGCTTCAGAGGCAACGTAGTGGAGAACCAGCCCTTGTCCATCCACTCTCGCAAAAATCCCAAAACTCTTCGTGAAATCCACCCGCTGAGAACTGGCAGAAAAATTAGTCGGATTCCTCAGATTCGTGGTTCCAAGCTCTTTCCTCGTCCCAATGAGCAATATCGTCCAATTCACCAGTCAGTAAAATCTTCCCTCCTTCCTCACTTTCCCCAATTCTACTCCCATGAACAACGCCACCGAGACCGAGATCGCTGATGCAGCAAAGCACCTCCGCTCCCTCACCCAAGGCCTCAACGAAATCCTCTTCGGACAAGAGGAAATTATCGAGCTCGTCATCACCGGAGTCCTCGCCCGCGGCCACATCCTCCTCGAAGGCCTTCCCGGCCTAGGAAAAACAGAATTGGTCAAAGGCCTCTCAAAGCTCCTCCGCCTTGAGAACAAGCGCATCCAGTTCACACCGGATCTCCTGCCCGGTGACATCACCGGAAACCCCGTCCTGCAGGAAGTCGATGGACGCCGTGAATTCGTCTTCCAGCCCGGCCCGCTCTTCTCGAACATCGTCCTCGCGGACGAAATCAACCGCGCCTCCCCCAAGACTCAATCCGCACTCCTCGAGGCCATGCAGGAACGCCGCGTCACAGTCCTCGGAAAAACCCACGAGCTTCCCCTCCCGTTCTTCGTCCTGGCCACCCAGAACCCCATCGAGCTCGAAGGCACCTACCCTCTCCCAGAAGCCCAGCTGGACCGCTTCCTCTTCAAACTGGAGATCATGAAAAATGACGTAAGCACCCTCCAGCGCATCGTCTCCCAGCGCGAGCTCGGCACGGAGCCACATGTCGATCCCATCATGTCCGCCGAGACCCTTTCCGACCTCCTCTCCCTCGTCCGCCGCATATTCCTGCCGGATGTCGTAGCAAACTACATCGCCCGCCTTGTCGATTCCACACACCCCGGCCAATCCGCGGGTTCTTCCGAAATCCGCTTCGGAGCCAGCCCGCGTGCCGCACTCGCCATGGCCTCCGCCGCGAAAGCCCGCGCCCTCATCCACGAGCGTCCCAATGCATCCTTCGAGGACGTGAAAGCCATCGCACCCGCAGTCCTCCGCCACCGCATCGTCCTCGACTACAATGCCCGGGTCGAAGGCCACACTACCAACACTGTCATAGAAAAACTCCTCGCGGAAATCCCCTTCCAAGACAGCCCCACTCCCAAAAACCTGGTTCCAGCGTAATCACCCCAATATGGCTGTGGCCTTCAGCCGCAGGCCGTGATCGTCGCGTCTCGTGGCGGTAACACAACAATTGCAAAGATGTTCTCCAAAATCCTACTCACCCTCCTCGCGACACTCACCATCCTCCCCGCGCAGGAACTCATGTTCCGCCAGGTCGCGGATACCGAGACAGACTCCCACGTTGAGCTCACATCACTCTTCTCCCAGCCCAGCCTCGGCGGCTACCTGCCAGTCCGCGTCACCATCGCGAACAACCAGAAGATCCCCCGCAAGATCTACCTGGATTTCAAAGACAGCAACAACTACGACGACTCCATATCAACCTCCTCGGACTTCTCCTTTCTGGCCAAGCCCTTCACCACCACCACCTATGACATCATAGTTCCCCTCGCCCCGTACAATGGCGCTGTAAACTACAACTCCTTCTCCTCCAAGCTCACCGGCACCATGGGGGAAAACTCCTACAATACCGTCTCGAAATTCGAGAACGGCCAGCCGGAAGTCCTCCTCAGCGAAGCTCTCTATACCCTGAACGCCTCGGCTCTCGATACCGAGACCGCCACACGCCTCAGCGGCAGCTCCTACCGTGGCAGCTCCAGCGGCACGTTCGCCTCGAAGTTCAATCCAAAGCAACTCCCCAATGACTGGCGCGCCTACTCCGGCTTCGATACCATGATGCTCAGCGAGCAGGATCTCGCCAACATCCCCCCCGGCGCGCGCAATGCCATCCTCTCCTGGGTCAGACTCGGCGGACAGCTCGTCGTCTTTTCCAACAGCACCACCAACCCCAGGGAACTCGGCCTCCCGGCAGATCCCTCCTTTGGTCAGATCCAGATCAAAACCATCCCGAATGACTCCCGCCTGGATCCCAAGCAAACCGTCAACATCGCCTTCGGGGAAAAATCCACCACCCCCCGCACCAAAGTCCTCACCAGCGATTTCAACTCCGGCTGGCCACTCCAGAAAGCCTTCGGAGAAAAGTCGTTCAATTACGTCATCTTTATCATCATTCTCATCATTTTCGGCATCGTCGTAGGCCCGGTGAATCTCTTCGTCTTCGCAAAATCCGGCCAGCGCCACCGCCTCTTCATCACCACCCCCATCATCTCCGTCACCACCTCGCTCATCCTCATAGCCCTCATCATCTTCCAAGACGGCTTCGGCGGCGACGGCAGCCGCCTTGTTCTCATGGAAGTCCGCCCCGACGCCGGCCAAAATGCAGCATTCGTTTACCAGGAGCAGTTTTCCCGCACCGGAGTCATGACCTCACCCGGCTTTACCGTGGAAAACTCCGCCTTCATCTCCCCCGTCCCGATCGCCGCCTCCCGCTGGGCACGCTTCACCACGGATTACCAATCCTCAGGCACCTTCGACCTGCAGCCCTCCGGAGGAAAACTCTTCGCCACAGGTTCATGGTTCCAAAGCCGCTCCGAGCAAGGCCAGCTCATCTCCACGGTCGTCCCAACACGCGGCCGCATCGAGCAAGGCAGCAACCCTGCGGAACTCATCTCCACCTTCGATTTCCCCATAAAAACCCTCCTATACCGCGATCAGTCCGGACAATATTTCCGCGCCGAGAACATCACCAAAGGCAAACCCATCCAGCTCACCGAAATCGACCCGACACTCGCCCTCCCCACCCTGAACGAAACCACCAAAAAATTCTCCTCCCGCACCGCCAAGTTCTTCGACCAGGTCAAAGACCGCTCCGATAGCTTCGTCGCCATCACCGACGCCGCCCCAGCCATAGAAACCCACCCCTCCATCGACTGGAAAACCACCACCGTAATCACCGGCCCCATCACCCGCTGAAACTTT
>JBPOGC010000014.1:0-30312 GCA_051251795.1 Luteolibacter sp. | reverse complement strand
ACCCTCCGTCTCACCCTTTACAAAATTCGTCAGCAAAATCTGATACTCCTGCAAAAGCGACCGGTAGGACGGGAAGCACCGGTAACTCAGCCGCAGCAAATCATCCTGGGCCAGCTTCACGGAATCTATCCGCTCCGCCCCTTCCAGCGAATCAGCCGTCTCCCATTGGGAAAAGGGAAGTTCCAAAAGCATCCCCTCAGCGTCCTTATACTGGATTCGCAGTAGTTTCTCCAAGCGCTTCTCCGTCTCTTTCACACCCAGCGACTCTGTCAAAAGCGCAGCCCCCTTCGCCGCGAGCTGCAGCTTCCACCACTTGGCCAGACTCGTAGCGGAAAGATTCAGCTCCGGAAAATGCTCCCGCAAAAGCGAAGGTATCTCGCCCTGAAAATTCGCCAGATCCTCTGTAAAGCCCTGAATTCCCGACTTCCCGCCCGGCTGCTCCAGCAACGCCATCATCAGCGCCCCGGAAGAAACACGGAACGCCGCCCGGGACACCGCATCCGCTTCCTCATACCCCTGCCGGGAAAACTCCAGCAAATCATCCAACTCAAAAAAACCACCACTCCGGAACAGAACCTCGTAGAGCTTCCTGTCACTTTCCCCCCTGCTCCAAGCTATCGCCTCCAGCAAACCCTCCGCCACCCAGGGCGGGACACTCAGCTTCATCCCCTCCTCCCAGGCCTTGTCCTCAAGACCCTTCGCATAAATCATCGATTCAGTCACCGCCCGCTTGAACGCCTCCGCCGGAAGCCCCTTGCTCAGATTCACGAAAACCCCCACCTCATAGCCCCTCTCCTTCTTCCGCAGCCTCAGCCCCGTCAGCCTCAAAGGCACCGCATCCCCCCGTTGCCCGCTCAGGATAATGGAAACAGGCACCTTCCACTCATCCTTCTCCTCCATCAGCCTCAGGAAATCCTTCTTCGTATCCTCCGCAAGATTCGCCGCCGTCCCCCGCGTTCTGGCATCAGCCCCACTGATCCTGAACTGCCCCGAGTGACTCACCACCTCATCTATCCCTGAAAAATCCGGCCGCAACTCCTCCAATGGAACCGCCCTGGGAGCCGGTTGATCCGCCAGTTCATCCTGAGCCGGAGAGAATTGGCACAAGGCAAGGATCACCCATGAAATCCCGGGTAAAATCCTTTTCTCTCTCATCATCTCATCTTTGGAAAATCATACTCAGAAACTTTTCTCCCTCTCCTTGTCCGCCGGAGAAGAAGGATCGAGAACCAATCGCCCTTCCTCGATCTTCAGATCGGCCATAGTCTTGAAACCAATCTTCACCTCCTCATCCAGCACCTCCGCCAGCTTGCTGAAATCATCCAGAACAAGCCGTAGAAACCCCTGGGGAACAGTCAACTGCCCGAACCGGCCACCACGCGGCGGCACCGGGACAGCCTCATGGAACGACCCGCCGTGAAGCTCCACACTCGTCGCGATTTCACTATCCACCTGCTTCTTCTGAACCTGCAGGAACATCGATGTCGTGAAATCCCGCCCGGCGATTTCACGGACAATGATCACCTCCGCCACACCCGTCTCCAGCCTCACCAACACCTTCTTCAAAGTTACAAACCGTCCCAGTTCCCCGCCTTGTTTCAACTCCACCTCACGTGCCAGCCACTCATTGATTTCCTTCTCTTGCAAAGTCACCGTGTAACGCCCGCTCAGGGATTTCTTCAGAACCTCGCTAAGATCTCGTTGCGGGGAAACAGGCACAGCCGTGACAGTCGAATTCCCCTCCACATCCGTCAGATCCTGCGGCTGTGAAACAAAGAACGCGGACACACCCAGACCCGCTACCAAAAGAAAAACAAACAGACCAACCAGTTTGCCAAAACATCCACCCTTCTTCTCCGCTTTTTCTCCGTCTTTCGCCATCTGGATTAAATTCTATCATCGCCCCCCGAATTTGGAAGCTCCTCTTTTCTCCTGTCTTGTAAGGAAAGGAACCTAAGAATCACCCTTTGGTTTGGCAGGCGCGTCAGCCTTCTTCGTGCTCTCAGTCTTCGCCGGAGGCGCATCCGCCTTAGCCCCGGACTTATAGGAATCGGATCGGTAATCCGTCTGATAAAACCCGGAACCCTTGAAAATGATCCCCCCACCCGTTCCCAGCAAACGCCTCACCTTCCCCTCACAATCATCCTGCGGACAATCCGTAAGCTTCGCGTCATTCATACTCTGGAAAACCTCAAACCGTTTCCCACATTCCAGGCACTCGTAATCGTAATTCGGCATCGTTGTATTTTGAAAAAAAATTCACCCCCTCTCTCGGCGGTTCTCAGCGCACGATAGAGAACCCTTTCAGATCTGGCAACGGGTCAATTTCCTCCTCCACCACATTCTTGATATGATGCGCCACTGCGGAATCCTCCACCAGCTCCCGCAAAAACTCCGCCACCTCCTCATCTTCACCCGCTATTACCAGCTCCACCGTCCCGTCCGGCAAATTCTTCACCGTCCCCAGTATATCAAACCCCCGCGCCAAATCCTTCGTGGTATAGCGAAAGCCAACCTTCTGCACCCTGCCCTCGAAAATCACCCGCTTCGTCTTCATCTCCACCCCGTTTCCCACAAACATCCCAACATGTCAAAGAAGAGTCGATCCGCCCGCACCACCCAATAATGGAGAGCCAGTCTCCGGCCGGCTTCACAACCAAGCCCTCCACCTCCGCAAAAAAGATTCGTCAGATTCGTGGTTCAGAAAAACAATCCAAGCTTCCGTGTTTTCAGTGTATTCCGTGGTTCCAAAATCCACTCAACTCCAGCTCAACCCCATGAACCTCCCCACAAAAAAGACCCTCCTCCTCTCCATCCCCATCGCCAGCGTCTGGATCTTTCACGGCCTCTTCAGCAAAGTCCTCAACGGCATCCCCCGCCACAACCTCATCGTCGAGCGCATCCTCGGTTCCGATCTCGCCCCCATCGCCACCCCCTTCATCGGTTTCCTGGAAATCTCCCTCGGCCTCTGGGTTCTAACCGGCATCCTGAAAAAGCTCAACGCAACCATCCAGACCCTCGCACTCATTTCCATGAACACCTTGGAAATAATCCTAGCCCAAGACCTCCTCATATCCGCCCCCGGCATGGTCGCCCTGAACCTCTGCTTCATTGCACTCATCTGGACATGGGCACTCAGCTCACCCAACCCATCTGAAAGCAAAAGCACAGAATGAAAAGCGCCGCCAAGGAAAACCACACGAACGAGAACCAACAGTGCAGCCAAGTCTCCAGCCGCTTCCCCCTCCATAGATCCGCCTTGTAGACAAAAAACTGGCAAAACAACCGCACTCCCCAGAACACAGCCAGCGACCCCGCCATCCACAGCCCCGCATCACTCAGTTCCAGAAAAACTCTCGGCATCAGCAGGCAAGGCAGCCCCATCATCACCAGCACCACGCAAACAAAAAACGTATGAACATGGAAAATCTGCTCATTCACCGCAGTCATGTTCTTTCCGTCCTCTCCCCACTTCAGCCTCCTACCAATCGGCACATGCAGCACAGCTAGCAGAATCAATCCCGCCCCAGCCACCCGGAGCAATAACGTCAAAAACTCACTCATCTTTTTTCAATCACAAACACCCTCACCCAAGGGGTAATCCTGAACTCATCCATACACCGCATTCCCGCGCCCTCCCAGCTCTTCCTCCATTCATCCACCGAGTGGAAATGAAGAAACCCCGGCCCGAACGCCACAAAGTTCGCCAGATCCCTCACATGCTCCACCAGCACCACGCGTCCACCCTCACCCAGGCACCGACTGGCTTCCGAAAACCAAGCCACCCTCTCCTCCCTACTTCGGAACTCATGGATCGCTAGAATCCCAAAAACCACATCCCCCTCCCCATCAGCCAGAGGCCACTTGTCAAAAGCAGCCTTCACAGTCCCCCCAGTCGGAGGAAAAGCGCTGCGTGCCCTCCGTATCGAAGCCTCACTCATCAACTCCTCATCATAGTGATCCAACACCACCCACTCCGTATTCGGAAAACGCTCCACCAACATCTCCGAAGCCTCATCAAACCCGGAATGGCAAAAAATCATCC
The DNA here is from genome assembly GCA_051251795.1 of Luteolibacter sp. Taxonomy (GTDB): domain Bacteria; phylum Verrucomicrobiota; class Verrucomicrobiia; order Verrucomicrobiales; family Akkermansiaceae; genus Luteolibacter. The sequence continues at coordinate 26,267 of JBPOGC010000014.1, read as the reverse complement.
GTCCCCGCCCACTCCCCTCCAAAGCCCTGCCCAACCACCCAAACCGATATAAGTCCGACAGATCATACACCACATGGGACACCCCCAATGAGCCCACCAGAAAATACCCAGCTCCCAAAACCGGCAGCACCACCAGAAACCAGAACCCCGGAAACAAAACAACCCCCACCCCGCACAAAACCAACACCCCCACAGCAACCACATAAAACGGCCAGTTGAACCGCACAATCGCCATCATCCCCTGCCACCGCGTCCGCGTCTTCACCCGACACCTCCCGGCTGCACCATCCGCCCCTTCTCCCACCTGTATTCCACATCCTCCACCTGAAACGCATTCGCCAGAACAGGCTCCACACTGCAGAGCGGCGACTCACCGAACAACCCCACCTTCCAATCCTTCATCTCCACAGCACCGGGCTTCCAGCTATTCCTGCTCCCCTCTATCACTACAAAACCCCCACTCTCCTCCCTACTGAAAGTAAAAGGCATCGGCCCGGCAAACCGCCTCGCAGTCCTCCAGTCAGGAAACGGCGACCCCTCCGGCAAGCCAGCCTCACTCCCCGTATCAAAACACAGATCCAAAGTAACCTCTCCACCCGGCAGCCTCGTGACCACCCTCGTCCCCTCCACACCTTCATCCACACACACATCCACCCGACGGTAATTGTATTTCGTCATCAAATTTCCCGAAACCACCATACACCCCTTGTCCGTCTCACTCCGTATGATCTGCAAGCCCCTCAAACGCCGCCCGTCTTCATCCTTCAGCCTGGTGAAAATCCTGTAACCAGAGAGAAAGAAATCCTGCCCCAGCACCTTGGGAAACCCCGCCGGCCTCATTCCCTCCGTCCACACCATAGCCACTGTCACAAACCCCAGCCCCTCATAGCTATCCACCTCCAGGCCATCCGACACCATCCCCCGCAAAACCTCCTCCGGAAAAGCAAACGAAACCGCCACCACCCGCCTGAAGCGAGCCACCACAGGAAACGGATGACGTTTCAAAAATTCCATCTAACAACTTCTATCCAAGCCCATCCAAACTTGCACCCCAAAAACAGAACCCAAGAACACCTCAACAAAAGAACACTCGCCATACCCTCCCGATCCTCGGTTCCACAAATAATGGAGAGCCGGTCTCCGGCCGGCTTCACAACCAAGCCCCCAAACCCCAGAAAAAAGATTCACCCGATTCGGGTTCACACAAAAACACAACCCAAGTTCCGTGTTTCCAGTGTATTCCGTGATCAAAAAAAATCACCCAACCACAGCAAACCTACTTCGGATTCGCCGCCACCCGCCAGATCGCCACCAGCACCACCACAGCCCCCACCAGCTCGTGCCCCGCAAACCTCTCCCCGAAAAACACAAACGCCCCCACCGCCGTAAAAACCGGCAACGCCATCTGCAGCGAAGCCCCCTTCGCAATCGAAAGCCGTTGATACGCACTCGTCATGATCAGCTGCGCAAAAGTCACCACCACAGCCCCCACCGCCAGCAAGCCCCAGCCACCAAACGCAAGCTCCGGCACCTTCCCCACAAACGGCAACCCGATCAACATACTGCACAACGCCTGCGCCCCATAAATCGTCGCCGGATGCTCCTCATGCCGCAGCTTCCGAATGATCACAATCACCCACCCCGCCCCCAAAGCGCCCGCCAACCCCACCAGATCGTAAAACCCGGGAGCCAACCTCATCCGCTCATCACTCAGGAAAATCACCAACCCAGCCATCGCCACCACCAGCCACACCCGCGTAGCCCACCCCACCTTTTCTTTCAGCCAAACCGCCGCAATCACCGCCCCGAAAACCGGATACGTCAGATTGATCACAATCGCCCGCCCCGCACCCAGCTCCACGATCGTCACATAGAAACAAACAATCGAAAAACCGCCCACAATTCCCCGCAGCAAAACCAGCCGATTCGAAAACATCCTCCGAAACGAAAGCGCCTTCCCCTGACTGAAAAACACCAACAACAAAGCCACCCCGATCACCCCGCGAAAAAGCGTCGCCAACCACCCGTCGACCCCATCGGAAGCCAGCGAAGCCCCCCGGATCAGCAAAGTATTCCCCGAGAAAAGAACCGCCGAGCAAAGCATCCAAGATACCCCTTTCATATCCAATCGCTCCTTGATCTCCATACAAGGAAGCTTCTCCACCCCCGGCTCCCTCCACGCAACCAAATACAGCGAAGTTGACTTCCCTCTCCCGGGAAACGAAAAACAACCGTGCCGCAAGAACCACTACGCATCGCAATCATCGGCTGCGGTGCCGCAGGCTCCTCCTCCGCCATTTTGCTGAAACGCACCGGCCACGAAGTCCACGTATTCGAGCAAGCCCCCGAGCCTCGCGCGGTCGGCGCCGGCTTCCTACTCCAGCCCAGCGGTATGTCAGTCCTCCACGAACTCGGCATTTATGATGAAATTATCAGCCACGCCTCCCGCATCCGCCGCCTCCATGTCTTGGAAAAAGACGGTCGCACCCTCATGGAGCTCCACTACCGCGAGCTAGGCGAAGACCTTTTCGGCGCAGGCCTCCACCGCCCCGTGGTAATGGACACACTCATCGCCCTCATGGAAAAGGAGTCCATCCCCATCCATTGGGGGCAGCGCATCGAGACCACAAAACAACTCCCCCAAGGCTGGGAAATCAACGGCACCTCCTACGACCTCCTCCTCATCGCAGACGGCGCCAGATCCGCCATGCGTCGTCACATCCTCGGCAAAGGGCACGACCGCGGTTACGGCTGGGGCGCCCACTGGTTCATCGGAAAAAACAACGGAGTCTACCCCTCAGCAGACCTCCATCAGATCGTGAACGGCACCCGCCAACTTGCCGGATTCCTCCCCACAGGCCGCGAGCTCGGCACCCCGGATCTCCCGGAAAACGAACTCCTCTCCCTCTTCTGGAGCATCCGCATCAAAGACGACCCCGCCATCCGCAAACAACCCCTCTCCACCTGGAAGGAAAAAATCCTCAGCCTCTCCCCCAAAGCCGAAAACCTCCTCTCCCAGATCACAGACTGGGATCAGATCCTCACCGCCCGCTACGGCGACGTCCGCATGAAACAATGGCACAGCCACCACCTCGCATTCCTCGGCGATGCCGCCCACGCCATGAGCCCCCAGCTCGGCCAGGGCGTAAACCTCGCCCTCGCGGACTCCAGCTGCCTCGCCGCCACCCTCCGCGACCACCCCTTGGAAACAGCCCTCCCCCTTTTCACGAAACGCCGCCGCCTCAATCTCCGCTACTACCAATTCGCCACCCGCTCCCTCACCCCCATTTTCCAGTCGGACCACCAGTTTATCTCCCCATTCCGCCACACCGCCTTCCGCGTCTCCCAGCACATCCCACCAGTCAGAAAACTCATGACCGCCTCCATGGCCGGAGCCATCGGCATGTGGCAAAATTCTGAAACGTAGCCGGGGCATCCTGCCCCAGGCCGTTTGGGGGGATTCCAGCCCCCCTCCTCCGACCACTTCCCCCTTGCAAAAAACACCAAACCATCCACCCATGTCATTCCTTCAGAAACTGAGCCTCACGTGGAGTTCTTCGTCACAGAAGACCGCAAAGTCCGCATCACCTTTCTTGATAAAGACCACAAGGCAGTCACCCCACCGGAAGGCCAAGCCGTTTCAGCCATCGGAGGAGACCGCACGAATCCCACCCGCATGAAGTTTACCGTCGACGGCGATTCCGTGATCTCAGACCTGCCACTCCCTGAAGCAAAAATGGTTCCCATCATCCTCCAGATCAAAACCGCGGCAGATGCCGACAACGTCACCGAAAAATTCAACGTCGATTTTAGCGACTGCCCCTCATGCGTCCATCCGGAGTATGCCTGCACCTGCGCACACTAATGAAAACTGGTAAACACTCTTCTCGTTATGGCAACGCAAGAGGAGCAGGATGGACTTTTGAAGCTGCTCTTCGGGAGCAAGAAGCCCAGCCCAAGCAAGAGGTGAACATCCATTTTAAAGCCATAAAACAGATCCTATAACTGTCCACCTACAGGGTAATAAATCATTTCCCTGAAAAAATGGATTGGCCAGCCGACCGCAAGGCGTAATATTTTAGTCATGCTCATTACCAAGCGCTCACTTCTCTTCTTCACCATCCTACTCCTTGCTGGATGTGCCGGCTACCTCCCGGGTGTCGGCATCCTCGCACCCAGCACTCTCGGGGGATACGAAATGGACGCCACCGGACTGAAAGGCTCTTACGATTACCGCTTTGCTGAGGATGGCACTTATCAAAGGGAGACCACTCTTCCCAGCGGCCTGAAATCGAAACCTGTTTCCGGCACCTGGGAATGGACACGCATGTCCACCTCGCAAGCGGTTCTCACCCTCGACAAGGAACTGGTCGTAGAGCTCAAATTCACTACCCACGAGCACGCCAACGCGAAACTCGTCGATGACGAGAGGCTTTATCCCGTGGAGTTCACAGCTCCAGAATCAGAATAATAAAAAGGCATTCCCGCTCTTGATTCCTCCCCGGCTTCGTTTATTGCTCCTAAATGACAGGAAAAGATTTACGAAAAGCGGCAGCAATCAGCCTTCTCTCCGTCTCACTGGCCAATGCCCAGGAGCAATTTGACCAATCGGAGATCACCTTCCCGGGTTTTGATATCCTTCGCCTTGATCTCTTCCAAAGCGCGGGCATGGACTTCGATGGAACCTCCGGGGAACTGGAGGTAAGCAGACTCAATATACGCTCACTCCTCTCCAAGCCAATCGTCCCTTTCGAGGATCTGACCATCCTCCCGTTTTTGAGCTACAATCTCACTTCACTGAATTTCGACGGCACCCCTGTTGGATTTCCAATCCAAGACGAAGATCTTCATTCCGTTTCCGTCATGGCCATCGGAATCAAAACCTTCAAAAACTCCAATTGGTTCGCGGCCGGCTTCTCCCGCGTGGAACTCGCATCGGACTTCCAAGGCATCCGCGGCGATAGCATCACCTATGATATCGGAGCCGGAGTTGGTTACCGCTTCAGCGACAGTTTCACCCTCGGCTTCGGAGTCGTGGCCACAGATCTGAATGGCGAAGAATCCATTTTTCCAGGAATCAACTTCGACTGGAAGGTCTGCGAGAAATTCCGCGTCGGCCTCTACGGTCCCACTTTCCAGGCATCCTATGAAGTAAACGAATGCTGGAAACTCAGTATTCTCGGCCAGAACGGCGGCGGCAGCTGGAACATCAGTGACAACTTCGGCCAGTCGCGCACCATCGACCTCGACTCCTACAACATCGGCCTCTACACGGAAAACAAAGTCACTGGAAGCCTTTGGCTCCGCGCCGGAGTTGGTGTCACATTCGCCAATGAAATCGAGATCCGTGACAACAACGCAGGCTCCAGCTTCAGCCGCGATCTCGACGGCTCTCTGTTTGCACAAATCGGCCTCAGCCTCACCGAGTGGTGACCTCAGGCTACGTCCCAGGCCGCACATACTCTGGCAAACAGCCAGAGTATAAATTTTTCCGCAAGGGCTTAGCTCGCTGCACCTTACCCGCCTTTGCCCGCCGGAAAGAAGAACCCATATGTTCGTAAAAAAACTTGGTGGCTTGGCGTCTTCGCAGTTCACAATCCGAGCAAACGGCCTCAATTAGAGTTTCAACTTTGAAATTAAAAATTTAGAACCATTCATGCCCACCGTCCAAGTCGATCTAGCAGACCGTTCCTATCCCGTCCTGGTGGAAAACGGTCTCTTGCAACTAACGTCCTCCCTACTTGAACAACACAACCTTTCCCAGCTGCGCGTTGCGATCATTTCAGACGAAACGGTAGCCTCCCATCACGCCCAGACCGTCCTCGATAGTTTCACCCAAAACAAACCTACCCTACACACCATCCCCTCCGGCGAAGCCTCAAAATCCATTTCCCACGTGGAAAACCTCTGCCGCGAACTCATCCGCGCAGGCCATGATCGCCGCTCCCTCATCATCGCCCTGGGCGGCGGAGTAGTCGGGGATCTCGCTGGATTCGTCGCATCCATCTTCTACCGTGGCATCCCCTTCGTCCAGATTCCCACAACCATCGTCTCACAAGTCGACTCCTCAGTCGGCGGAAAAACCGGTGTCAACGTAACGGAAGGAAAAAATCTTCTCGGAGCATTCCACCAGCCGAAGCTCGTGATTATCGATCCCGCTACTCTCGCCACCCTCCCCCCGCGCGAGTTTCACGAAGGCTTCGCTGAAGCCATCAAACACGCCGCCATCCGCGATCCTTCCATGGTAGCCGATCTCATGGCAATCGACCCGGAGACAAGAAACGTCCCAGCCGATCTCCTCGCACGAAACATCGCCATCAAAGCCCGCGTCGTAGAAGAAGACGAATTCGAAACAAAAGACATCCGCGCCCTCCTCAACTTCGGCCACACCATCGGACATGGCATCGAAGCCTCACTCCCCTACGGTGAGATCCTACACGGCGAAGCCATAGCCCTGGGCATCCGCGCCGCTCTCGTCATCTCGGAAAAACACTCGAACCTTCCCCCTTCGGAATCCGGAAAAATCCTCAGACTCCTGCAACACTTCCACCTCCCATTGCTTCTCCCCGAAAGCATCACCACGGAGACCGTCCTCGAAAAACTCTCCCGGGACAAAAAATTCAAATCAGGCAAAATCCGCTTCGTCACCCTTAGAGCCATCGGACAAGCCCAGGTGATCGAAACAGTTACCACTGACGATCTCAAAGCAGCTATAAACAGCTTACGCACAAATCGCGGCATCTAACCCGGATGCCACCCAGGCTCTTCATTGAAAGTTGAATTTTGAAAATTGAATTTCTACAGGGCGATTGCCTCGAAACCCTCCCGACACTCCCTGAGAAATTCTACGATCTCGTAGTCACCTCCCCCCCCTACAATCTCGGCATCGCTTACTCGAAATTCAAAGACACAGCACCCCGCGAAAAGTTCCTCAGCTGGTGCAAACTATGGGCCGCCGAGGTAAAACGTGTAATGGCCGAAGACGCCTCCTTTTTCCTCAACATCGGCGCATCTCCATCCAGCCCCCTGCTCCCCCACCAGCTCATCCTCGCCCTCACAGAAGGAAAAGAACCCCTTTTCACACTTCAGAACACCTTCCATTGGGTCAAATCCATCACGATAAAGACCACAAAAGATCAGCAAATTTCCGCCGGCCATTTCAAACCCATCAACTCGAAACGCTACGTAAACGATTGCCACGAATACGTATTCCACCTCACCAAAACGGGAGACATCCCTCTTGACCGCCGTGCCGCAGGCGTCCCCTACGTCTACAAGTCAAACATCGCACGTTGGGGCCACACCGGCGGCCAGGATCTCCGCTGCCGGGGCAACACATGGTTCATCCCCTACGAGACCATCCAATCCAGAAAGGGCGAACGCCCGCATCCAGCCACATTCCCGGCAGCCCTCGTCGAGCAGTGCATAAAAATTCACGGAAAAGCCGGAAAAACCAGTCTCCTTGATCCCTTTTTGGGAATCGGCTCTTCTGCCCTGGCCGCGGAATTACAAAAAATTCATCATTTCACAGGCATCGAGATCGATCCCGAATACCTTGCCGTTGCCAGAAACAGGCTCAACACACTCCTGTCCGGAGACTGATTCACTCCGGAATAATTTACCAAAACCGTCGCGAGGAAACACTACTCGGATCAACGTTTCTTCGCTTCATATCGGCTTCAGTTTTTCCATCGAAAGAAACCCTGAAAACATAAAGTATAAAATATTTAACTTTTAATGAATTTATTGCTTCCCATACAGGCCATACACCCATACTTTTTGAACGTCCCAAACAAAATCCAGCCGTTTTTGAAAAAGAATCAACTTTAGGGTTGATTAATATCTAGATAACTAGGTATCTTCTCTTTCGCAATGGCTGTGCTCCCTTACATGTCCCCAAACATGAACACTACAACCAGCCAAAATGAAAAATACACAACCAAGTGCCTCCGGCACCTCGGTGAAAGCCGAAGCCGATCGTCTTGCAGACTTCGTCCTGTTCACGCAGAGAAGCTGCATTCTTAACCTGTCAAGCGAACTCAACAAAGGAAACGTCTCATTCCCCCAGTTCTTCCTACTTACCTATCTTTCGAGCGAAGAATTTCTGACTATGTCGGATATCGCGAAGAAAATGGGTCATTCCACAGCAGCCGCTACCGGCCTTGTGGATAGATTGGAAAAACTCTCCTACGTTGAGCGAGTTCACGCCGCCGAAGACCGCCGCAAAATCATGGTACGTATCACATCCAAAGGAGTTGACCTTGTCTCCAAGATGCGTTCTGAGATTGCGATCGACCTCGCCGGAATACTGGCAGGCATGGATGAAGAAGAGGCTGAAACAGTTGAACATACCAATCGTGCGCTTAAAAACCGTGCCATTGCATAAAATACCTGTCTCCCCCCTGAATTAAAAAATCCAGCTTGGCGATTATCTACCGCCTCCGTTACGGTTCATTCCGTGACGGAGGCGTTTTCTTTTCTACATCCTATTTCCAAACTTCCGGCATTCAAACCCGCCTGGATACCACGGCTCCCTGACGTAGACGTCCTCGGAGACCGCTCCTTCGCGCTGGCAAACCTCGCACCTCACCACAGCGGCTTCGTTTCCGAAACATACCCGGAAGCAAAGACCCGCCATCATGCCCAGCAGGTTCACGGCAACTCCATCGCAATCATCACTGAACCTTCCACCGGGAAAACGCGCACCCACCCGGAAGTCGACGGTTTAGTTACCAACGTCCCGAACCAGCTCCTGGCCATCTACATTGCAGACTGCGCCGCCATCTATCTGGCAGACCCGGTCACAAAATCGATAGCCCTCCTCCATTCCGGAAAAAAAGGCACAGAGCTCAACATCCTTGAAGCCGCAGTCACGAAAATGACCACCTGCTTCGGCACAAACCCCGCTGATCTCGTCTGCATCCTCTCCCCGTGCATCCGCCCCCCTCATTACGAGGTGAACTTCGCCGCCACCATCGCCACCCAAGCCAAGGATCTCGGAATAAAAAACTTCCACGACTCCTGCCAAAACACAGCGGAAGACACCCAGCTCCACTACTCCTACCGCATCGAAAAAGGCCGTACCGGCCGCATGCTGGCCCTTCTCTCCATCGAAAACATTTCCCAATAGGATCTTCTCCACATTACTTGGGAGTTGAAAATTAAAAGTTGAAAATTTCATGCTATCACCCGCCAAACTAAATCTCTCCCTCCGCATCCTAGGCCAGCGCCCCGACGGCTTTCACGAACTCGACACCCTCATGGTAAAGCTCCCCGGCCTGGCCGATGAAATCACCATCACCCCCGCCGAAGAGTTCTCATTCACCTGCTCTGATGAAACCCTCCCCACAGACGAAAACAACCTCGTCGTAAAAGCTGCAAACGCACTCGCGGAAAAAACCTCCACCACTCTCCCCTACACCATCCATTTGGATAAGAAAATCCCCCACAGCGCAGGCCTGGGCGGCGGCTCCTCCAATGCCGCCACCACACTCCTCGCCCTCAACGCCCAACTTGAAAACCCCCTCCCTCCAGAGGAACTCCACGCCTTAGCCACAGAGCTCGGCTCGGACATTCCATTCTTCCTTTACGCCGGAGCCGCCCGCTGCACCGGCCGTGGTGAAATCGTCACCGCCGCCCCATCCCCACCGCCTCTGCCGGTCATCCTCTTCAAGCCCCGGTTCTCAGTCTCCACCCCGGACGCCTACAAGAACTGCCTCGAAACCCAAGCCCTGCCAGGCATTCTCAGCAAACCTCAGAAATACGAAGGCCTGGTCTTGGAAAACGACCTCGAAAAATCCGTCTTCGCAAAACACCGCTACCTCGCCGAGCTCAAGGACTGGCTCCTGAAACGCCGCGACACCAAAACAGCCCTAATGTCCGGCTCCGGCTCCACCATTTTCGTCATCCTTCACCCGAAGGCAAAAGCCGAAAACCTCATCAAAACCGCCCACCGTTACTTCGACAAAAATCTCTGGACCTGGTCTGGAAATCTCTAATATGGAGAGCCGGTCTCCGGCCGGCTTCACAATCACCCCCGCGAAGCGCAAATCTCCCCTCCCTTCTCCACTGCATCCAGAAACTTCGCATAAAGCGGCTCCCACCCGGTTCCCCTCAGCTTCGCATTCGATACATCCTTATGTGTCCAGCCCCGCTTCCGGTTCAGATCCCTCTCCCCAAAAGGCGGCAGATCCCTGTCAAAAAACACAGCCAGCCCCTCGTAAACCTCCCGCTGACTCATCCTCACCGAGTCCACCACATTGAAAACCTCCCCACCCGGGAAATCCTCCATCGTCATCAGGTGGAAAATCGCCCGCGCCGCATCATCCCTATGGATCTGATTGATGAAACGCCGCCCATCCTCCTCGATCACCGCCTCCCCGCTCAAAAACTTCCTCAAAAGCACGCTTCTCCCCGGCCCGTAAATCCCCGCCAAACGAGCCACCACTCCTCCGGCACCAAGCATCACAGTTTCCGCCTCCAACAAAATCTGCCCTGTCTCCCGATCCGGCTCCGCAGCAGATTCCTCCGTCACCTGCTCCCCATCCACCTGCGCGTAAACCGAGCTACTCGAAGTAAAAAGCAATCGTTTCCCCCGAAACCGCTTCACCACATTCCGGCAACCCTCCAGATACACCCTCCGGTAAGCATCCGCACCTCCGCGCCCCGATGCCGCGCAATGCACCACCACATCCGCATCCGGCAGCCTCTCCACAGAACCCGCATCACTCACATCACAGGAAACCAAACCCTCCCCTCCACTGAGCGTAGCCCCCACAGCCTCCCACCCATTCCTCCGAAACACCCGCAAAACTTCATCCCCCACATACCCCGCCCCAATCACCAAAACTTTCTTCATCTCCACTGAGCATCACCTCCCAAAAAAAAAACTCAAGCCCCCCACGCCAAGAACTCTCTAGTCCCAGGGAAAAGATTCGTTGGATTCGTAAGATTTGACTCCGCCTTTGGCGAATCCCTTCGGGCACGTCGCGAATCACTCCTCTCCATTTCCGCTTCGCTCCCATTGTCGTTCCAAAAAAACCACCCAAGCACCCAACCCAAGCTTCCGTGTGTTCTGTGCATTCCGTGGTTAGAAAATCACACAACCCAAGACAAAATTCCCAAAGATTCGTGTTTCAAAATTCCCCTACCGCACCCAACCCTCCCTCATGCCCCTCGACGAAGCAACACTCCGCAAAGCCGCCACATGGCAAGACTTCAAGGAAGCCCAAGGCCTCCTGAATATCGGCGCCGTCATCGATTCCGAGGAGACACGAGATGGCTGGAAAGGCACCGTAAAATCAGGGAAACGCATCTTTCGTCCCACCGTCACCGCCCGCACCGCCACATGGCTGGACGCCACCTGCGCCTGCCCTGCCAATCAACGCGAAGGACGTTTCTGCACACATGCCGTGGCCGCCGGCCTGCACCTCATAAGTCCACCTGCAGAGACAGCCCCGCTCTCATCCTCTCCGGTCGCGGTCACAAAATCTGCTACGGCAGACACTCCACCCCCTGGCATCCCCGCAATCGCATGGAACATACTCCTCCAGGGAAACTGGCGCACCGCTCTCTCAAAAGGCCGTCTCCCCCTCACCCTGAAAACTTCGGACGAAACACCCACACCCGCCGATGAAAAACTCACCGCCTGGTTGCTGAAAAACCACCCCTCCAATCAAAAGACAATCCCCCTAATACTGGCGACCCCATCCCTCCCCGCTTTCCTTGGTGCAATCGGCCAGCACCCCCGCATCACATCCGATGGCAAACCTTTCTCCATAGACTCCGGCCAACAAATCCATCTCACCCACTGCTATCCGGAAAACGACACCCTCATCCTGAGGACATCCCCATCCCCTTCCCAGACGGAGACCCTCCTCCCCTTTGCCTCTTCCATCTACTCCCTTTCGGAAACTTCACTCACACGCATCGGCAGCGCCCCCCTCCCGGAGCCACTCCTCCCAGTACTAAACACTCTGGCAGAGACCAACCAGACAGCCATCCCCTCCGCCCTCTTCCTAAAACACCTCGAAACCCTTCAGAATCACCTGGATCTATCCTCCTCGGATTGGTTCCAAGCCCTCCAGTTCATCCCCCAGTCCCCCGACTTCAGACTCTACCTCACTGGCTCCGAGAATCAGATCACCCTGACCCTTACCAAAACCTACCCCACCTCCCCCCTTCCGAAACTCACAGGGAACACCATCCTCACCCAAGACCCCGCCGCCGAGCGAAACACACTCAACCTCCTCTCAAAGACAGCCCCCCTCACTTTCGGAAAACCGTCCAACATCACAGACCCCACCGAGATCCGAACCCTCCTCACCCGCACACTCCCGTCCCTTCCCTCCTCCTGGGAAACATCACTCAGCCCCGCCTTGGAGAAACTGGCCTCTTCCTACGTCTTCATCTCCCCGAAGATCAAAATCCTTTCCTCGGAAACCGAAGACCTCAGCTTCACTCTCACCTACGAGACCGAATCCGGCCAAACAGTTCCCCCCGCAGAGATCCGCCGCCTCCTCCGATCCTCCGGCCAACGCATCGGCGACAAGAACGTCATCCTCTCAAACGACATCGAGAACCTCATCGACCCCCTCCTCGCAGACCTCGAAATCGAACAATCAGACAATCGCTTCACCGCCAAAAACGCCTCTGCCGCCATCATCCGGGAAATCGCCGACAAACTCTCAAACCCAGAAAAAACCAATCTTAGCGAAACTTCCCCACAAGTTATTCACACCACACCACCACCTCCCATCAAAGCCACACTCCGCCCCTACCAGTCCGCCGGATTCTCCTGGATCGCTGATAGAATGGAGAAATATCAGGGAGCCCTCCTCGCAGATGACATGGGCTTGGGCAAAACCCTCCAGACCATCGCCTTCCTTGAACACATTTTTACGACTTATTCACACTCCTCCCCAGCCCTAGTCGTAGTCACCACATCCCTCCTTGGAAACTGGAAAGCGGAAATCAACCGCTTCGCCCCCCACCGGAAAATCATCACCCTCCACGGCGTAAAACGCGACTCCCTGCGGGAAAAAGTCCAGCCCGGCACCATAGTCCTCACCACCTACAGCACCCTCGCCCGCGATCTCGCCTACCACCTCCGTCAGCACTACTCCACTGTCGTCATCGATGAGGCATCCCTCATCCGCAACCCCGATACCGACCACTCAAAAGCCGTCGCCCGCCTCAAAGCCGACCACCGCCTTGCTCTCTCAGGTACCCCCGTGGAAAACTCCGCCCGGGATCTCTGGTCCATCTTCCGCTTCATCCAGCCCGGCTGGCTGGGCACCCGCAAGGACTTCGAGGAACGCTACCAGAAACCCCTAGAGTCCGGCGAAACAGCCCCCCGCGCCTCCACTCTTCTCCGCCTCAAGACCTCCCCCTTCGTCCTCCGCCGCACGAAATCCCAGGTCGCCCCGGATCTCCCTTCGAAAATCCACATAGACGAATACTGCCCCCTTTCCAAAGAACAACTCAGCACCTACCGAGAACTCCAGAAACAAGGCCTCGCCCGCATCCAGGAAATCCGCGATTCCGGGCAGACCGCCGCCGCCCGCATGCAGACACTTACCACCCTCCTGCGCCTGCGCCAGACCTGCTGCGACCTCGCACTCCTCAATAACGAGAAACTCAAAGCCCTCCCCATCCCCCGCCGCTCCGGAAAACTCGAGCGCCTTCTGGAAATCACCACCCAGGCCATCCCCGCCGGCAGCCGTATCCTCGTCTTCTCCCAGTTCCAGAAACAACTCCTCGAAATCGAAAACGCCCTCACTTCCCTGGAGATCCCATCCCTCCGCCTCGACGGCCAGACCCGCAACCGCCAGACCCTCGTCGACCAGTTCCAATCCCCCTCCGGCCCACCCGTCTTCCTCATCTCCCTGAAAGCCGGCGGCTACGGCCTCAACCTCACCGCAGCAGACATCGTCATCCATTTCGACCCCTGGTGGAATCCCGCCGCCGAAGCCCAGGCCACAGACCGCGCCCACCGCATCGGCCAGACAAAACCGGTTACCGTCTTCCGCCTCCTCACCAAGGACACAGTCGAAGAAAAAGTCACCCGCCTACAGGCATCCAAAAAAGCCCTAGCGGACTCTCTCGATGAATCAGCCACCCCCACCGACGCACCAGCATGGTCCGCCTCCGAACTGGAGAAACTACTGAAATCCTAACTTCTATTTTCTAGGAAACCCGGAGAAATTCTGTTCTGTATCGCTGACCGACAGATTCGGCTAAAAGACAAACACAAACTACCATGCTAAAAGACTTCAAGGAATTCGCATTCAAAGGCAACCTCATCGACATGGCCGTCGGTATCATCATCGGTGGAGCCTTCGCTACCGTCGTCAAATCCCTCGTCGACAACGTCTTCATGCCACCTCTCGGAATGATCACAGGCGGTATCGACTTCACGAAAATGGCAATCATACTCAAGGAAGGAGTCCCTGCTACCGAAGGCGTGGAAGAAGTTCCGGCGATCATGTTGAACTACGGCCAGTTCATAGCTGACTCCATTTCCTTCATCATCCTCGCAATTGTGGTCTTCATCGTAATCAAGAAAGTCATGGGTGCCATGAAGAAAGAGGAAGTAAAAGAAGAGGAAGCACCACCGGAGCCTACCAAGGAAGAAGTCCTCCTCACCGAGATCCGCGACCTCCTCGCGAAAAACTAATTCTCTCCTAGAATTTCCAAAGGGCGGTTGGGAACATTCCCTGCCGCCCTTTTTCTTTCCGCGATAAAACCCAGGCCTTTCACAGTCAGCCAATCACTGCTACGTAGTCACCTAATGAATCTTCTGAAACTCCTCCGCCGCAATGCCCGCGCCTCCTTCAAGGAACTCGCCGACCTCATCGATTCCACTGAGACGGAAGTTTCCGAAACAGTCTCAGGCTGGGAAAAAGACCGCACCATCCTCGGCTACCACGCCGTCACAAACCCGGAAATCATCGGAGACACCTCAGTCTCCGCATTCATCGAAGTACGCCTCACACCCGAGCGCGGCGGCGGCTTCGACCGCATGGCCATGCGCATCGCCCGCTTTGACCAGGTCGTCTCCTGCTACCTCGCTTCGGGTGGCTACGATCTCATGGTAGTAGTGGAAGCCCAGGATCTCCGCGAAGTAGCCCGCTTTGTTTCCGAGAAACTATCCTCCCTGGACGGAGTCATCTCCACAGCCACCCACTTCCGCCTGAAAACCTACAAGGAAAACGGCTTCCTTTTCGATTCCGAGCCGGAAACCGACCGCCTCCCCATCACTCCGTAAGAAGGAGTTCCAAAAGAGAATACCGCTGGCCGGACTCGAACCGGCACGCCTGTGAGGGCAATGGATTTTAAATCCACAGTGTCTACCATTCCACCACAGCGGCATTGTAAAAACACCCCCTTTCGCGGGTGCCCGAGGACTGAAACTGTTTTCCAGCTCCCCGTCCAGCAAACTCATTCCGCTTGCGTAGCTGGAGACTCCGGTTCCAGACCGTCCGGAGGGATTCCAGCCTCCTGTTCTTCTACCCCGTCCGCGGTAAATTCCTCCACCGGCACATCAGTCTCCTTCACCACCGGCTTCCTCTTGCCTTCCTTCGCCAGAATCTCGATATACACCGATTCAAACTCACTGGCCGAAGCCCCATCAATCGCCTTCACAATCGCGGAAACATGCACCACCTCCGCCTCATCGGCGGATTTCCCCACCCGGCAATCAAAATCCCAGAAGTCCACCCCCTCCGGCAAAGCCTTCCGGTGCTCCCGCTTCAGATACTTCCGCACCTCAGCCTTGATTCCCTCCACAACACGTGGCGCAGCGCGCCCCGGAACCTCAAACGGAAAAACCTTCTTCATAAGCCCCCCTTCTCCACCAAAACCCCCACCCTGTCCACTGCGGAGCGAAAAACCCAAAGAACCCAATCATCCAGACCACAAAAAAACACAAACCCGTATCTCCAAACCCAAGAAAAAAGGATCCCTTCCATTCACAAGATCCATGTTTCAAAAAAAACACACCCACCAGCCACAGCTTCTGCAAAAATAGAAACCCAAGCTTCCGTGTATTCTGTGTATTCCGTGGTCAAAAACTCTTTCCCCACCCCGAGAAAAAAGATTCGTTAGATTCGCGAGATTCGTGGTTCAAAAAATCTTCCCTCAACCCAAGCCAAAAAATTCGTGCTTCAGGAAAATCACTCCCACTCAATACTAGCCGGCGGCTTCGTGGAAATATCATAAAGCACCCGGTTGATCCCGCTCACCTCATTCAGAATCTTCTGGCTCGTCTCCCTCAGCAGCTCCGCAGGCAGATCCACCCACTCCGCCGTCATCGCATCCTCGGAGACAACAGCGCGCAGATTCGTAGCCCATTCATAGCTACGCTCATCCCCCTTCACCCCCACAGTCTTCACCGGGATCAATCCCGCATAAGCCTGCCAGACCTTGTCATACCAGCCATGCTCCTTGAGCTTCCCGATGAAAATCGCATCGCACTCCCTGATAATATCCAGCCTGTCCTGCGTCACCTCCCCAGGACAACGCACCGCAAGTCCCGGCCCCGGAAACGGATGCCTGTTCAAAATATCCGGCGCGATACCCAGCGAATGCCCCAGCTCCCTCACCTCGTCCTTGAAAAGCTCCGCCAGCGGCTCCAGCACCTTACCCTGCGCCTGAAGCTCCAGAATCCGGTCTACCCGGTTGTGGTGCGTCTTGATCTTCGATGCCTTGGAGTTCGCGTTCGACGCACTCTCAATCACATCCGGATACAAAGTCCCCTGGGCCAGCAGCTCCGCATCCCCCACCGAATCCCAGAACACATCGATAAACAGATTCCCGATGATCACCCGCTTCTTCTCCGGATCACCTTCACCCGCCAAAGCAGTCAAAAACCTCTCACTGCAATCAACCGTCTCAATCGGAACGCCCAGCCGGTGGAAATTGTTCCGCACCTCTTCGCCCTCATTCTTCCGCATCAACCCATGATCCACAAAGATCGCCCTCACATTCGCACCAGCCTCTTTGAGAAGTACGGCAAGTACCGTACTATCCACCCCGCCAGAAACACCAAGAACCACCTGCTTGCTCCCGCACCTTTCCTTGATCCCAGCGATCATCTCACGCTTGAAGTCCTCGATCTTGAACGGCAACAGATCACTCGCAGTCAGCAGAAAATTATCAAGAATCCTCAACCCCTGATGACTGTGCGTCACCTCAGGGTGAAACTGGATCCCGTAAAAGCTCTCCCCCCATTGCAAGGAAACAGGCGTCCCATGCTGGTTCCTAGCCAGCACCGCCGCACAGTCCGGAAGAATCTTCACCGTATCGGAATGACTCATCCACACCTGCGAAGTCTCGGAAATACCCTCGTAAAGTCCCTCATGACTTTCCGGAAAAAGATTCGCCGGCCCGTATTCACGCCGGTCACTCGCCTCGATCGTCCCGCCGAATTTCAAATTAAGAAGCTGCATCCCATAGCAAACCCCCAGCACCGGAACACCGAAACCCTTGAGAGCCTCGAAATCCAGATCCGGAGCATCCACATCACTCGTACTCTTCGGGCCACCCGAAAGAATAATCGCCCCTGGCTCCCCAATATTCGGAAAATCCTCCAAGGAATAAAGCATCGCAAAATACCCCAACTCCCTCACCCGCCTTACGATCAACTGAGTATATTGTGACCCAAAGTCGATAACCGCTACATGTCCCTTGTCGTGCATATGAATAAGTCTTTCCCCAACCTCAAAATTGAAGGTTGGGAGTTGAAAATTAAAAGTTTAGCCCAATGGCTGGTAGTTCGTAGGCTCCTCCGTCATCACGATATCGTGAACATGGCTTTCACGGAGTCCACCCGGAGTGATCCTAGTAAAGCTCGCCCGCTCCCTCAGCTCCGAAAGCGTCGAGGCACCCACATAGCCCATCCCGGATTTCAGACCGCCCATCAGCTGGAAAATCACATCGGAAAGAGGCCCCTTGTAAGGCACCCGTCCCTCCACACCTTCCGCCACCAGTTTCCCTGAGCTATTCTGTCCATAGCGGTCTCCAGCACCTTTCCGCATCGCACCCAGCGATCCCATACCACGATACGTTTTAAATCTCCGTCCTTGGTAATAAACACTCTGCCCCGGACTCTCGCGCGTTCCCGCCAGGATCGAGCCCAACATCACCAGATCCGCTCCCGCCGCAATCGCCTTCACCACATCCCCGGAATAGCGGATTCCACCGTCGGCAATCACCTTCACTCCCCGCTCGCGGCAATAGCCCGCCACATTCCGGATCGCCGTGAATTGCGGCATACCCACTCCCGCGATCACCCGCGTCGTACAAATCGATCCCGGCCCCACTCCCACTTTCAGCGCGCTCGCTCCTGCGGAAACAAGATCCCGCGCCCCAGCCTCCGTCACCACATTTCCAGCTACCACAGGCCTGTCACTCAGCCCCCGCAGCATCTCGATCACTTTCATCACATGCTTCGTGTGCCCCGTAGCCGCATCGATGAAAAGCGCGTCAGCACCCGCCTCGATCAAGGCCTCCGCACGTTCCTTCACATCCGGCCCCACACCCACCGCAGCACCAGAGCGCAACTGCCCGTTGAGATCCTTGGCAGAGCTAGTAAACGTAATCCGCTTCTCAATGTCAGAGCCCGTAATCAGCCCGACCAGCTTTCCATTTTCATCCACCAAAGGCAGCTTCTCGATGCGGTTTTGATAAAGAATTCTCCGGGCATCCTCCAACCCGGTATTCGGCGGCCCGGTGATCACCTTCTCAAGCGGTGTCATCACCTCGGATACCAACGCGTTCTGCTTATCGGAATACCTCACATCCCTGCCGGTGACCATTCCCTCCAGCCGTCCAGCCTCATCCACCACAGGAAATCCTGAAAAACCATTTTCATGCATGGTCGCCAGAATATGAGCGACCGTATCGGTCTTCTTCACCGTTAGCGGATGAAGAATCACCGCACTCTCGGAGCGCTTCACCTTCGAGACCATCGCCGCCTGCTCCTCGATCGTGCAAGCCCGGTGAATCACTCCCATACCTCCCTCACGTGCCAGGGCAATCGCAAGATCATGTTCGGAAACAGTATCCATAGCCGCCGAAATCACCGGTAGCTTCAGCGGAAAATCACCAGCCAACTCCGTAGAAAGATCCGCCTCGCCGGGTAAAACACCACTCAACGCCGGAACAAGAAGCACATCGTCAAACGACAATCCCAAAGAAATCTCTGCCATGCGAAAGTCAATAGAGCCGCCCACTCAGGAGCAAGCTTGATTTCTCCAATCCCACAGATTCAGGGAAATCACGTGACGATTACTATTGATCCAAACCACCATTCAAAGCTACAGCATCTCCCCCCGGTCAAAAGGCCACCGGGAAAAACCGGCAATTTCGCCTACAACCGAAGCAAACCAATGGCATTTACACCAAGCAAAGACCAGAAACGCCGCGAACGCGAACAAAGGAAAATCGACAAACGCCTTGCCCGCGAAGCCGCAAAAGCCGAAGCCGATGAAGAGAAATTCCTTGCCGAGGAAGCCGCCGAAAAAGAAGCAGCCATCCGCAAGGAAGAAGAAGCACAGGCAAAAATCGAAGCCGATTTCGAGGCCGAGCTTGAAGCAGAGCGCATCTCTCTTGAGAAAGCCAACTAGGCTTTCTTCACCAACAGCTTCCCAACGGTCGCCAGCGAGCCGATCAGCATCAGCGTGATCAGAGCTGCTGCGAAAACCTTCGGCTCACCTTCGGAAACCTTCTGCCAGCTGGCAACAGACCGCCACGTGAATACGCCGCATAGCATCAGCGTGGTCAGAAATGCCGCCCATTTCGCAAAACCCATCCCTTTCCGGAGCAGAAGCCCCCAAACCACCGAAAGCCCGCCAAACAGCGAGCCCGAAATAAGCGCTGTCTTCGCCGCACTCGGATTGGAAAGAAATCCTGCCAGTCCGCACAAAAAGAGAAAAACACCATATCCGATCAGCCACTTGGAGTTTTTCATAGTACTACTTAAACCCACCCTAGGGATTCGCAAACAAATCCGCAAACAAAAGCATCAGTATTCCAGCCGCCTCCTGAGTTCCTCCCCAGGCAGCCCACAAACATCCGCTTTCCCAAACCAAGCATACCGGTGCCTTGCTACAAAGTCGTAGCACGCATCCCTCAAAAAACGCGGCACAAATCCTCCAGTCATCGCCAGCACTCTCCATTGTCCTCCCAGCGCACCAAACATCCGCAGAACAGCATCGGATTTCTGAAACACCACCCCTTCCGACTCAAAGAGAATCGTCTTCGGAGCACCTTCCCCGGGTTCCGTATCCAGCGCACAAAAACGCAACATCTCATAGCCATCCTCTTCCGCCAGAAAACGGATAAAGCCGTCACACATCAGACACTCCCCGTCGAACCTCACCCTCCCCGGCACCTTCAGCGCTGACTTCATCCACCTCGGATCAAACGTGAACAGATGGATCATCAGCATCCCCAGGCTCAGATCGGCGAAATCCACCACCGCCATGATCCCAAGGTGCATCCCCACCATCGCCAGCCACACCCACAGCCGGCTCCGTGACCACATCACCAATGGCAGAAAAAACACCTCCACAGCCAGTACACCCCAGGTCATCGCAGCGAGAAAGCCATCCGGCAGCCAGAGCATTAGATCCCGGAACACACCCGGCCTGGCCAATGGATTTTCCAGCAGATACCTCATCGCACTCCCATCCACCCAGCTCGGCGAGGACAGCTTCATCACACCACTGAAGGTATAGCCTACAGCCATCAGTATCCACGCCGTCCGGAAAACCCACCTCGGCATCCCCCAGTCGCCATTCCGCTTTCCCCGACTCAAAGGCTCCCCGCCCGGCACCAGGATACTTAGCACCAGAAGCAACCCCACATATGGAATCGATGGATTGGAGATCAGATTGTTCCGGTGAAAAAACGCCGTCCACCCGAACCACAAGAGACAGGCCATCGGCTTTCTCCAAAGTCCCATCGCAAAGCAAACTGAACATCCAACCAGTCCAACGGCAATTCCCACCAGAACCCAGTCGGGCACAGCAAAATTCAGAGGATTCGGGAAAGCACCATACGCCGGATTCAACGAAGGATCCCCCATCACACCACCCACCCCGAACAACTCCCCCACCCAAGGCAAAAGCTGCCCGAAATGAACCGCAAGATAAACCCCGAAAACAATTCGGAAGAACGCAAACTGCCAGAAAGACATCTTGATCATGGCTCCATCCTCCCTTCCACCAATTCACCATCCATACCATACACCCACGGCCCCTCATTCCCTCCATCACGCGGCGTCACGATAATTTTCAGATCAATCACATCCCCCGGAATCCCAAGTTCCTCTCTCAAGCTCGATCCCACCGCCAATGCCCGGGACACCAAAACCGCCCTCAGATCATCAGGAAGCCTCGGGGCAAAAGCCAATGTGGCTCCATACACATTCCTCCGATTATACGGCCCTTCAATCCGCGAATACACCTCCGGATCCAACTCGCACCGCCACTTCTCCCCGTAACCTCTCTCACCCTCCAGAGCAAAACTCGCGGCAAAAGCCTCATACCCATCCACCTCGGAAAACACTTTCGGAAACGGCGAGAACCCGCTCGCCAGTCCTACCCCACGCAGCACCTTACTCCCGCAGAGGTATCCCACCATCTGCGTCAGCCCGATCACCAATACCACCACAGCCAATTTGTTAGAATGCTTCATGATCCACTCCCGACAGGAGTTTTGTGAGCCTGACAAGCCCACCGTTTGCGACAGCCAAAACAAGTCGGCGGTAACGAATCCTTCTTCTTGTGCACATCTCGGAAAGCCAGCATCTCCACAAACCGCTGCTCCTTCTCCGGATCGAACCCACACCGCTTCGGCGACTTCTTCGGGTTTTCCAAAGTCCCGAACATCCAGTCCCACAGCGGCAGATCCCCATAGTTCTGGCTATGTCCCTGATATTTGTGATGCACCCGGTGGCTCTCCGGCCTCTGCATGAACCAACCCACCCATCGCGGAGTGTGTAGATTCCAGTGGTAGAAATACTCCGCCACCGCCGTAAAGCCCGTGTAAATCGCAGCCGCCTCCACCGAGCACCCCAGCAAGGCATAAACAATCAGCGCACTCAAAATCGAATTGATGAAAATTTCCACCGGATGCTTGTAGAAGCTCGCCAGCACCTCAATCCGCCTCGGCGAGTGATGCAGCTGGTGACATAGCTTCCAGAAAAACGACGACTCATGCCGCAGCCGGTGCCAGAAATAATAAACGAAGGTCGAAACAAAATACGCCGCCCCGGCAGCAGCCCAGGGATTCATATGCTCACTTAGCCGCAACAATGAAAACGAGTTCAGCCATCGATCCCACGTCAGTCCCGCCACGATCACAATTCCCACCTGCGCCAGGTTCACCAGCACAATGCGCAGCCACCAGCCCTTCACCTTCGGCAAAGCCTGCCCCGGCCACATTCTCTCGATGACCACCATCAAGCCTGCCACTAGTATTAATACCAAGATCATTGGAAAGACAATCTCACGAAAACCTCGCATACCGTTAGTCGATTATTTATTTACTAACATCGATAATAACGATATAATAATTCATGCCACAACCACTCCCCAACCTGCATCACCTGGAACTCTTCTATCACGTGGCACGCGCCGGAGGCATCACCGCCGCAGTTCGCACCATGCCCTACGGCATCCAGCAGCCTGCAGTCAGTGGCCAGATCTCACAGTTGGAAACCGAACTCGGAGTAAGACTCTTCCAGCGCCGCCCATTCAGCCTCACCTCCGCAGGCCGCGAGCTCTTTGAATTTGCCGCCCCCTTCTTCGGCGGCCTAGGGAACATTACCGAAAAACTGGGATCATCCGCCACCAAACACATCCGCCTCGCCGCACCCACCACCGTCATCCGAGAGCACCTCCCTCCCGTCCTTGAGCAAGTCCGCAAGGCACAACCCAATCTGGAACTCAGCCTCACCGAAGCTGGCCAGAACATCTGCATCTCCCTCCTTGAGCGTGAGGAAATCGATCTCGCAATCACCGAGTTGGAAGGAAGTCCACCCACCGGAATGCGCAGCGAAATCCTCCTGTCCCTCCCCTTGATCCTACTCCTACCTCCCGGACTGAAACCTCCCAAAAAAGGAATCCGCGAGCTGGCCGAAACACATCCCCTCATCCGCCCACCCCAGACCACACCAGTCGCAAAGCTTTTCGGGAAAGGCCTCAACCGCAAAAACATCCGCTGGCCCGCCCGCATCGAAATCAGCTCCATCGAAGTGATCAACACATACGTAGCCAAAGGCTTCGGCATAGGCTTGAGCCTGAAAATCCCCGGTACGAAACCCCCGAAAGGCGTCACGGAATTCCCCCTCAACGGCTTCCCCCAACTGAAGATCGCCGCCCTCTGGAGAGGAAAGCCCGCCCCCCTGACAACCGCCATCCTGGATGGCCTCCGCCAGCGGGTAAAAAGCACAAAGTCAGCCTGAAGCGGATCCTCCTCGCCACTCACCCTTGATCAGCACCTCCTTCGGATGCTCCGGCGCGCCCAGCCGGTTCGTGTGCAAGCCCTCCACCACCAGGTCGAATGCCGCCGCTCCCACCATCTGCAAGTTCCCGTCTATCCCCGGCCATTCCAGCATCTCCCCTTCCGTGCGGTAAAGATAGGCCACCTGCACATCCTCCGGCGTCCGTATCCCCAACTTCGCCAGCCAGCTCTTCACCGGCATTTTATAAACCAGCAGCCCATCAGGCCTCTCTGCCTCCAGCCATTCGGCAAATTCCTTTTCCTCATCCCCGGAAAGCGGGAGAAAATGCACACACCTCTCCTCCATTGGAAGCCTCCGCTGCCATTCCAGTGCAGCTCCTGACCACAGATATCCGGAGATCCGGTTGTTCAGTTCCGGCACAACAAGCCCGATCCTTCCGCACCCCTGCGCCCTCATCTCGTCCATCGCCAGACCCACATTGAAAAAACCGTGAAAATTCGCCCGGTTCACCGCCACTTCACGGAAATACGTACTCAGCCCCGCGACACTGAACCTTTCGATTGAAAAACCTCCCGGCACTTTTCTCTCCCTCGTGAATCCCAGCAAAACGCCCCGTATCCCCCGGGTCACCAGCGTCTCCTCCAGTCGTTTCCCGTCATATCCATACTCACCCATCGCGAACTCCTCCACCCCGTATCCCATCTCATCCGCCCTTTTGCAGATCCCCTCATACTCCCACCGGCAGACATCCTTGCTCCGCCATCCATCCTTCCCGCGATAATCCGTAACCAGCGCCATCGTACCCACTTCCGCCGACCTACCTGTCCCTTTTCTCACGGACATCAATGCACTCACCATCGGATTTGGCCGGTACCCCCTTTGCTGTGCATGGGAGAAAACCCGCTTTCTCGTATCTTCCCCGATCCGCTCGTCATTCCTCAGCGCACGCGAAACCGTGGAGGCCGCCAATCCCAGCTCCTTCGCCAATATCGCCATCGTCACCCGCTCATTCATAGAAACGGCTAAAGCATTTTCCGTGCGCAACGATGTGCATCACTTTCACCCCCTTATCCACCCTCACGTTCTCCTCGTGGCTCAGCCAGTGCTCTTTCTCATGCATCCGATACACGGATCTTGAAAAATTAATCAACACCACCATGCCAAAAGTAGAAAAAGAAATGCACAAGGACGGCGACTTCCTCGTCGATTATGAGGAAAAAGTCTTCGACGATTACAAAGCCGATCCCGGTGACCTAGCCCTGGTCACCTTCCACACCGTCGCCTTCGAAGGCTCCATCTCCATCGTCAACACCCTCTCAGCCACACGTTTGCTCAGAAAAGGCTACGACACCTCCATCCTCCTCTATGGCCCGGGTGTCACCATGGGCTTCCAACGCGGCTTCCCCACCCTCGGCGACGAAGCCTTCCCAGGCCACCTCTTCGTCAATCAGCGCCTCGCAAAATTCATGGAAGAAGGCGGCAAAGTCTACTCCTGCCGCTTCTCCACCCAGGCACTCTACGGCCAGACCGAGAAAGCCTTCATCCCAGGTATCATCCCCATCAATCCACTCGACGTCCTCGACTGCATCTTGAAACACAAGAAAGCAAACGCAGTCATCATGGACTCCTGGACTGTTTGACAACTGTAGCTGGGGCATCCTGCCCCAGGCCGTTCGGGGGGATTCCAGCCCCCCGGACTCACATCCGCAGCCACACAACCCAAGCCCAGCCCCTCCGCCATGAATAACACGCCCACTTCCCCATGAAAAAAACACGCGCCGCAGCCATCCAGATCGCCCCCGATCTCAACGGAGCATCCGACACCATAGACCGCATGGTCTCCGCCATTGAGGAAGCTGCCGACAAAGGCGCACACATCGCCGTTTTCCCCGAAACCTTCGTCCCCTACTACCCCTACTTCTCTTTCGTCGATTCCCCCTTCGCCACCGGAAAAGCACACCAGAAGCTCTACGCGGAATCCGTGGAAGTCCCCGGCCCACTCGCCACCCGCCTCTCCAAAGCCGCCGCAAAACACCACATCGTCCTCGTCGCAGGAGTCAACGAACTCGACGGCGGATCCCTCTACAACACCCAGCTCGTCTACGACACAGACGGCAGCCTCATCCTAAAACGACGCAAGATCACCCCCACCTTCCACGAGCGCATGGTCTGGGGCCAGGGCGACGGCTCCGGCCTCAAGTGCGTGGACTCCTCAGTAGGCCGCATCGGCGCCCTGGCCTGCTGGGAGCACTACAACCCCCTCGCCCGCTACACCCTCATGGCGGATCGCGAGGAAATCCATTGCGCCCAGTTCCCCGGCTCCATGGTCGGACAGATCTTCGCGGATCAGATCGAGGTCACCATACGCCACCACGCACTTGAGTCAGGCTGCTTTGTCATCAACTCCACCGGCTGGCTCACCGACGAGCAAATCACCGAAATCACCCCGGACGAGAAAAAGCAAAAAGCCCTACGCGGCGGCTGCTTCACCGCCATCATCGCCCCGGACGGCTCGCATCTCTGCGAGCCGGTAACCACCGGAGAAGGCATGGCGATTGCTGACCTGGATCCGGATCTCATCATAAAACGCAAACGCATGATGGACTCCGTCGGCCACTACAGCCGCCCGGATCTCTTCGATCTCTACGTAGACAAATCACCCCGCCCGCCCATCGAATCATCAGTGGAAACACCTTCAAATGCAGACCTTAGAACCAATAGCGGATCTGTCCTCACGGAAACAATGGCTCCTCTCTGAGCTCCAGTCCGCAGGCCTCCGCATCGGCAACGCACC
>JBPOGC010000139.1:0-7822 GCA_051251795.1 Luteolibacter sp. | reverse complement strand
TTTGAGGAGCTTGCGATAGCGCTTTCTGATGCGGTGTACGGCGACGCGGAGTGCTGTGGGTTTGATACCGAGTTTTTCGGCGGTCTGGTCGTAGGGAATGTCCTGGCGGTCTGCGGTGAGGTAGGGTTTTAGGTTTTGGAAATCCTGGAGGCGTCCTGCTTGTTTGTATTCGGATTCGAGTTGGAGGAGGACGTTTTCCAAGAGGGTGGTGGCCCATTCTCGATCGTAGGATTTTTCCGGGGAGCTTGTTTGTGTGTCGGTGAGTTGGAATTTCTCGTCGGCGCTTGTCCAGTCGAGAGAGAGGTGCGGGGATTTTCCGCCACGCTTGAGCGTTTGCTTTTTGTCGCGGTCGTTGGAGATATAGTTTTTGAGGGAGGCGAGGAGAAAGGAGCGGAATTTTCCTTTTTCGCGGTCCAGGGTGGCTAGGTCTGAGCGGCTGAGGAGGTGCTGGAAGAAGCCTTGGGTGAGGTCTTCGGCGTTCTCTTTGGTTTCTCCGCTGCGGCGGATGTAGGCGTAGAGTGGGAACCAGTAGGTTTGGCAGAGTTCTTCGAGGGCTTGGGCGGGGTTTTCCGATGATGCCTCTGAGACCATGGTCCAGCGGGTGGTGGCGAAGATGCTTTTTGAGGCGGAGGATTTCATCTTGCTTGGAGTTTCTTGATGAAGTCTTCAGGGGACTCCGGGGAGATGACGATGATCTTATCGGTGAAGCGGAGGACGACGGTCTTGTTGAGGTCGGTGACGAAGGCGCGATAGGAGCCGAGGTCTTTGTTCCAGTATTTTCCAGTCCAGGAGAAGAGGCCGCCGTTGCCGAATGTTCTGAGGCTGCCTTTCATGGCTGAAGGTATGAACTCGGCTGATTTGAGGTTTTCCAGTCCAATGGAACTTATGAAGCAGAGGCGTTGGATGTGGATGGCTGTTTGGGTGATCCTGTAGCTGCGGATGGTGAAGAATGAGCAGGGGATGAGGGTGAGTAGTAATGAGCCTGAGATGAGGAGGCTGCCGATCTGGACGCTCCGGTTCGGGAAAAGGCTGAATAGTGCGGCAAATACGATGGTGGCGATGCATATGCCGGAGATCCATTTCAGGGATTTTCCCCAGGGTGCTGTGTAGGTTTTCATTTGATGAAGTAGTCTGCCGCGCGCCATTGGCCGTCGTTTTCTTTCATGAAGGTGATGGTCTCGATGGCGGACTTCTTGTGTTCAAATTCGGTACGGAATTGAATGATCCTGTAGTCACCATCAGGACCACCAGGAATTTTATCGGACGCTTCAATTTTTGCGACAGTGCGCTTTGGAAGATCTTTACCAAGTGGTGTGCGGAATGATTTCAGGGCTTGGGCGTATTGATCCTTGGTTATGGCATTTTTTAAGAATTCGGAGGCTTGATTATAACTTTCCTCATACTGTCCCTGATCTATGTTTTTGAGCCAATCGAAGGCGAGGGTCGCTTTGAGCTGATTTTTGCCGTTAGGAAAATCGTTCAGGAGATTAATGGCTTCGTTTTGTGTGAGGTTTGTAACGATGAAATTTTTACCGAGCGGGCCACTCTGAACGGTAGGGGCGGACTTAATCTTCCCATCGATGATGATGGCGAGCTGGATTTTTTTGTCGGCGGGACGGGTGGCCTTCTTTAAGCGCTCTGCTCCTTGTGCGTCGAGAGAGATTCCGATCTGATACAGGCCGTCGTCCTGGCCTAAGGTTGTATCGTCAATAAACCTGTCATAGATGATTATTTCGGGGCTGACTTCGAGCTGTTTGGTTTTCTTGCTTCCTTGGGAGTCCGAGGTTTCCAATGGCATTAACTTTGACTTTGGGTTGCCGGGGGAAACTAAGCGAAGCTCGAGATGGTTTGTTTCAGGAAGATCATTTGAGAAAATCTGAACGGCGGGAGATCTGAGAAGCTCTTGCAAAGCTTGAAGTCTGATCTTGGTTTCCAAGATTTGTTCCGTGACTTTTTTCCCTTTGTATCCGGCCATCGCGCGCTTGGTATTTTCCGCTTTTTCGAGGAGTAGTTTTTCGGATTCTTGATTCGGGAGCCCGGGGTGTTCCGATATAAATCGGGAAAGCGATTTTTCCGCCTGGGTGCTGTCAGAAGAGTCTTCTTTGGATCTGGCCTTCGCTATTTCCACTTTGATGAGAGTTTCAATGAATGTGTGGAGGGTTTGTTCATCCACGGTTTCAAGGAGAGGGATAAGAAACTCCTCTTCTTTCATAGGACGGGTGCTGTAAGTGATGTTCTTTATGTTTTTCAACGGGGCGGGGAAGGAGAAGCTCTGGACAAAAACGTCTCCGGAGGAGCCGCCGCTGAAGTTCTTGGATGCCAGCCTGTCCCCGTTTTCGAGCAATGCCTCAAATGACAATTGGGTTCGGAGTTCGTTGAAATTCTTATCACAGGAAACCTGGAGATAAGCTTCCCCCTCCGCATTCTGACCGGGAGGGGTAATTACGGCTCCATTTGTAATGCCTACGATGGAATTGAACGGCTGTGTGAGTTCACCCTGTTTTTTCCAAGAGCCGATGGAGTAACGTAGGGAGACAAGAACTTCGCTAGGGATTTTAGATTTGGTTCCTATGCATTTGGTTGAGATCAACCAGCCGGTTTCGCTATACTCGATATCGTAAACCGGGAGTGTTTTCGAAGCGTAGTTTTTATTGGGAGTTGCGAGAGGTTCCTTCGTTTTAGGATCGAGAAATTTGATATGGGCTATGCTTTTTCGATCAATCAAGGGGTGGGAGAACCACATGCAAAGATAGCGGGGATCGGTCGGCTGCAAGGCGTGCTCCTGGCTGTTCATACCCACATAATCCGGATATGAGGTGAAGTCTTCCGGTGGTGTCCCGTCGGATGTCCAGACGATCGATTGGGGCTTGCCAGTCAGGTAGTCGAGTTCGTCCTGCCATGCTATGGCTTCGAGTTCGGGGGAGAGGGCGAGCTTCTCTTTTGCGTATTGGAGAGTGGGCTCGGTTTCTACGGAGATTGCGATTTCCTCGTTTTCGATCTTAGTGTTTGCCTGCGAATTGTCGGAGCTTGAGCTACTGTTAGACTGTTGAATGAAGAGGAGCGAAAGAAGAATCCAGACGAGGCCGATAAAGAAAATTGCCAAGGCAGTAAGTAAAAACCGTGAGAGAGGCGTAGTCAGTCGAGGTTTTTGGAACAGAGTACGTTTTCTTAGGAAACTTGGTGCAGCATTGTTCGAATCGCTTTGGTTGCTCAGATTCTCAATGCCTGTTTTCAGAGCGGTGACATTTGAGAAGCGGAGATCGGGGTCTTGTTCGAGGGCTTTTAGGACGATTTGGTCGAGGCGGACGTCCAGGTGGATTTTTTTGGAAGGGGGCTGGAGGTTTTTCTCCGGGAGCTCGCCGGTTAACATTTGGTAGAAGACGACGCCGAGTGCGAAGATGTCAGCACGGTGGTCGATTTCGGTGGCAGGGTTGGCTTGCTCTGGAGCCATGTATTGGGGGGTGCCGAGGATTTTCCCGCCGGAGGTGAGGCTGGTTTCGAAGTCGGCGGTTTCGGTTTCAGCGGGGTCTTCGTTGCCGATGAGTTTTGCGATTCCGAAGTCGGCGACTTTTACGGTGCCGAGGCGGTTGAGGAGGATGTTCTCGGGTTTGATGTCGCGGTGGACGATTCCTTGATCGTGGGCGAACTGAAGGGCATCGCAGATCTGAGGGACGATGGCCATGGCTTCGCGGGGGGAGATGCGGCCGTTGGCGAGGAGTTGGCGGAGGTTAACGCCATCGACGTATTCCATGAGGAAGTAGTAGAGGTCTTGCTGGTGGCCGGATTCGTGGATGGTGACGATGCCGGGGTGGTTGAGCTTTGCGAGGGCTTTGACTTCTCGGGTGAAGCGGGCTGCGAAGGAGGGGGATGCGGCGATGGCCGGAGGGAGAATTTTTAGCGCGACGATACGGTCGAGCTCTGGCTGGCGAACTTTGTAGACGGCTCCCATGCCGCCTTTCCCGATGAACTCTAAGATTTCGAGGCGGGGGAAGATTTTGGCGAGTTCCTCTGGGGTGGGTGGGGTGAAGGTGCCGGGTGAGCCTTCGGCAATTGTATCTTCGGCGGCTCCGATTTTTAGGAGCTCGGCGGGATCGAGGCCGGAGAGGTTTCCTTCTTTTTGAGTGCTCATACTTTTAGAAGAAGGAAGAAGTGCGGGATGTTACGGACTTTTTTGGAAAAGTTTAGCAGAGGGGTTGGGTGCTGGGGTTGCGGAAGCCGGCCGAAGACCGGCTCTCCATTATTTCAGGGAGTGTAGGTAGTTTTCGTGTTTTCGCTCTGAGGTGCCGTCTGGCATGGTGGCGCCTTTTGTGTGGATACGGGCGTAGCCTTTTTCTACGAGAAGTTCGTGGAGGTAGCGGGTTTTGCTGTTGTAGGAGATCTCGACGAAGGCGTGGTAGCGTTGGTCGTTGAAGGGGCTGTCCCACTCGGTGTGGATGGTGAAGGGGGCTTTGCCGAGATGGTTCAGGGCGAAGTCTTTGGCCTTTTTGCCGATCTCGACGGCTTGCCGGGAGGTGATGTTTCCCATGTCGCGGGCTTGGTCGGCGATGCGACCGTGGTTGTTGCGGCCTCCGCCGTAGGTTTTGAAGGCGCTCTCGGGGGTGTCTACGTAGTAGAGGCGGAGGGTTTCGGTTTTTCCGTCGGGGAGTTTGACCTTGAAGCTATCGCCGTCGTTTCCGCGGTCTTTGACGAGAGTGCAGTTGCGATAGGTTTTGTATTTTCCTGTGGTTTCGGGTTCTCCAGATTCGGAAGGGGGGGAGGTGGTTTCCCGGGCAGGAGGGGTTGTATCAGTGGACTTGGATTTCCAGAAGGGATCTGTGCCACGGGAGGCGTCATGGATCCAGAGCGCGAGAGCGGCGACGAGGATGAGGATGGTTAGGGCGGAGGAGAGCTTGGAGCGGCGGCGGCGTGGCATACCGGAAGCCTTAACTCTCAATTTTCAATTTTCAACCTTCAAGGAAGAGGTAAACACGGCCTCTATTTGGAACTTGATCGTTGTAAGTTAATCAAAGGCCTTTGAAGCCTTTGTATTCCTGGTAGGTGCCTTTTGGGACGGTGACGCCGCGCCACTCGCGGTTGAGGCGGCGGTATTTGTTGATGAAAGCGGTGGGGTCTGCCCAGTTCGTGTAGGTGGAATCGACGCTGTTGCGCTGCATTCCGATGTTGATGTTGTGGCGTATCTCGAAATGAAGGTGGGCGGGATACATGCCGAAGTTACTGCCTATGGTGCCGATTTGTTGGCCGCGTTTTACTTTTTGACCGACTTTGGTCATGAGCTTGTCGAGGTGGCCGTAGAGGGAATCGACGAATCTTACCTTACCGCTGGTATCGCGGTAGGCGTGACGGATGATGGTCACATTGCCCCAGCCTTGGCGGACGTTGTGAGAAAAGGTGACGATACCGTCAGCGCAGGAGTAGACGGGATCTCCTAGATCAGTGTTGCCACCGCCGCGACCGTTCCAGTCCTCACCGAAGTGGGTGGGAGAGCGGAGACGCAGGCCACGGGCTTTGTAGTAGCCGGCGGCATCCGGCTTGCCGACAGGGAAATCAAAGCCGTCTGCGAGTTTGATGCTCTCTGCTTTGGCAGTGCTTCCAAGACAGGCGAGGAGTGTGCAGCAGATGAGGATGACGATCGGGACAAACCTACAAACCGCCCACGGGCTGGCGGCCGGGAGTTTGGGAAGGGGGGCTGGAAAATCTGACATCCGACACGATTCCATCCCAGCATGGCATCTCTAAGCAAGGGAAAAAAAGAAAGCGCACTGGGTGAATTACCAGGCGCTTTCCATATTGTCTGGGAGGCTTTTCCTAAATGTCGTCTACAAGCCTGGATCAGACTCGGCTACGCGCTCTTTTTCAATGAGTGTGATGGGGCGGTAGCCTCCTGTCATGCGGAAGTAGATCGCGATTGCTCCGAAGCAGACGAGCATGACCAAGGGGAAAGCGTAGGCGACGCTGCGGAGTGACTGTCTGGAAGCGGTCATAACAGCACCGTTGAATTCTTCTTCTATCCCTGCTTCGGTGGCTGCTACTCCGGCATCTTCCACGTTGATGGATTCGTAGGTTGCGCCGAAGAAGTTTCCGTCAGTTTTGGCGACCTCATATACTTCGGTGGAGATTTCCCTGACGTTGTTTTTGGTATGGTTGTCGTTAAAGGCTCCGATAATAGGTGTGCCGATGATGCCTACGGAGAGAAGTCCGACAGCTGTGACCATGTTCAATGTCAATGCGCCGCCGCGAGGGTAGCGCTCAGCTGTGAAACCTAGGACGGTAGGCCAGTAGAATGTCTGGCCGATGGCGTAGAGGACGAATGCTCCGTAGACCAGATATCCTGCAGAGACTGAGAGGGCAATGAGACCCATCAGAGAGAATATACTACTTATGACAAGAATGGTAGGTGGGGAGAAACGAGTGGTAAGATGTCCTGCCTGAAAGCGGAGGAACATCATGATAAATGCGGACAGAACGATCGCCCAGCCTGCCTGATTTTCGCCCATCGTGGGAATCATCAGCTGCCGGATCCAGGCGTCGGTGCCTAGCTCGGTGGTTGCAAGCGGGATCATGAGGAGCAAGAGGATGAAATACAGCGGTTTGCCAAGGGACTTGGTGTATGCACCGAAGGCAAGGCCAACGACGGCGCCGAAACCAAGACTGATCCAGATAAGGTTCGCGGAATCTCCGATGAAAACTCGGTAGATTTCATAAAACAGGAGGAAGGATGCGAGGCTGGCTCCGAGGAAACCGACTTCCTTCAGCATGTCGGAGTAGGGAACCTTTGCCTGCACACGTTCGTCTACCGGGAATTGAGGTTTTAGGAATAGAATGCCGTAGGCGATTGTCGGGATGATGATCCACAGGCCCTTGACCTGCCATGAGAGATCGCTGAGTCCCGGGACGAGCATGAGTATCCCTCCGGCGACGAGGCCTGCGGGCCATGCGGCGTGGAGAATATTGAGCATTTTGCTCTTCTGTGTCGGGTAAAGGGTGGAACAGACCGGATTAATCACAGCCTCCACGATACCGTGGCCGAGACCGGCGCAGATACATGCCCAGTATAGGGCATCTGGTGTTTTTGCTACGAATGTAAGGATGCCTGAAAGAGCCTGGAGGACGAATGCCATATACATGGAAGGCTTGGACCCCACCTTGTCCACTATGAGGCTAAAGAGAATCATTGTGACGGCCACCGGCCATAGGGAGGCACCAAAAATTGATCCTACTTCCTGTCCGGTGAGTGAAAAATCTTCCTGCCAGTCCTTAAGAACCAAGACGCGGAAGACGAAGCCTACACCGGCAGCTAGAAGTGAGAGGAAGCTGGCCCAGAAGATAAGGCTCTTATCGCGGTCGGAGATTTGTTGGGTAGATGTCATGTTTTTTTAATGGGAGATACGAATTAACGTTTTGCTGAAATGCTGGCAAGCCTGCTGATAATTCGTCGGGTTGTTTGGCATTTAGAAAATGAACTCAGGTGAGCCTGGAGTCGTGAAGCCAATATTTTGTTTCGTTTGTATAAAGGTGAGAGAAAACGATTTGAAATCACCGGTATGGGTCTAGGGTGCGCGAGGCAGTTGCCGAGAGCATGAATATACGGACGATTGTTTTATTTTTTTCAGCGAGCTTTCTACTTGTGTCCTGTGCCGGATTGCCGGGAGCGAAGGTGGAGGGGCGGGATGACGGGCTGGGTGTGCCGGAGAGGTATCTGAGCGGTAGGGCAGATGGACTGGAGCTGGTGGAGAGTATGAGCGGGCTTTTCAGGGATGGGAATTTGCGGAGGCAGATCGAGCTTTCGCAAAAGCGGAACCCGGATGTGGCCGAGGCCGCGGCG
>JBPOGC010000138.1:0-7914 GCA_051251795.1 Luteolibacter sp. | reverse complement strand
GGCATCCGGCGAGTATTTCAGGCATCCGGAAAAGTACCAGCCCTATGTCAAGATTTTCCCTAGCTGGATGACCCTGTCTTTCTTCCAAAAGAAATCCAGTAGCTAGTCAATACTTTGACCACGCCTGCACCTACCTGGCATTCAAAGGCTCATAAAATTCTTGGTGTAAAAGCACCACATCTTACCCGCCTTTCATGCGCTCTGCCTCAGTAGCCAAGATTTTGAAAGTTGAGATTGAACCTTGAAAGTTAAAACCTTTCACCTCCCGAGTATCCCGCGGGAATCATCCACACTCATGTTTCTCTGCTCTTGCCAGCCGATCACGGACGGTGACGGATAACTATTCCTGTCAGCTTCCACATAAGCACTGTTCGGTCTTCCAACAGCGGAATACTGCCCCTCCCGCGCCCCTTGGCGATCCAGGGTATTCGTCCCATAGCTTTGCGACAATCCAGCATCCTGCCCGTCATTCCTGGAAACCTGCCCTTCTTGCCTGGCTTTCTTCTGGAACCGTGAACCGTCCGTATTGCCTTCATAGGAATCGGTTCCGTAATCCTCCTTGCCACCCCACCACGACTTCTTCGCATAGTCTCCGGTTTTGTATTCGTCCTTCTTGATCTTCCGGGAAAAGAAAGGTGAGTCGCGTTGGGAGTCAAAGGAGCTTCTCTTGTCAGATTTTGGCACCCAGTTCCCATCCGCGTCCTGAACGTATCCACCACCCTCCGAGAGCCTCTCACCCAATGATTTAGGCTTGCTCTCCACTGTTTCAACTACCTTGTCCGCGCATCCCACATGGGCAAACATGGCCACAGCACAGGCCAGCACTGGAATCGTTTTTCTATGAAATCTCATCAAGGAACCTCCCCTATTTTAGCTGCCAACGAAGCGTCCGGCACCGCACCCCGCTCCAGAGCTTTCAAGTAGAATTCCCGGGCTTCATCCAGTTTGCCACTCTCCGTATAAATCAGAGCAAGGTTGAAATACGGCTCGCTAGGCACGGGATCTACTGAAATCGCCGACTTGAAACTCTCCTCCGCATCCTTCACCCGCCCCAGCCCATAGTGAATCGATCCCAGCAGCCTGTAGCTCCGGCCATCATCCGGAGCCAGCTCCACCGCCTGTTTCGTAAAACGTTCCGCCGCATTCAGGTCACCCAGCTTCATGGACGTAAAGCCCATCATGAAATTCGCATACTGATTGTTCTCATCCAGCTCGATTGCCTTCTGAAAACTCTCCGCAGCCTCCAGAGGTTCACCCAGTTTCATCTGCACCAGCCCCAGCTTGCAAAGTGCCGGCACATGCCCAGGGTTCAAATCGATCATCATTTCGAAAAGCTCCCGAGTCGGCAGCAGCCTCCCAGCGAGGAAAGCCTTCGTTGCCGCCCTGTCGTAGCTTTGCAGATCCAGGTTCAGATTCGCTGTATTCCTTCCCACAGTCTTACTATCCCGCGCAAATGGTGAAATGAACTCCCCGTCCACCTGCTGGTCAGCCACCAGTTTCTGTTCTTCCACACTCAGCTCCATCTTCGTCCCGTCAAAAAGCTTGATGGCCTCCTCCAGCCGCTCGTCCTTTTTCCCAAGAGCACGCACAGCCTTCACCATCAGCTCCTTCGCTTGCTTCCTGCGTTCCTGCAATCGCAACTGCCTGCGTATCACCTCCCGCAACATTTCCACCTCAGCCGGGTCGGAACTAACCATCCCGGAACCCAACGCCTTTTCCTCACCCTTGAGCCTTTCTGTGAGTTCTTTCAGACGATTGTCCTGATCTTTTTTCTCCTGATGCAGGCGGTTGATCTGACTCTTCGCGATCGCCAGATCACGCAAAGCATCCACCACATCGTCCTTCGCAGCATTGTTGTCCTTGTTCAGGCGTTCCACTTTTTCATTCGCCTCCCGCAGAGACTTCGCCATCGACATATTCTGCTCGATCAACTGCTCAATGCGACCGGACTCATTCAGTTTCAACAACGCAGCCATCTGATCCCTCTCCTGCAAAAGGGAATCCCTCTCCTTCCTCAACTCATTGAAAGCAGCCCGACTCTGATCCAGTTCCTCCTGCAACCCGGCAATCCTCTCATTGGCCACTTTCAGCTCATCCGATTTCGCACCCAGAGCCTTCTCCAAAGCCTTCATTTGTTTCAATTGCCCAGCCACAACCTGGTTTGCCACCTTACGTTCCGCTTTGAGATCACGCTCCAGATTCGCCTCTTTCTGCCGCAGTTCCTTCGCCTGATCCTTCAGCAACTCCATATCAGCTGTCAGGATCTCGATTTTGGAAAGCGCCTCCATGTGATCCCCCCTGCTCGTCTTCAAAGCCATGCCCATCGCCTCACGCTCCTGTTCAAGATTCTTAATCCTATTGTTCAGATTCTGCATCTCATTCTGCATCGGTTCGGTCGCCATCTGCGACTTCAGTTTCCTCACCTCATCTTCCGCGGCTTTTAGCTTTCTTCCATAAAGCTCATTGCGCTTACGCAAATCACCCACCCGCGCGGCATTCCGCATCGCCTCGTTGCTTCGTGGGTCTATTGCAGCTTCGCGCGTCATCTGCTCCTCACGCCTCTCGGCCTGTTCCTTTGCAATTTCGTCTTTCAACCGCTGCACCTCAACCTCGGCCTCCTCCAATCTACGAGCTTTCAACGGATCCACTTCAAGAATGCTTTCGGGATCTTCATCAAGTTCCATTTCCTGGCCACCCATCGTCACACCACCTTCCAGCTCAGCGATCACCCCCTTCTTCTCCTTCATTTGCTCCCTCGCCTTTTCTTTCACCGCATCGATTGCGATATCATTCAGCTCACGCCGCCTGTCCACCATCCCCGCTTTCCACTCCGGGTAAAATTTATCCACCGCATCGAACAATTTCCGCGCCCGCTCATACTTCGTCATCGCCTCGACGAAAGCCCCCTCCTTCTCCAACTGTTCTGCTGTACGGATTTCCATGTATGCCTGGAAATACACATCCGATGGATCGAACTGCGGATCTTTCGGGGCTTGCGCCGTAGCACCTCCACACAAAAGCAACACGACTCCGAAAATCAAACACGCTTGGGTTCGCACTATCCACTGAAACATTAGCCCTTACCTCTACCAAACTCACCATTTTACGCAAGCTCCAAGTCCCCCAATGCAATCAAAGGAAGACGACCGAATCCGAAGATCCAAAAGCGTCTGAAAATCAGAAAGTTTCACTAAAAAACACAGGAGATAAACATCTTTATTAACTTTTCCAAATTACCCGTAGGTACAACTTGTGGTATTAAATTATCAAAAACAACACTACATGCAGCGAGTTACTTCATTCCTATCTTGCTTCCGTTTCGAAATTCCGTATTCTTTGCTCAAACATTCCCTCTCCCGCTCCATGTATCTCAAATCACTAGAAATCCAGGGCTTCAAATCCTTCGCTGACAAAACCACCTTTGAGTTCGCCACCGGTGTCACCGGCATCGTTGGCCCTAATGGCTGCGGAAAATCAAACGTGGTCGATGCCATCCGTTGGGTTCTCGGAGAAACCTCCGCAAAAGCCCTCCGTGGCGGCGAAATGGCAGACGTCATTTTCAGCGGCACCGAAAAACGCAAACCCCTCGGCATGGCGGAAGTCACCCTCACCATGGCCGATTGCGAGAAATCTCTCAAAGTTGACTTCAATGAAGTCGCCATCACCCGCCGTGTTTTCCGTGATGGCCGCTCGGAATACCGCTTGAATGGCACTCTCTGCCGCCTGCGTGATTTCCACGATCTTTTCATGGATACCGGCATTGGCCGCTCCGCCTACTCAATCATGGCTCAGGGTCAGATCGACCAGATCCTTTCCTCCAAGCCAGAAGAGCGCCGCGCCGTCTTCGAAGAGGCTGCCGGGATCACCAAGTTCAAACGCGAAAAAAAGGACGCCCTCCGCAAGCTCGAATACACAGAGGCAAACCTCCTCCGTGTCTCCGACGTCCTTGCCGAGCAAGAGCGCCGCATGAACTCCCTCAAGCGCCAGGTCGCGAAAGCCCGCCGCTTCCAATCCCTCTCCTCGGATCACCGCATCCTCGATACCCACCTAGCCCACAAGCGCTATTCGGAAATTACCGCCGCCAGAGCAGAGCTCACAACCTCCATCCGCTCGCTCGACGCCCAGGACTCACACCTCTCCATACAGCTTCCCGAGAAAGAGGAAGCCGTCACCGAAGCCCGCTCCGCCGCCCGTCTCTTCGAGTCGGAACTCGCCGAGCTCCGCCAGCAACTCAACACCCACCAGAACGCCCTCGCAGCCGCCCACGCACGCATCGCCTTCAACAACGAGCGGAAAACCGAACTGGAAGGCCGCATCTCCCAGAATCACTCCGACATCTCCTCCACCAAGGAAAAGCTCGCCCAGCAGGAATTCGACTTCACCGCTGCAAACGATGCCCTCGATGACCTGAACCGCCGCATCGCCTCCCAGGAAATCGAACTCCAGAAACAGGAAGAACAAACCGTCTCCGCCCGCGAGTCCCGCGCCAACCTCCAGACAGCTCTTCGCAACTCACGCGGCGAGGCCAATACTGCCCAGACACTCATCGCCTCCATGCAGGCGAAAATCGAATCCGCCCTCGCCCAGCTCGAAGGCAATCGCGACCGCGCCCGCCAACTTGCAGAGGAAGAGCAGCGCCTCAACCTCGGCATCGAGGAACACATCGCCCAGCAAACACAAATTACCGCCCTCGTTTCGGAAACAGGGAATAAGTTAGGCGAACTTGAAGAAACCTTTCAACTCGCCGAGCGCACCTACCAACACACCCGTGGCGATCTCGATGCGGCACGCACCGCCGCCACCGAGTCCAACAAAATCCTCGCCCAGCGCTCCGCCCGCCACGAAGCAGTGAAACAACTCGTCGCATCCGGCGAAGGCTTCGCAAAAGGCACCCAGAACCTCCTCAAAGGCCTAGACAACGCCAAGGAATTCAAACCCGCCATCAACGGCGTCCTCGCAAATTTCATCCAGGCAGATGACACCGCCGCCCGTGCCATCGAGGCTGCTCTCGGGGCGAAACTCCAGACAGTCCTCGTAGCCGATTCCACCATCGCCGAGACACTCATTCAGCGCCTCACTGAGAAAAAACTCGGCCAGGCCGCCATACTCCCGAAAAACCTCGTCCCAGCCTTATCCGGCACCCAGATCGAGACACTCCCGAGCGGAGCCACCGCATGGGCCTTGGACAAAGTGAAATCAGAACCGGAAGTCGCTGCCATCATTGAGCAACTCTTGGAAAAAACCCTCATCGTCCCGGATCTCAAAACCGCCCTTTCACTCCGTTCGGACTACGCCACTCTCACCTTCGTCACCCTCGCCGGAGAAACCCTCTCCCCCGAAGGCACCATCCAGGGCGGTGCTTCATCCGGCACATCCACCTCACTCCTTGAGCGCCAGAACGAAGTCCGCGCTCTGGAAAAAGAAGTCAAAGCCCTCCAAACAGCAGACCGGGAAGCCCGTGAGAAAGTCACCTCTCTCGAATCACAGCTCGAGTCCCAGCGCGAAAACGTGGAGGTTTCCCGCGAACGCCTCCAACGCCAGAAGGTAGAGCTCTCCACCCTCCAGGGTCAACTCACCCTCGCCACGCGCGAAGTCGAAAACTTCACCACCCGCATCGAAAACGTCCGCTGGGAACGCGACGAACTCGAAAAACGCGAAAACGCCGCATCAGACTCCCGTCAGCACATCGAGACCGAACTCGCCAACACCCGCGAACGCCTCGAAGCAATCGAAGACCAGGCCCGCGCCCTGCAGTCCCAATCCGATGCAGCCGTAAATTCCGAACAGGAACTCTCCGTCGCCCTCAACGAACTCCGCACAAACCTAGCCGTCGAAAAACGCGCCAAACAGGCCGCCGAGGAACAGCAGCGCCCCATGGAAGCCCGCCTCTCGGAGCTCCGTGAAATCTCCATCCGCCGCGAAGCCGAAATCGAAAACTTCGCCCAGCGCATGCAGGCAGCCGCAGACGAGAATACATCTCTCGAGACCCAGGCCGAAGACCACAAGACCGAAGCCGAAGACCTCCAACAGGAACTCTCCTCCCGCGCCGCAGGCCGCAACGAACTCCTCCAAGCCATCGAGGAAGCCGAACAGATCCTTTCCAAGATCCGCAAAGAGCTTTCCGAGACCAACGAGCAAAAAGGCCGCGAGGAAATCGCCGCCACCAAGCTCGACCTCCGCTTGGAAAACCTCCTCACCACCACCGAGGAACGCCACCAGGTGACCCTCGGCACCTTCGAGCCGGATGCCCACCTACTCCTCTCCACCCTCAACAGTCGCAACGCCAAAAACAAATCCGGCGACGAGCAATCTACTACAGAAGCCGTAGCAGCCGAGGAAATCCAGGACACTCCAGGAGAGCCAAACTGGCCTGAAGTCGAAACCCTCGTCTTGGATCTACGCCGGAAAATCGAATCCATGGGCCCCGTCAACGTCGATGCCATCGAGGAATACGACGAACTCGAGGAACGCCACCAGTTCCTCCGCAACCAGCACGACGACCTCGTCACCTCCAAGACCGAGCTCCTCACCGTCATCGAGCGCATCAACGAGGAAACCCAGCGCCTCTTTTCCGAAACTTTCGCCCAAGTCCGCATCAACTTCCGCGACATGTTCAAGGAACTCTTCGGTGAAAAAGCACAGGCAGACCTCACCCTTCTCGACGAGTCAGACCCACTCGAATCCGGCATCGAAGTCATCGCAAAACCCCCGGGCAAAAAGCTCCAGTCCATCACCCTGCTTTCCGGTGGTGAGCGCTCCATGACAGCCGTTGCCCTCCTCTTCTCCATCTACATGATCAAGCCCAGCCCATTCTGCGTATTGGACGAACTCGACGCTCCATTGGACGAGTCGAACATCAACCGCTTCGTGAAAGTCCTGGATCGCTTCATCGACAACTCACAGTTCATCATCGTCACCCACTCCAAACGCACAATGGCTCGCGCCGACGTGATGTATGGAGTCACCATGGAAGAATTCGGTGTCTCAAAACCGGTCGGAATGCGTCTCACCGCCTCCTCAGACGACCAGAAAACCAAAGCCAAATCCGCCGCCCAAAAAGCCGCGCTCAGGCTGGATGCTTGATTCTGAAACGGGTTTGAATGTAAAAACGACTCACAAATCACCGAACTAACTGGAAGGCAGCATCTAACTACGGAGCTATTGCTCGCACGGCCTTTTCAATATGGTCGCAGAAAGCCCGCAGACTTCGGCAATCTCTACATAGTCAGCATCAAACTTCATAGCCTCCGCCTTCTGGTGGAGCGCCAAGGCAGCGATTAGCAGATTCAACGACCCTGCATTCACCCACTTATCGCGACACTTTTGTCCCAGCGGAGCGGAGTTTTCCAGAGAGTTGCAGCTCCCCATCCAAACCCCGGCAAACTCTCCTTTCATCTGAACAGAAAACCCCAGGTGTCTTGAACAAACATATCACGGCAATTGAAAGTCAACCAAAGCTCGCTGAGACTTTCCTCTGTGGATCTACTCACTGCACAACTTGTCGTAACCAGCTACATGACCGCCATAATCTGGCAAGTTCAGCTGCTCACCTACCCGCAGTTCCGCAATATCCCACAGGAACACTGGGTTAGTTATCACGACGCTCATACCGTCCGCATGGGATTGCTTGTCGGGGCGCGCCCATGCTTCTGGAATTCGGGCTCGCAATCTTCGCCACCATCACCACAGCTCTCGTCTCCATCCCTCTGCACAACAAACTAACCGACGACAATCACAAGCACCTCATCGAAAAGCTGATCGCGACAAATTGGATCCGCACCACCCTCTGGACAGCGAAACTGTTTTTTCTCCTCATTCTAAATTAATTGCCCGCTCCCCCACCCCTGTTGCCTCATAAATAGAGGACACTGAAAGTTCTCTGGAGGAGCCGAACCGTTGCCTCATAATTGCGAC
>JBPOGC010000137.1:0-7980 GCA_051251795.1 Luteolibacter sp. | reverse complement strand
TGACCCAACGCGCAAGCTGTTCAATCGCCCATGCAGATGCCAACGGCTTTTGCCGCCTGGACTACTTCGCCCTCGGGATCGACGAGGCGCAGCTGGTTGACAGCGTCTTCGATGGGAACCGCGCCTACGTGGTAGGACTGATAGGAGACCATTTTCCCGAAGGCTTTTTCCTCGGCAAGCTTGACGGCTTTGACTCCGAAGCGCATTCCCAGGACACGGTCTATGGCTGTCGGTGCGCCACCGCGCTGGAGGTGGCCGAGGGTGCAGGAGCGGGTGTCTTTTCCGGTGAGGGACTCGATGCGGATTGCAACCTGGTCGCCCACGCCTCCGAGGCGGACTTCACCGGTGGAGTTTTCCTTTATGGTGATGCCTCCTTCGGGGAGTTTCGCGCCTTCGGCAACTACCATGAGAGTGGAGTGGCGGCCGGAGGAGTCGCGATCTTTTATGTAGTGGGCTACTTTCTTGAGGTCGAAGGGAATCTCTGGAAGGAGGATGACATTGGCGCCGCCCGCGATACCGCCCCAGAGCGCGATCCAGCCTGCGTGGCGGCCCATGACTTCGAGAACCATGGTGCGTTTGTGTGATTCAGCAGTGGTCTGGAGGCGGTCCAGGGCATCGACGACTGTGGCGACGGCGCTGTCGAATCCGAAGCTGGAGGCGGTGGCCGAGAGGTCGTTGTCGATGGTTTTCGGGACGCCGATGATGGGCCATCCGGCGCGGTAAAGCTGCAGGGCTGTGGTGAGGGAGCCGTCTCCGCCGACGACAATGAGGGCACCGATGCCGAGATCGTCCATGGTTTGTTTTGCCCGGGCGATAATTTCCGCAGGTACTTCGGCGACGTCCCCTGTTCCGATTTTGGCTGCGAAGTGGCCTTTGTTTGTGCTTCCGAGAATGGTGCCGCCCAGCTTGAGGATGCCGATGGTATCGGTGGGCTTGAGGCTTATGAAATCGCCGGGTGGCAGGAGTCCTTCAAAACCGTCTTTGAAACCGATGGTTTCCCAGCCGAGTTTGTCAGCCGCTCCGACGACGCCATGGATCACGGCGTTCAGGCCGGGGCAGTCACCGCCGCTGTTAAGGATTCCGATTTTCATAAACTTTGATTTTTAAACTCCAAGCTTCAATTCTTTGGAGAGTTCGAACTGAAGTCCCAAGGTGTTTGCCGAAACTAGGGTTCACACTCCGTGATACCTATTTCGCAGGAGTTTGGAGAACCTTGTGTTTTGCATCACGAGGCGCTCCCGCAGTGAGCCAGGCATCGTAGAATTTCCAGCCATCCTGAAGGAGGGTGCGGGTGCGTCCGTAGCGATCCGGGCTATTAAGAACGACGGTGATGAGGCGACGAGGGGTCACTCCCTTTGAGCCGTCCGGTTTCGTGCGAACGACAGGGTCGCGATCCATGCATGCGGCGAGGCATGGGCCGGCTGCATTGGTGGTGCCTGTTTTCACTCCGGTGATTCCGGTTTCGCCGATGAGTTCGTTGCTGTTCGTGAGGGTTTTTGTCCGTTCGCCGGAGGGGCCGATGATTGTGATTTGCCGGGTCTTTTGTTTCACGATGAAGTTAATAGCGTTGCGGCGCATGGCGTGAATGGAGAGGCGGGCCATGTCCGCGGCTGTTGAGTAGCCGGGTTTCGGGCCGTTCTCGAGGCCATGTGTGTTTACAAAGAGGGTGTCTTTGGCAGAGATCGCTTTTGCGAGTTTGTTCATTTCATCGACATAGGTGAAGACGGGGTTGCCGGTTTTTCCGCGACCTTTGAGGATTTCCCCGCCGATTTGGTTGGCTATGGTGAGTGCCGCGACGTTGTCCGATGTGAGAAGGGCTGCGTAGAGGGCTTCCCGGAGGGTGAGGGTGTCTCCGGGGACGAGGCCGTTGGGGCTTTTGGTGGGGAGGCTGGTGACGATCGACGGAACTTCTACGAGATATTCCGCGAGTTTGTTGCCGGTGGCGTCCGCCCAGTCGACGGCGACTATTGCGGTGGCCAGCTTTGTGAGTGACGCGACGGGGCGTTTTTCAGCGGCACCTTTGGCAGAAAGGATTTTGCCTGAATAGGCCTCGACGACCATGTGTGTTTCCTGGGCTGCGAGGGGTGTGAGAAGTGCGAGAGTTGCGAAAAAGATAGAGCGCATGAAGGGGATACTACTTGGGCTTCGGTTGTATTCAAGTTTGTAGAAAAATGAGATGAATGTTTTCCACGGGACGGGGTGAATTCGGACGGATGAGCTGGCTAGTTGATATGAAAAGGGATTAGGATGCCGGGGTGATGGATTATTTGCAGGACGGAGGGATGTGGGTTGTGACTGTTCTCCTGATGGTTGTGGGGCTGGTCGGGTGTGTGGTGCCTGTGCTTCCGGGGCATCTGATCATTCTGGCGGGAGCTGTTTGCTACCGGCTGATGGCTGGCGAGGGAGGGGGGATCGGTTGGGTTTGCTTTGTGGTGCTGGTGGGGCTGATGGTGGTTTCGCAGACGTTTGAGATTGTGAGTGGATCGCTGGGGGCGAAGTGGTTTGGCGGGAGCAAGTGGGGGGCAGTCGGTGCGTTGGCAGGGGGGATCGTGGGGTTGTTTTTCCTGCCTTTCGGACTTTTGCTGGGGCCGTTGATCGGTGCGTTCGGGTTTGAGAAGATGTTTGCCAAAAAGAAGACGCGGGAGTCCGTGAATTCCGGGGTGGGCAGCGTTGTGGGGATTCTGGCGGGGATGGGATTCAAGATTGTGGTGGGGGTGCTGATGATAGCGTGGTTTTTTGTGGATGTGTTTTTGGTG
Source organism: Luteolibacter sp. (assembly GCA_051251795.1). Taxonomy (GTDB): domain Bacteria; phylum Verrucomicrobiota; class Verrucomicrobiia; order Verrucomicrobiales; family Akkermansiaceae; genus Luteolibacter. Next base: position 5,224 of record JBPOGC010000137.1, on the reverse strand, counting down.
GAAGGGGTTTGAATTTTTAGCTTTCAGCTGGAGTGGTTTTCAGCGTTAGTCGCTCTGCCGTCTCCCGGGCGGTCGCAATGAGGACGTGAGTCTCTTGTTGAGGAAAGTCCGGACACCGTAGGGCGACTCGCCTTGTGAAAGCAGGGAACGGGGATCGAGAGTGAACCGGATGGAAAGTGCAGCAGAAAGATACCGCCGATGACCCGCAAGGGGACAGGTAAGGTTGAAATGGTGGGGTAAGAGCCCACCGCGCCGAGGGCAACCGGAGTGGCAGTGTAAACCCCGAGAGGTGCAAGACATAACAGGGAAAGGGCTGCCCGCCCGTTCATTCCCGGGTATTAGTCGCACTCCGCGCAAGCGGGGCGCCCGGTGAAAGCCGGGTTGAGAGAAATGACCGTCCAGCTCCGGGTAAGACCGGGGTGGACAGAATCCGGCTTACAGGGGGGCGGCACCTCTTTTTTAAAGTTCAAAGTTCAACATCCAACTTTCAAGTGGCTTGTAGCTTTTGGCTTGGGTTGAGTGGGATAGGAACCACGAATCTCACGAATCTTTTTGCTTGGGTGGAGTGGAATTTTTTAACCACGGAATACACTGAATACACTGAATACACGGAAGCTTGGGCACGGTATTTGTTTGTTCTTCTTGGGTTCTGGGGCGGACTGAAGTCCGCGCTCCGTCTGGGGATGTTTTGTTGGAACGCTTTGAAAGTTGAAGATTGAGAATTGAAATTTAGAGATTGAGGAAGGATTCGATTAGGCCGTCACGGGTGCTCAGGTTGATGGGGGTGCGGTTTGAGGTGGGGAGGTGAACCAGCTCGCGGAGGCGGAGGAGGCGGTGGCCGCCGGATTGGGAGTCGTAGCTGTTGAAGGCTACGGTGATTGGTTTTTCCGGAGGGAGGTCGCTGCCGTCTTTCAGGATGCGGGTGGGGACGCGTTCCTCGAAGATGACTTCGTATGGATACAGGGTGCGATCCGAATAGGTTTTGCGGTCTTCGGCTATGATTTCCAGGAGTTGGGCGGGGGTGAGGGTGACGGTTACGAGGGTGTTTTCGTAAGGGAGGATTTTCCAAGCGTCTGCCACGGTAACGGGGCCTGCGGGGATTGTCTTTGTGCCGAAGGTGCCGTGGAAGACGGCATCGACAGGAGTTTTGTTTTTGGCGAGGGTATCGGAGATGGATTTGCAGATGAACTTTGGAAGAGGGCTGTAGCGGCCGTCATCGATTATGGGTTCTGTAAGAGTGGTGAGTTTTCGTGCGAGCTGTTCCTTTGATTTTTTCAGGTCGGGCTGGGAGAGGTTTATGACGCCGGGATCGAGACCGAACTTTTTGTCCATGTAGGATGTGGTGGCGGTTTTCGCGATGAGCTTGCGGGAGTTGGTATCGAAGGTGAGATCGATTTTGCCGCAGTTGATGCCGAAGTAGTTCGCCTGTGTGAAGAGGGTTTCGCCCAATTCGAGAGACGGAACATGCTGGTGGGTGTGGCCTGCGATGAAGATGTCAGCTCCGGGTGCGGTGGCGAGTGTGTGTCGGATGGGGTTGGCGAAGTCGTCTTCCTTCCTGTGACCGAAGTGGCCGAGAACGATGATGGCATCGGCTTTGGCTGATTTTGCCTGGGCGATGGATTTTTTCAGGGAAATGGCGGGATCGATGGGAGAGATGCCGCCGAGGGTCTCGGGCATGAGCCAATATGGGAGACCAGGGGTGATGAGGCCGATCAGTGCGATTTTGAAACCGCCGACCTGGCACATTTTCCATGGAATGACGTTTTCGGGAACTCCTGTGAGATTGGCGGTTAGGATGTCAGTCTTTGAGGCTTGGAGGTTTTTTTCAAGGACTTCGGGACCCCAGTCGAAGTCGTGGTTGCCGAGCGTCCAAGCGTCGTATTCAAAGTTTCCGAGGAGGTCTACGAAGAGTCGTCCTTGGTTGTTGAAGGACTCGGCGGTGCCTTGGTAGAGGTCTCCGACATCAACTAGGAGTGAGTCGGGATTCTCTTTTCTCCATGCACGGATCTGTGTGGCGCAGCGGGCGAAGCCTCCGACATCCGTGGCACCAGTGTAGGATGTGGTGGGGAGGATGTGACCGTGCAGATCCGTGGTGTGGAGTATGGAGACTGTCTTGTGATCCGTGGACTTCGTGAAGCCAAGGGAAGATGAAGCCGCCCAGGCGGATGTGGTGGCGAGGAATTTGCGGCGCGAAAAGTACATGGGCACAAAGGTACCCTTTTAGTAGGAAAGAGCAATGAGAGAGAAGGCGGGCCTCTCCCAGGGGAAAAGCCTTATTGGAGAAGCTACGAATCGTCGCAGCACTCCAAAGCTAGCAAGCTGCCGTGCTTTTATCAAAGTCCGCGGAGGCGCTTTTAAGGGCTGCTGCCACGAAACCGGAGAACAATGGGTGCGGGTAGTTCGGCTTTGAGAGGAACTCCGGGTGGAACTGTGCTCCGACGTAGAATGGATGTTCCGTAAGTTCGACTATCTCAACGAGGCCTTCCATGGCGGACACAGAAGAAATGACGAGGCCGCCTTCCTGAAGCTTGTCCTGGTAGTCGGAGTTTACCTCGTAGCGGTGGCGGTGGCGCTCGTGAATGCGTTCAGCACCGCCGTAGAGGTCGGAGGCTTTGGTGCCTGCAAAGAGGATGGACTCGCTGGAGCCGAGACGCATGGTCGCTCCCATGTCTTCGATGCCCTTTTGCTCTTCCTGGAGGCAGATGACCGGGTGCGGGCTGTTTTTATCGAACTCGGTGGAGTTCGCGTTCTCCAATCCGCACATGTGACGGGCGTATTCGATGGTGGCGATCTGCATGCCGAGGCAGATGCCGAAAAAGGGGATGTTGTTTTCCCTGGCGTATTTTGCAGCGAGAATTTTTCCTTCAATACCACGGTCGCCAAAGCCGCCGGGGACAAGAATGCCATCGACTTCACCAATGACTGATTTCGCGCCGTGGGTCTCAATCGCTTCTGCCTCGATGCGGACGATCTGAACCTTTGTATCGTGGTGAGCACCGGCGTGGATGAGGGATTCGTAAATGGACTTATAGGCGTCCTGGAGCTCGATGTATTTTCCGGCGACGGCGATGGTGACCTTGTGCTTCGGATGGATGACTCGCTGGACGAAGTATTCCCAGTCCTCAAGAGCGGGTGACGGGGTGTGGCCGAGACCGATAGTATCGACAACGAGGCGGTCGATCTTGTCGCGGCGGAGATCGAGAGGGCACTCGTAGATGGTGTGAGCGACGTCCCGGAAGGCGACGACGTTCTTTTTCTCAACGTTGCAGAACATGGCAATCTTGCGACGGTTGTCCTCATCGAGATCGGCTTCCGTACGACAGATGATGATGTCCGGCTGGATGCCGAGCTCGCGGAGTTTCGCGACGGATTGCTGGGTGGGTTTTGTTTTCACTTCACCGGCGGCTTTGATGAAGGGGAGGAGGGTGACGTGGATGAAACAGACATTATCCTTACCCACTTCCAAGGCGAACTGGCGGAGGGCTTCGATGAAAAGGAGGCCTTCCATATCGCCGACTGTGCCGCCGATTTCCGTGATGAGGACATCCACATCTGGATTGTCCTTGGTGACCTTGTGCATGCGCTCTTTGATCTCGTCCGTGACGTGGGGGATGAACTGGACGGTTTTCCCGAGGTATTCGCCGCGGCGTTCTTTCTTGATGACGGAATCGAAGACCTGGCCGGAGGTGAGATTGTTCATCTGGGAGAGAACTCCGGAGGTGAAGCGCTCGTAGTGGCCCAGATCCAGGTCTGTTTCCGCGCCATCGTCGAGTACGTAGACCTCGCCATGCTGGTAGGGAGACATGGTGCCGGGGTCGACGTTGAGATAGGGGTCGAATTTCTGCATCAGGGTCTTGAGACCGCGAGCTTCGAGGAGGGTGCCGATAGAGGCTGCGGCGAGGCCTTTCCCTAGGGACGAGACTACGCCGCCGGTTACGAAGATATATTTCATGTGATTTTCAACTTTCAAAATTCAACTCTCAAGGAAGAGGCTTGTGACTGTGTCGTGATCTAGATAGATGCGTTTAGTAGGCTTTCGATTTCCAGGGCTTGCTGGGGTGTGTCTACGCCGGGAGAGGTGTCTGAGGTGATGATGACCCGGATATCGGCACCGTTTTCAAGGGCGCGGAGTTGTTCGAGGGATTCGGCTTGCTCGAGTGGGGATGGCGGCCAGGTGACGAATGTCTCCAGGAAGTCGCGGCGGTAGCCGTAGATGCCTTTGTGGCGAAGCGGCTGGAGGCCTTCCACGGGATTTCTGAAAAAGGGGAGGGATGAACGGGAGAAGTAGAGGGCGTGGCCGTTGGCTTTCAGGACGACTTTTACAACATTGGGGTCGTCAGTGGCGGGATCGAAAAGATCGATGGGATTTGCCGCTGTAACCATGTGCAGCGAGGGGTCGTCGGTGAGTGCCCGGGCGAGATCGTCGATGAGTGCGGGATCGATGAGTGGTTCGTCGCCCTGAATATTGAGAACGTGGGTGGCCTCCGGGATCTGCTGAATGGCCTCTGCGAGACGATCGGTGCCGGTGGGATGGTTGGGGGAGGTCATGACGGCTTTTCCTCCGAAAGCGAAGACGGCATCCGATATGCGTTCGTCATCAGTGGCGACGATGATTTCAGACAGTCTGGTGGTCTGCTGGCAGCGCTCCCAGACGTGTTGGATCAAGGTTTTTCCGGCAATAAGGTGCAAGGGTTTCCCAGGGAAGCGTGTGGAGCCCCAGCGAGCTGGAAGGATGCCGGTGATGTGGTGGCTGGGAGTAGTATCTGACACGCTTTCTTTTAGGTTGGGCGACCATATGCAACTCAAGCGAGGGAGGACAAGGTTGGTTTGGGGAAAGTTTCCGAGCCTGCTTCCGAGAGGGATGCGAGGTGGTGATGAAACGTATTGGCACAGGCGTTGCTGTAAAAAGTGTGAAGGTTTCTGCGATTGTTCACACTGAACCTCAGACCTGATCCGAACTAACGAAACGTATGAAGAAGACGAAGAACTGGATGTCGGGGCTGTTTGCGGCCGGAGTATTGGGAACCCTTAGCTTGGGGCAGGCGATGGCAGAGCCATTGAAAATCGCCTATTCCGATTGGCCGGGCTGGATCGCCTGGGAAGTAGGGATTCAGAAAGGCTGGTTCAAGGAAGAAGGTGTGGAGGTGGAATTCGCGTGGATGGATTATGTGGAGTCCATGGACGGTTATGTGGCCGGAAAAGTGGATGCTGTGTGCATGACAAA
>JBPOGC010000136.1:0-8003 GCA_051251795.1 Luteolibacter sp. | reverse complement strand
AGGGCATAGACTTCTCTGGTCTGAATGACTAGATTCTAAGCGAAACCTGCACCCGGTCGGGTGCAGGTTTTTTTATTGGAGAGAGTCTTTCATGAAAACCAAATTTAAGAGCTCAATCGAGCGCCTATCAATTTATCTAGCACATCTAACAAACAGATGTTTCACATTAAAAATTTAGGATTAAGCGTTGGTTTAGCGCGGATCCTTTTTTCCCTCGGCCTCGCCGTTTCCAATGCAACTGCTCAGGTTGCTCAGTCCGGCGACAATCCGATCGTATTCGATCAGACGGCGACAACAGATAATGTTGTCGTTCTGATGGCGGGAGGTTCCGAGCATAATGACGGGTTGACGATCCGTAGTGCCGGGACTCTCAAACATTTATGGATCCAAGACTTTGATGATACTTCGGACTACATGCAGTGGACGATCTATCTTGATACCGCTGCGGACTACCATGTGGACGCCTTGCTTTCGGCCAATTCTGGAGAGACGTTTAACGTCAGTGTCGTCGAAACGGGCGAAACACTCGACTTCTCGAAGGGTTCCGATGGATGGACGAAGCAGGATGCTGGAATTATTTCGCTACCGGCGGGAACAAGCACCTTGAAGCTGGTTCGCACATCGGCATCTGCAAATGTCCTCATGAAATCACTGGAACTGATCCGCGAGAGCGATCGGGCTGCGTATGAACAGCGCATCGCTGATTTCAAGGTAGATAACACATGGTTTAGCCAGGCGGGCTACGGTTTGATGTTTCAGTATGGAGCTTGGGGCTATCCAGAAAGTGGGGGCAGAAAGAGCCTCGAAGACCAAGCCAACGATTTTAACGTTCCGGCCTTCGTCGAGATGGTCAAGGGAACCGGAGCTTCCTATGTCATCTGGTCGTCGACTTGGCGGGAATATAAAATCAATGCGCCGATTGCTTCGGTAGACGGCTATTTTGGTGACAGTTCCCACACTTCCAGCCGCGACCTGATCGGTGAGGTGATGGACGCACTTGATGCGGAAGGGATCGATTTCATGCTCTACTATCATCGTGGGGAAGCATTTGAGGCTCCATGGTTTCTCGATGAAAGTTTTCCGCGCACAGAGTTTACGCAGCGAGGCACTGGTGACCGTAGCATCTTTTTTGATAGTTGGACGACGATCATAGCTGAGATTGGAAACCGTTATGGGGAGAAGCTAGACGGGTGGTTTATTGATGGTGGAATGGTCTATTATCCATCGCCTTTCGAGCGTTTCGGCGCTGCGGCGCGAGCGGGGAATCCGAACCGTCTCGTTTCCTACAACCCATGGGTGGCGGTTCGTATGACGGACTTCCAAGACGTGATGTTTGGTGAAAATCATCGGGGAAGCACTCTTTTGGGGAGCGCGCCCGCAGGTGGTGACGGCATTCTGACCGATGGTCCCAGTGCCGGCCTTCTGCAACACGGGATGTTTACAATGGAGAACTCCTGGGGCGTTTACCTCCAGGACCAAGCAATCAATACCTCGTTATCGGCTGCAAATGCACTTTCCTATGTGGAGAATGCCAAGGCACTCAACGCTCCATTGAGTTTCAATATGATGATGTGGGAGGATGGGACTGTCTCACAGGATTCATTGGACGTCTTAGAGGCAGTTCGTGATGCGAATATGCCCGACCTATTGGTGAGGACTGTAACATCAAGCACTGCGCCGACGGTGAGCGCTAACGATCTGGCTCAAACGCAATACTCAAGTAGTTCCTCTACGGGTGGCAATGGAGTCGGCACACAGCATGCACAATTGTTTAATGGGACGACGGCTAACTCCGTGGACGTGACTATGGACAGTAGCAATACCTTTACGGTGACGCTCGATACGTCAGTGAATACCAGCGGCTATGATATCACCGGAATCGATTCTGTTTTCGGCTGGGATACAGCTTCAGGCGGACGCTCCAACCAAGGGTATTCGATCGTGCTGACTTTTGTGGATGATTCCACTGCGACCTTGGTTGAAGGCACTCACTGGGAACCCAATGCGCCGACGACGAAATACTGGACGAAGGTTTTATTTCGAACTGGGGACCAAGGGGTGCTCAATAGCGACACGGTGACACAGAATCTGGAAACAATCGAAGGAACTGGGGTGGTTGCAACCGGTGTGAAGGCCGTCACCTTCGAGATTACGCAAGATGCGAATGCCGTCGGAGCAGTGGTGGCGCGCGAAATTGATATTTTTGGTGCAGCATCGGTTGGAAAGGGTTTGCTCGCTCACTGGAAGCTTGACGATGGCAGCGGATCAATCGCAACCGATGAGACTGGACGTTTCCATGGGGCGATTACCGATGCCACATGGACATCTGGCCAGACGGGGAATGCTTTGGATTTCGACGCAGGCAGTGCGAGAGTCACGATCCCTGCCGAAGCTCTTGGTTATCTAAGTTCAGAAATCACAATCGCGATGTGGGTCTATGGTGATACGACTCAACCACGTAATGACTCAGTCTTTTTCGCCACGGATAGCGTGGGAAATCGCGTGCTCAATATCCATCTGCCGTGGAATAATTTGAATGTCTATTGGGATGCAGGAAATAGTGGAGAATCGTCCTTCGACCGGATCAATAAGACCGCAACCAGCGCTGACTTTCGAGGGAAGTGGAACCATTGGGTCTTCACTAAAAATGCTTCAACCGGGAGTATGCAGATCTATCTGAATGGGGCTCTATGGCATAGCGGGACGGGTATGGTCAAAACCATGGACGGTATCACGGCGGGCACTTTTGGAGGCCAGATCTCCTCGTTTTCCTACGATGGTTTGCTCGACGACGTGCGGCTTTACAACGTAGCGCTCACAGATACGGAGATCGAGGGTCTCTACTTCTCATCGGTGGTGAAGGACTATGCGTCATGGCTGACATTTTACCCCTCGCTTAGCGACACCGCTTACACCAGTGACCCTGAGGCCGACGGCATAGCGACCGTTTTGGAATACACGCTCAACGGTAATCCGATGGTAACCGACATGGAAATCCTACCGCAGCTAGACGCCTCTGGTGAAAACTTTGTATTCTCCTTCACTCGCTTGGCCGCCTCTACTTCCGACACAGTGCAAGTGTTTCAATACGGGTCTGATCTCAATGGTTGGACGGATGTAAATATCACCTCGCCAACTGGCACTGGCGTGGCGTTAGGCACAGCTATCGACGGCCTCCAGACTGTAACTATCACCATCAGCAAGAGTTTAGCGGTTGATGGAAAACTTTTCGGGCGTCTAAAGGTAATTGCGGGTCCATAGGCATCGGTCTCAATTACATATTATGGAAAAACGCGATATGCTCTTGTTTGAGTCCACTGATCCGGAACAGATCGTATCCAGGCGTTTGCGATTCGTCCCCAAGTCGCTGTGGCCTACACGCGAAGCCGAGCGGATCTCGATCAGTTGCTGGGTGCGATTCAAGCGACACTCGACATCATCGATGAACCCGATCAACGGCGTTCGGAATTCAAACCAAAGGTATTGCTCGCTAGTTCGAACCTCCTCGCCCCCTGACTCCTGCAGAACAGTCTGGAGTTTTGACCACGCCGCCCCGGCGTCTCCCTGAAAGCTCACTGGCTCGATCGCATGCCCTCCTGCTCCATTCTCGCTACAGACGCAATTTGGAGAGTCCGGGCAGGCCGCGAGGCTCACTGGTTCACCAATCCGATCGGGCTTCTTGTCCGTGAAGGTAAGCGATTTCCACCCGAAAACCGAATTAGATTCCTACCCTCAGGTCACGAGCAGACCACAAGTGATCCTTTGCCGCAGAAGCAGCCCCTCGCATCCGGCGTGCTCCATCCTTTCTTTTTGATGAAAACCTATCCCGTGCCGCTAGAAACGAATCGTTAACAAACCCCTTGCTCCCAATCACCACCCCATCTGTGAAATATCGGATCCGGTGGTGGAGCATCGCAGCCATATCCAAATCCGGTAAGTTTGTTTCGTTTTCCTCTGACGCAAGTAGCTCAGCCTCATTCTTCGAAATGCCCTCCTTCGTTGAGGTCCGGGCTTTGTAGTTAGAAGGTTTCCTCCCCAAGGCCAGACCCATAGCCCTGCGGTAAATTCGTGACACATCCTTCCAGCGTCCGGCGTCGAAACCATAGTCCTTGTGGCTCATGCACGCCCTAACCAATCCCTCTCTGGCCTTTTTGCCATTCCCTTTCTTTCCGCCTCCCACCGCCTCACCGTAGCTGCTCCAGCGATATTCCGCTGGATCCTCGACCATACCAGCCCGCACTGGATTGAGGTCGATATACGCTGCCATCGTCCGTGCCGCAGTTCCGCTTTCTACGATTACGCTTTTGAACCGATCCTCCCACAGAGTTCCTCTGCGTTCGTGTTTCCTGTTAAACCAGCGTGTGAAACGTTGAATCAAGCCCTTCATAAACAAGCTCAGATTATGCATGCGCTTGAGATAGGGTGCCCTGATCTCGTCTGAGCGGAGCAATAGTTCACCCTCATTAATGGAATCAACAGCCGCCATGGCTTTCTCCTCCTCCCGAGCCGCTGCGAGCTCGACCCGAACTCCTTCCACGTGTGCTTCACTGTAAAGGGCAGTGAGTCTTTCCAGTAAAACCTCATCAGAAATTCCGCCCTCCGGCAGGGGAGTCACCTCTAGCAGCAGATGAAAGTGATTGGACATCACGCAGTAGGAAAGCACCCGGCAGCCCGAGAAATTCTCATACATCCGCATGAACATGCGGAATGCTTCCCGCTCCTCGTCGCCGAACACGAACTTGCGATCCACAACACGGGAGATGCAGTGGTAAATGGTAGGTTTCTTCTCCGAACCAGTCCAGGGAGCCAAGAACCTCTTTCGCGTATTTGCAGCTGCCATGTCCCTTCTTAGCGGCTGCATACACCATTGCAACAAGAAACCCTATTATTTGTCTGGCAATTTGGATTACGTGGCAATTTGGATTACGTCTGAGCGGAGCAACAGGTCGCCCTCATCATTGAAATCATCAGCCGCCATGGCTTTCTCCTCCTCCCGAGCCGCTGCGAGCTCAATTCGAACACCTTCCACATGTGCTTCGCCGTAAAGGGCAGTGAGTCTTTCAAGTAAGACCTCATCAGAAATCCCGCCCTCCGGCAGGGGAGTCACTTCAAGGAGCAGATGAAAGTGATTGGACATCACGCAGTAGGAAAGCACCCGGCAGCCGGAGAAATTCTCATACATCCGCATGAACATACGAAATGCTTCCCGCTCCTCATCGCCGAACACGAACTTCCGATCCACAACACGGGAGATACAGTGATAAATGGTAGGTTTCTTCTCCGAACCAGTCCAAGGAGCCAGGAACCTCTTTCGCGTATTTGCAGCTGCCATATCCCTTCTTAGCCGCTGGATACATGATTGCAATGGGAAACCCTACTATTTGTCTGGCAAGTTGAATGGGCAAGTTGAATGAGGCAAGTTGAATGAGTTGAATGGCAAGTTGAATGATGATTGCAATGGGAAACCCTACTATTTGTCTGGCAAGTTGAATGCTAGTCTGGCAAGTTGAATGCTACTATTTGTCTGGCAAGTTGAATGCTGGCAGCAATGGTGTCGCGAAAAGACTCAGAGCTAGTAGGTTTTTTGTGGTCTTCATATTTCTTTGTAGAACGTTTGAGGAATGGCGCGCCGGTATAAAGCTTAAATTTAATCAGACGGCTTCCTCGGCGTCGCCATCTCCGCCTTGTGTATGCCCATCATGGGCGGGAACCAAAAGGGGTTCAAGTCCCCTGTGTGATGAAACGATGAAAGAACAAAGCACTACCAGAAGCCAACTGCGTGAGGGTGACCGAGCGTGGGAAAGCAGGCTATGGGAAAGCCATCAGGCGATGAACAAAAACCCCTTACGAGGCCGACGGAGACAGGTGAGCTGGCACAACACAGCGAAGCCGTGCGTTTCTTCTCCGCAGGTAAAAGGGGCGCTTGGGTGGCGGAGGTTCCCGCTCTTATGTGGGGAGACCTCGTCGACATGCGGGAGCCGATTCGGCTTCAGCGCGACGGGCGGCAACGTCCATCGTGATCGGCGAGGAGTCAGCAGAGGTCATAGTAATTGGATCAACGAGCCGGAGTGCATGAAGCACAGCAAAATTGCCGGAGGTCTCAATCCAACGAAGGGCCGAACCGATAACGGGACTCCAATCTGCGGAGCCTATCCACCACGACGAACCCGCATGGGGAAGTGAGACATGGAGGCGAAGCAGTCAGAGAAAGAGAGAGTCCGTGACGACCTGTTCGAACAGGTGCTATCGTCCGAAAATATGACACGAGCCTGGAAACAGGTGAAGGCCAACAAAGGGGCGGCAGGAGTGGACGGGATGGGCGTCGGGGAGTTCCCCGTGTTCATCCGCAGCCACTGGGGAACCATTGCGGCCAAACTACGCGACGGGAACTATCGCCCGTCACCGGTGCGCCGTGTGCTCATTCCCAAAGGTCGGGGAGCGTTCCGCACCCTCGGCATACCAACGGTGTTGGATCGGGTGATCCAGCAAGCGATCGCGCAGGTGTTGGGCGAAATCCACGAACCGAAGTTCAGCGAACACAGCTACGGGTTCCGACCCAGACGCAGCGCTCATCAGGCCATCGAAGCGATGCGCACGATGAGCCTGAACAAAGGGCAAGGGAGGACGCCACTGCCATGTCGTCGATTGCGATCTGGAGACCTTCTTCGACACCGTAAACCACCAGAAGATGATGGCCAAGCTGCGCGAGAGCGTCAGCGACGCCCGTCTGCTGGGACTCATCGCGAAGTTCCTGAAAGCTGGAGTCATCCTGCCCGACGGAATCCGCGAAGAGAGTGAAAGCGGAGTGCCACAGGGTGGTCCCCTGAGTCCGCTGCTTGCCAACATCCTACTCGACGAACTCGACAAGGAACTCGAACAACGGGGGCACGCCTTCGTGAGATACGCCGACGACTTCGTCATCCTCTGCCACGGCCAACGCGCCGCACGGAGAGTGCTCGAAAGCGTCACGCACTTCATCTCGCGTAGGCTCAGGCTTACTGTCAACGAGACCAAAAGCGGAGTGGTTCCGCTCAACGAAGCGAGTTTCCTAGGCTTCCGAATCCAGCGCAAGAAAATCCGCTGGACGGATAAGAGTCAAAAGAAGCTCAAGGAGAAAGTCCGTGCCATCACCAAGCGAACGCGGGGAGTCTCGCCGGGCAAGGTGATGGTCGACTTGAGCCAATATCTTTGCGGAGCAATCAACTACTATGCTTGTGGTATCCCGTATCGGGAAATCCTTGGGCTCGACCAATGGATGCGCCGAAGGGTGCGACTCTACCATTGGAAGCAATGGGGGAGGCCGCGCACCCGAAGACGCAAACTCATCAGTCTGGGCATCGACCGCGATGAGGTGCATATGGCGAGCCGCAGCCGCAAAGGGCACTGGAGAATGAGCCGCAACAGCATCGTGCATCGAGCGATGACCGACGCGTGGCTAAAGGAACAAGGGGTTCCCAACCTGAACGAACGATGGATCGCCATTCGCTATCCGGGAGGTCCGAAAGGGCAGCTCGCGACAGCATGACGGATTGGAACCGCCGGATGCGGATCCGCATGTCCGGTGGTGTGGGGGGTGAGGGTTAGAGTCCCTCACCTACCCGATTCTGCTTCTTTATCAATTGGATTAGCGTCGCCTGTGCCGCCTCCAGTGTCTGTTCCATAGAATCTGGGTAAGTATGCGGACTCTGGAATCTTATAAGTTCCGTCTAGATAGTCTGGTAGAAGCTCTGGGAACCGATGATAAAGTGGCACCATCGCATCCAAATACAAGTCGCCCATCAACTTGCCGACCACCGTTCGGTATTCTTTGAAGTGCTCCGTCGTATCGTGGTCTTTCACAAACGCAACGCTCTGAACGAGATGGGAACCGATTCGGGCGAGGAGATGGCTAAGATCTTTTGCTTCGTCGGGTGTCATATTTCTTGCAGAACGTTATAGGAATGGCGCGCCGGGGCAAAGCTTCGAATTAAATCAGACAGATTCCTCGGCGTCGCCATCTCCGA
>JBPOGC010000135.1:0-8098 GCA_051251795.1 Luteolibacter sp. | reverse complement strand
ACGAGTTTGACGAGCGAGCCTTTGTCGGTGGTGCCTACGTTGAAATCGCCATCGGTGCAGAGGATCACGCGGTTGTTGCCAAGCTGGTTGAATTGCTCGCGTGCGGTTTTGTAAGCGAGCTGGATGCCTTCGCCGCCGTTTGTAGAGCCTCCGGCTTCGAGGTTATTGAGTGCTCGGAGGATTTTCTTGGTTTTATTGGCAGGGGTGGGAGGTAGTACAAGCCCTGAACTACCAGCGTAGACCACAATGGAAATGCGGTCGCGAGCGTCGAGGCGTTTTATAAGGAGCCCGAGAGCTTCCTTTACGAGCCCAAGCTTGTTGGGGGGCGACATTGAGCCGGAGACGTCGAGGAGGAAGACGAGGTTGGAAGGAGGGCGGGTTTCCCAACCGATTTCGTAGCCTTTGAGGGCGATTCGAACGAGACGGTGGTCGGGTGCCCAAGGGGCGGATGCGGATTCGATGTGAGCGGCGAAGGGAGGGGAGGTGATGGGTTTTCCCGCTTCGCCGGTGGCAGGTGGGGCGTAGTCGTAGGAAAAGTAGTTTACGAACTCCTCAATGCGAGTGGCATCCAGGGGGACGTGTGACTTGTTTACTATCATGCGCCGGACGTTGGAGTAGCTGGCGGTATCGACGTCTACGGAGAAGGTAGAGAGCTGCTCCTGGAGGGGTGAGAAGAACGGGTTGTCGCCGAAGTGGCTGTAGGATTCGGTATTGAAGGGTGTAGGAGGTGTTATGGAGTCGCCGGGATTGGGTCGGAATGATTTCGACGGTCTCCTCGCGGATAACGACGATGCTCCTCCGGAGGGGGCGGCGAAAGGATCGGCACCGCCGCTATTTCTTCCAAAAGCCATTTCACGGCGGGCGCGCAGTGCGTCTTCACGGCGGCTGGCTTCATCGATGATGACGATGGTGAAGTCATCCAATCCGAGTTCGACGGAGCTAGCGGACGAAGAAACCAGAAGATCGAAGAGCGTCGTCACGGAGGCGTTTTTCACCTTCAGATTGACAATGGTTTTGGTAATCAGTTTCCGGGTAAGATCGATTTTGGGGACTGAGCCGAGTCCAGCGATCTTGATGGCTTCCGAGCGGACTTTTGCGAGGGCTGAGGGTATGTCGAGATTCTCAAAGCTGATCTCCGGGATGATGATCTGGCTGAGTTTCTTGTGTGTCTCCGAAGAGGTGCGCTTTTTGTAGGCGGCTTTGGCTTTCTCCGAAGAGAAGACGGTGATGGCCTTGTCCAGTTTCCATTCGGTTCCCGTTGAGCGGGTGGAGAACTCCAGGAGGGCATCGAGGGTGAGGCCTTCTGCTTCAAGGGTGATTGTCTTTTGTGCGGCGTCCTGGAGCACGGCTGCGTCAGCCGTGAGTAGGATGCTTTTTTTTGCTGCGGTTTTCTGAGCGTCCAGAAGGACGTCGTGTAGGAGGGCGTCTTTGTATTTAACCGAGCCGGCGGGTATTCCGATTATGGTGGCGCGCTCAATGGGTTGGGCAAGGATCCAGGGTGATAGGATGGCAGAGACCAAGATGAAAAGGAGAGGGTTTTTCATTCATAAGTTGTGAATGATCGCAGGGAGTTTGCAAGGCCGAGTAAAACCAGGTGTCGATGTGTGTAAGTAAAGGAGGGGCAAACAGACTGCTTACAACGGCCAAAGAGAGGGTGATTGATGCGACCGATCTAATTTCGGTCAGAGAATCGTTCAACGCTCCAAATCTCTGCCTGACCCCTTTGATGTGAGACACCTGGCTCCTTAGATATTTCCAGAAAATGCGGGATGAGACACCTGACCCCGTCCAGAGATGAGACACCTGACCCGGTTTGAACGGGAACATAGGTTACAAACTAACCGATAACATGGGTTACACTTCTCCTTCTACTTTTCATAGGTTTTAGGTGCAAGCTTCGACTCCCAACGCTCGGCATAGGCCGGAGGCCGGAGCCGAGCGTTGGGAGTCGGTTCCAACCACCCCAACTTCACATTTGAATATCGAATCGCCAGCAACCCGGTCTCTGCAGACTCCTCAACGGCCACATCCACTCCCATCAGTGACTCGCCGACATAGCAGGTGTTTCCGTTCAGCGAAATGAACCCAGCACCGTTTACACGCTTCGTTTTTACACCCGCATCATAGAGCCTCGGTTTGATACGCTCATCGAGTCGCCGCGCCGAGGGTTGATACACTTCCGCAGGTGTTCTCATCCCCAGTGCCTCATGCGGGCGATCCTCGTTGAACACCTTTTTCCACCTGTTGAACCGCTGCTGCTGCGCCCGTCGGTTCGCGCTACCCGGCTTGCAACATTCCGCTTTCATTGTCCGGTGCATACGTTCATGGCAACCGTTGTCCTGAGGGCATCCCGGGCGGCTGAACTGCACCTCTATCCCCAGCCCGATCCACCATACGCTCAACCTGCTCAAGCCACCCGGGCCGCTTGATGCAAACGGTGATCCATTGTCCACGCGGATGATCTCGGGCAGTCCGTATTGCTTGAAGACATTACGAAATTCCCGCTGCGTCCACTTTACCGTCATGTCAGGCATCACCTCCGTCTTCATCAAATAGCGGCTATGTAAATCGCTCATTGTCAGGGGATCACAACGCATTCCGTCGCCCAGTCTAAACCAACCTTTGTAATCCACACCCATCACATGGTTACAGCGTTCCGGCGCGGTCAGCGTGCCTCGTTCCACTTTGAAAATCCCACCCTTCTTCCTACGTGCCTTCACCATCCCATACCGCTTGAGAACCTCACCAACCGTGCTCACCACCGGTGGACGCTCCAGCCCGTGTTTGGTTCCCAACACATGCTGGATCTTCTTAGCTCCCCAAGTCGGATGAAGGCGCCTTTCGGCAACAATCAGCCGCTCCACAGCCTCATCAGTCCGGCATGTTACAGACTTCGGCGCACGGCTCCGGGGTGCAAGTCCGGCCATCCCCTCGACAGCGTGCCTATCGCGCCATTTATGTCCGGTCTTGCGCGAGATCCCGAAGGTCCTGCAAAGTTCGGACATGGTAAATTGACCGCTCGAGAGCAGGCTGATAAATTGTTGTTTTTGTTCCATTGGTGACACGATTTTCCAGGGCATACTCCCAGTCTAATGTGTAACCCATGTCCTCGGTTTTTCTGTTACCTATGTGGTCGGTTCATACCCCCCGTCCAGACCCCGTCCAGAGACGGGACTGAACCCAAGTAGACTGACCCCAAATATTTTATGTTTACTTAAGTTTTCTAAAATATTGATTTGCCTTAAATTAATGTTCTGTCAATGTTGTCCTAATCGTAATCGATAAAACATTTATCCCTCTTTACGGCTTGACCTGAAGAATTCAGTGACATATTAATCAAATATGTCCTTGAGTTCTGTACACGTTCCGAACGCCATTGCAGACCTAACCGATGCACTTGTGGCATACGCATTACTCGACGACGCTGGGCAAAAGGTGCTCTTTGAGGCATCTTCCTGTCTTGAGAGTCAATTGAACGATCCAGGAGCCAAGGTTTCAGTAAGCCTGCTTGGGTTGCTCCGATCCCGCCCTGAAATTGGTGAGGCGCTTACCAAGATTATGCGTCTCCCTGAGAATCAGCGTAATCAGATCCTTGATTGTCAAGATAAGCGATACAAGGAGGAGGAGTTTGCTCAAGAGTCAACTTGGATTATTGACGATCTTTTCAACTTACAGACATGCATGTTGACCTGCTCTTATCAGATGCAAGAGTTAGACGGTAACGGATTATTGCGGGTAGCCAATGTGGCCAGTACTTTGGAAAGACTTGGTAAAAAAGTAAGTAATCCTGCTCGGGTTATCCGCCAATATGCGAACCCGGAGATTGGCTTTGTCAAGATTCTTGAAGAAGCATCCGGTCAAGCAAGCATCGGCTACAGACTTACCGAAGCTGGAATTCGAGAGGGTAAACGCCTATTCGATTCCGTATCTAATCTTCCGCCTGCCAAAATACATATTCTAAAATAGTATGTCCTTGCGCCCAAAATCGGATCAGCAGGCCTCCCTAATTAAAGAGAAGCGCAATCCATCAACCAAAATTGAAACAGCGGAACTTCAAAACGCGGCCGAACCCAGCTCAAGTGCTCTACGAGGAGACAAGGCAATAAAATTAGCGCCCCAGAATAGTCAACCTCAAGCAGTTTATATCCGTAGAAGCGAATTAAATCAAAAAGCAAGACACGCAGAAGACTTGCACCAGATAGAAATCTTCAGAATCAAAACTGACATCGATAAATCTGGAGCTGACAATGAAAAAAAACGGCAACAGACAAGCCTGATGGTGCAACGTGAAGAGGAAGAAATCACCAGAAAAAGATGGGTCCGTTATATGACCATGATAGCCTTTTGCCTAGCTTCATGTGTCTATTGCATCGCGCTAATTTTGAGACCTGACTTGATACCCGTACTACTGGGATCAGGAACTGTCGTGGGAGGTCTGGTTGTTCAGGTTATACGCAAATCTTCCTAACGATCTACTGAGTAACTGTCCCGTAGCAATCTCAAGCGCTTATCCTGCCAATTTTTGGGGTCAGTCTCCACTAACTAACATTTAGACTGCTAATGTCGCTTTAAGGCAGCCCTCTTTACGAAGAACTATGTTAGTTAGCTGGGACTTACCCCGTTTGCGACTCCAAATACTATTCCCAGATCTCTGATAGGTTGTCTCTATTGCTCCAGATCCAATTTCGGATTTTCCCGGATGGTTGCACTCCGTATTGGTGCAATAGTTTCGATCAAGGAAACCTTTGTAGACTCATCTAGTTTTAGAGTCACAGAGTCCATAATCTGAGTCTGGGTAGCTACTCGTAGTTGTTTTTCTTCTTTTCTCTCAAACGTTTTCCCTATGAGGCAGATGACAAAACACACGATCGCGACCACTAAGGAATTTATTGAGCTTCGAAGAGAAGAAATCTTCCTTACCAGGGGCTTATGCAAATGGGAAAATTGACTGGAAAATTCGTGAGTGAATTCAGATTGAGACCTCAACTTATCTATCTTCTGCTGCACAAGTGAAGTGATATCTACGGGGTTGCCCTCCGCAGTTTTCGCTTTGGGATCAAGAGCGGGGAATAGCAAAGAGAATTGCTCAGATTTCTTTGGTCCGTGATTTGGCTTGATTGTTCGCAATGAGAATAGGAGAGCCCCTAAGATAAATATAACTGTAAGAGCCAGGAAGTAGCGACTCGAGACGCCCCACTCGTAATCACTGGTGGCTATCATCCCAAGAAAGACTCCTGAAATCGTAAACACTGCTGCAGCCTTAGTATCGAGAAATCGAATTACACTCTGAACATTGTCGTAGCATTTGATCAAATGTTCGATGGTTTTTTGGTCTGAATTATTCTCTTTCATGGTTTTCTGGAGGTGCGTTTCTTTTCAGCAATATATTCTGCGGAGGCAGCCTTTGGCGCATGAGGCCAAGTTGGTATTGATTTGGGCCAGCTGTTCCGATTAGTAACATGGCACGTGTAGTGTACTTCCAAAATATGAGCGGCTGAATTAGTTATCCATTGAGCCGCCAAATCTGGGATATATGCACGGGTTTTCAAATTTAATTCTTCAAGGTGATCCTTCCAACGCTCGTGCCATTCAAGACATATCCTTCGATCATTAAAGATGTGCCAATCAGCACCGCATCTGATCCACTCAGGATTATCGGTTACTCGGAATTTTGGAATAAACTCAATCCAGAAGGGTGAGACTAATACAGAGACAGGCACATGAATCGCTTTTTCAGAAATATGCCGGAGCGGTCTTACATGCAGTATCCCCGTTATAAATTGATAGATACCCAGTTGCGTAATTTCCGGATTCTGTAGGTAATTAGCGATCGCGTTTGCTAGGCTTTGAGCGTCCCAGTTCGGAGCAATCATCCAAAATGGCCTTTGATGCTGGGAACTTTTGCGGCGATTGCTGCGGGGACTATCTTTGACCTATAAGGGGCTGGGCTAGGTCTAAAATCAAATTCCTCCTGAACTGTTTCAAGATCAGTTCTGCTAAAATCACGGTAATTTTCACCACCATTTGCTTTGACGAGTATCTTCAAAAGGTCTTGATCGAGATGGGAAGCATCTTCCCGCCACAGTATTCCCCTGTCCTCGTCTGGACTTTCGGATGCGAGCCCTTGTAGGCTCCGTTGAACAGGTAGACCAGTTGCCAACAAAAGAGTGCTTCTACCTAGTGAGATACGGCTTACAAGAGTATTACAACTTTGAGCAGACTCTAGATCACCTCCTGCGATAGAGAAAGCCCACCGCAAGTTCGGAAATTTTTTCTCCATATGTCTGGTGAAGTCGAGGACAACTGTCAGAATCCGCCTCTCACGAGCGTCGGAATACGATTCCCTCTCGGAGAAAGATAGAAGAAGATTAAAGCAGTCTCCAGCCCATGGCAGGTGGACGCACTCGGCTGTCGTGCAGAAATTCCGCGCGTGGGACATCACTTGATGAAACTCAGCTGCTAGTAATCGAACTGCCTCCTCACCTTTGGCAAAAGCGCTGGCGACGCTCGAGGTAAATCCTTCTATGTCTGCTCGGAAAGAGATCGAGAAGTATTTGCGAGGCTCATCAACCGTCGGGCTGTCGGGCGAATCAACCGATGGGAAATCACGCTGAGATGATCTCGATTCAGAGAAATTAATCGTCTGCATCGAATTTGCTACGATCACCGATGCTGCAGCGACCTTTTCCGTAAGCATTTCTTCCCGAGAATCTTCCATCATCCTATATCTGCCATCTAAATTTACTTCGAGGATGGACCCATTAGGGATTTCTTCCCACTTCATCCAGAGGACTTTTGCTGGGGCATTTGCCGCAGGTGCAAGTGAAACGATTGAGTTGTCGCCATGAAAATCCTCAGAGCCTACCAGAATTGTTGGCCCGTAAGAATGGGCTACGAGGGATTTTTGAAAGTCGTCGCCAGCTTTCTTTCTCAAATTCGAATTGATATATGCCTGAAGCTCAATTGAGGCCTCATTTGCTTTATGAGAGTTTGTGCCGTCTGGAAGAAAGATGTGAACTACAGATCCTTGAGCTTCTAGCAGGGCACCATCATAACGGCGTGCAATAATTTTCGCGGCCTGAACCAAGTCGGCGAGAAGGGTAATATTCTTCTTACGATCTTCAACATTACCTGAAGTGGTCAGTCGGGGTCTAAACTGAACCATAGCATAAACATGATGGCCTTCGAGGATCGCACTGACACCCTCGTTACGAACATTGTCTGGAGAGCGACTATTCGTGGCATCTGCGTATTTTGTCCTTCCAGAGAAATTTGTAGTTGCAGAATTTGCGACAATCGACTGGTTTGATGTATCCCTTGCGGCTGTGACAAAGTCACTGAGGTTGTTGTAATATTTCATTTGTGTATATCTGGTGTTTCATCTCAAAAGAGCACCGGACGACAAATGTAGACTCTTGGCTCTTGGCATTGCTTCTCGCAAAGCATGCACCAAATCTACGTATGAATATTAAGAGGTCCTTAAGTTTAAGATTTACATTATTTTTAATCCAAAAAATAGACACTTTGTTCGACAAAACCTATTGGTTTTGAGGGTTCTGCGCTCGAAATTTTCAAAAAGATTCTAGCGATCAGGATAGTGTTTCGAAACGCGGGCGAAAAGATAAGTTCTCAAAATTCAAGGGATACCTGTTCATATGTGCCATATTGGCCAGCTTGGCGTCAGAATGGCACAGTCAAATTGACTCACATACATCCTAAATTGGCTCGCTCAGAGAATCATTTTTCTCACGAGGAGGGGCTGCGGCTCCGACGAGTCGTGCTTCTCTAAACCGGGTTGGGTGTCTCATTCCGCATTTTACTGAGCGGGTGTCTTGGCCGCTTTTGAGGAAGCTTCTGCACTGGCGGCGGGGACGGTGTCTTTAACTCCCGGCGCGGGGACGCACCTTCTCCGGCGGGAGGGCGCCTGCTTTGTGCGCTGCTCTTATGAGAGGACGATGAGTCGGAGGGAGTCCAGGCGGACTCGGGCTTCGGAGAGGGATTGTTTTGTTTCCTTGAGGGTATCCTGGAGGGCTTTGATCTCGGTTTCGGAGACCATTGGGTTGCGGGTGGCTAGGTCTTCGAGTCTTGCGATCTGGGC
>JBPOGC010000134.1:0-8182 GCA_051251795.1 Luteolibacter sp. | reverse complement strand
TCGACATGGTCGCAAATGAATCTTCCAAATAAACCACGAGCCACTCGTTTGGCATTTTTCAGACAGTCTCTAAGACCCGCTACAACACGAGCTCTCCCCGTGATAACAATCCTCGCATAAGATCTCTTCGCCCAGCACGCCGATACTCTCCTTTCCGCATCGGTCGCAAAGTCCCGAGTCAGAAACCTCCGATGCATTCTCCAAAGCGGACATCGGACACTACTCGGGCGCAAACTTGATTTCACCGCTGGAGCCACCTCCACCGCGCCCGAATCCATCGCCGATGTCCTTGCTCGTCACATAGAGCATCAGCGAGATCAGAGCCAGCGCACAAGCGGTCTGAATCACCTCCAGAGCCTTCGTCTGCACAGGGCGCCCCGCGATCTTCTCAAGAATCGCCAAGGTGATATGCCCGCCATCCAGAACAGGGAACGGCAGCATGTTCAGCACCGCCAGGTTCACATTGAATAAAACCATAAATCCAAGAACACGCCTCCAGCCATCCTCCATCTGCATGAAGGAAAACATCAGCTTACCGATCCCCACAGGCCCGCTAAGATGATCCACCCCAATATCTGAACCCGGATCAGCCACTTTGCTTACCGTCACCCACATCATTGTGAGACTGTCCCACACCTGTGTGAATGGATTCGGATGCACGATCCGCATATCCACATCACTGGTCTGGCTCCAGAGTATCCCGATCTTTGGACTCATACCTTCAGGGGAAGCAGGAACCTCAGCCGCGATCTTGGTTTCAACCATTTCTCCCGAAGGCTTTTTGATTCCGATAACCACCTCCTTCTCACCCACTTTCTTTAGATACTGAGACAGCTGACTAGGACTAAACAAGGGCTGCCCATCCACACTCATCACCTGGTCACCCTCTTCCAGCCCTGCCTTAATTGCAGGCCCATTCTCCACCACTTTCCCCACTATTGCGTCTCCCATCGGAGCCAGCCCCACATTCCTCAAACCACTGCGCTGAAACCACTTTGTATCCGGCCTGTCGAAACCACTCTGCAGCTTGACCGGCTCATCAGCCCCCGGTCTTTCCACAAGAAATTCAATCTGATCCCCACTGCTCAAAACGATACTTTCGGAAATACTCTCCAAAGTTCCTGCAAATCCGTTTACCTTTTTCCCGTTGATCTCCAGAATCTTGTCACCAGGCAAAATACCTGCCTTGTCGCCCGGACTTCCGGTCTCAACATACCCGATCGTAGTCGTCGGATAAAAATCCTTCGGTTTACCCACAGCCCAAACAATCACAGCCGCACCGAGTGCAAGCAGGATCGAAAACAAAGGCCCCGCGATCGCCACGATGATCTTATCCATAGGCGTGATCTTCGGCAGCGCCTTCCGGTCGCTCATTCCTCCTTCGATCGCATCCATAGGAGCCATCTGCGGCAGCGCCACAAACCCACCTGCAGGAATCCATCCCAGCCCGTATTGCACCCCGTTGATCTCCTTCTTCCAGATCGGCTTGCCGAACCAGATCTGGAACTTGTCAATATGCAGCCCCCTCCATTTACCCGCCAGGAAATGCCCCAGCTCATGGACGAAAATGATGATATTGAAGAGCATCACCACAATCAGGATCAGCACAGCTACGGAAAGAATCGTTTGGAGAATAGGCATCGGACTTTGAAAAATCGTTGGCAACCTACCAACCCCACCAATTCCCGCAAGCCATTTAACCTTCCTTAAACAACCCAAATAAGGAGCGCGGACACTCCTGTCCGCCACAGAACCAAAGCACACAACCCAACAAACTCGGTAGCAAGAAATACAAAACTCAAGCTTCCGTGTTTTCCGTGTCCTTCCGTGGTTCCAAACTCTCCCCCCAACCCCAGTAAAAGAGATTCGTTAGATTCATACGATTCGTGGTTTGATTGAACTCTTTCCTCAACCCAAGCTTCCGTGTCTTCCGTATATTCCGTGGTTCAAAACTCTCCCAACCCCAGCAAAAAAGATTCGTCAGATTTGATCCCGCCCCCCGGCGGTTCCCCAACGGGCACGTCGCGAATAGCTCCTGTCCATGTCGTTCCACTCCACTGTGGTTCACCAAAAACACAACCCAAGCCCCCCTTTCCCACTGATCACTTCCCACTCGGCACTCGGCACTCGGCACTCGGAGCAAAGCAACATATCCCATTGAAAAACCAACCAACACCCGCAAACTCCCTCCCGTGACCTCCGGCCTATCCCTTCTCTCCGACTACCCCTCCCTCACCGGGAAGGAAGCCCAATCCCTCCACGCCGCCGGATACCACACAGTCTCCGACATCCTCGACCATTTCCCAAAACGCTACGAAGACCGCCGCCAGTTCGATTCCTTCCCCACCCTCCCCACCGGAAAACCCGTCTGCCTCATGGGCGGAGTCATCGACGCCTCCACAAAAGGCTTCGGAAAAACCCGATTCTACGAGGCAATCGTCATGGACGGCTCCGGCGGCGTATTCGGCTCCGGGAAAATCACCTGCCGCTGGTTCAACATGCCCTTCATGTCAAAGGTCGTCGCCGCCGGTCACCAGGTCATCGCCTACGGAAAAGTAAAGGAACAGGCCGGCCGCCTCATCATCGATCACCCCGAAATCGAAGTCATCCGCGAAGACGACGAAGAAACCAACTCGGAAACCATCCACCTCAACCGAATCGTCCCGATCTACAAGAATATCTCCGGCATCAACCAACGCCGCCTCCGCGAGATCATCCACACCTTCCTGAACACCACAGACCCAGAATCCCTCACCTTCCCCTACCCCGTCTCCGAAACCCCGCGCCATCAGGATCTCCTGGAAACCCACTTCCCCACCTCCCACGAGACCGGCCACACCGCCCGCCGCCGCTTCGCCCTCGAAGCCTTCTTCGAGCTCCAGCTGAACGTCGTCTGGCAACGCACCCGCCACCTCTCCCAGAACGGCCGCATCCTGGGAAAAAAAACCACCCTCCTCACCGAGTTCTACCACTCCCTACCATTCGATCTAACAGGAGCCCAGAAACGCTCCATCAAGGAAATCATCGCCGACATGCGCTCCCCCCGCCCCATGAACCGCCTCCTCCAGGGCGACGTCGGCTCCGGCAAAACCTTCGTCGCCCTAGCCGCCATACTCCTAGCCATAGACTCCGGCGCAGACGCCGCCCTCATGGCCCCCACCCAGATCCTAGCCGAGCAACACTACCTAACCTTCCAAAAACACCTAGCCCCCCTGGGCATCAAAGTAGTCCTCCGCACCGCCGCCCATAGGAAAGAAACACTACCCCAGGAAAGGAACCGCGACTATGAAGTCGCGACAACCGAGCAACAAAACCCCAGCAACAAAACCAAAGAAAAACTTGGCGAACTCCGCGAACTTGGCAGTGAAAACGCAGCACAACCCCAGCAGCAACCAGAGCAAAACACACAACCCCAGCCTCCCACTTCTCACTCGGCACTCGGCACTAGTCACTCAGAAAAAAACCAACCCCAGTCCCCCACCGCTCACAGCTCACCGATCACTCGTCACTCCACCGAAGCGACCATCTTCATCGGCACCCACGCCCTCCTCTACGATCCCGATCTCTTCAACGACCTCGGCCTCGTAGTCATCGATGAGCAACACAAATTCGGCGTAGTCCAGCGCGCCTCCCTCATCGCCCAGGGCACCCTCCCCGACGTCCTAGTCATGACCGCCACCCCCATCCCCCGGTCACTCACCATGACCATCTACGGCGATCTCGATGTCTCACTCCTCGATGAAAAACCCGCCGGACGCGGAAAAATCATCACCGCCCTCCGCAAGAAGCCGAAACAAAAAGACATAACCGACTTCGTAAAAGCCCAGCTCAAGGAAGGCCGCCAGGCCTACCTCGTCTACCCCCTCGTCGAGGAATCCTCCTCCGTAAAAGCCAAGTCCGCCGTCGAAGAATTCCCCAAATGGCAGAAACGCCTCGGCGTCGAAAACGTAGGCCTCATCCACGGGAAACTCCGCCCCGAGGAAAAGGACGCCGTCATGGAAAAATTCCGCAGCGGAAAACTCAAAGCCCTAGTAGCTACTACAGTCATAGAAGTTGGCGTCGACGTCCCGAACGCAAACCTCCTCATCCTCCACAATGCCGAGCGCTTCGGCCTAGCCCAGATCCACCAACTCCGTGGCCGCATCGGCCGCGGCCAACACAAATCCTACTGCATCCTCCTAACCGATTCCAAACTCCCCGAAGCCATCGAAAAACTAACCATCCTAGAAAACACCTCCGACGGCTTCCAACTCGCCGAAGAAGACCTCCGCCTCCGCGGCCCCGGCGATGTCCTGGGCACCGCCCAATCCGGCCTCTCAGACCTCCGCTTCGCAGACTTCATCACAGACACCCCCCTGATCCGCGAAGCCAGAAAACTAGCTGACCAAGTCTTCCAAGAAGACCCGACTCTTACTGCCGATCACAAAGCCCTTCACCCCCTCATCACCGAAAACCAGGCGCCGCAGGGTGCCCACTGAGCTCAGACCCATCTTCAAAAGTCAGAAACAATCCAGCTTACCCTAGACCACACCGAAGTTGAATAGTTGCCATTTTTTACTTTGCCCTACGCTCTTTGATCATCTCAACGATTGACTTGAGCGTCGCGACATCCTTTCCGAGATCTGTCGCGCTGGGAACAGAGGCAGCTTTTGCCGACGACTGGTCATGAGCAGTGATAACATCACAACTCCTTTTATGCAGCTTTGCAATCGCCTCGTATTCGTCACAATGAAAACCCACAACATCCTCAAGTGAATCGACGCGAATCCAGTCGCGATACCGCTTCACTACACCATTGAAAACAACATCCTGAATTACTCTCTCAAGAGTCGCACGTAATCGGCCATATTGATGCCTCATTTCATCAATATCAGGCTCTCCAGGATACGCAGGCCATGTCTTAACTAGTTTGTGATGCGACTGCTCGAGAGCGTCAATTCGTGCTTTATAGCTTTGGTGATCCCAAGGAAGCCCATCACTAACGGCACCAGGAGAACTATTTTTCCATTCCAAGAATAACATAGAATTTGGAATCGATTCAGCGTTAATTTCATCGCACAGCTGCCCGAGAAAAGACGTATCATGTGTGAAAACTATCACTTGCCTAGCCTTCGCCTCTTTTACGAGCCTTCGCGCTACGTTCTGCCGCCGCCAGTGATCCAACGACGAAACAGGATCATCAAAAACAATTCCGCATGTATGGTTCGCTAGAGTCAACTCCGCGAAAAACGAACCTAATGCGATCGCTCGCTGTTCTCCCTCACTCAAGATTTCATCGATCTTGTTCGTAGTCGGAAGATCCAATAATAACTGATGAAGCATTTTTCCTCGACTGCCCCGACCCCTCAGTTTCGTTTTGATGTGGCCTATACCTAACTCCGCAAACTCAATATCAAGCGATTTACGAAGTTCTTCGGTCACTGCCGCTGTGGCAAACGCCTTAGATTTGTCAGAAATCGGACGAGTCTTCAGACTTGATCGACAATTTTCCAATACAGCCCTCATTTTCATCCGCTCAAGTATCGAAATTACTGCGGTTAAGCTTTTGCTCAGGTTCTGCCTCGCAGACAGTTCGCTGAGTTCATTTTTAAGATTTTCTCGAGTTTCCTCATCCGCTGCTTTGACTAATGTCCGGTTTTTACGTATTTGGTGAGCGGCAAGCCTCCGAATCTGCGCTCGGGGTGCTTCCAAAACGTTGGGAATTTTATCCCACTCTGTAGTTTCAATACACTTGAGCATTAAGGCTCTACGCTCATTGATCGATCCCTGAAAGTCAGCGAGAGCCGGAAGTATTAGGCTATCTAACGCCGCTAGTTCGTCACTGAGAGCTTCGTCTGGGACTATTTGCAGAGCGGCTATCTCAATTTTGTTTTTAGCTAATTGAACCTTTTGGCGAGCCGCATCAGCAGTTTTAGCAACATCGTTTTTGATGTATTCGTCAAACCGTTTAAGCCGATCAGTTGCACTTTTCGGCAAATCTTCCTGGCAAAGAGGGCAAGACGTTCCAATCGCTGACGGCGGAAACTTTTCGCCCGCAAAAGCTGACTCGGTTGAATAACGTCTAGCGGCTTCATATAGAACCTTCCAAGCTTGATTCCCAGTTTCGGGAAGTAATTCCTCACCAGATCGCAAGGACTCCGCAGCTTCAGCTTCTGCAATCTCTGCAATCCTTTTTTCCTCTACGATCCCTTTTAGCTTTTCGACAGCTTCAGCACTCACCCATATCAGAGGTTTTGTTAAGTTTTGAGCGTAAATTTTCAGACGAGTCGCCGACCGCCTAAATTCTTCCGCCTTGTCCAACGGATTCGCTTCCCTAAGCGCTTTTTCGAGGTCGGCAATTCTCTTTATGTCGTCCTCTGTCAGCGTTCCGAGACCTTCAATTGCTTTGATACTTGAGCTGACCGTAAGGTTTTTGATGGCGTCACCAACCTTAGTATTCCCTACTAAGTGCTCGAACGGTGATTTATCCACGTTGATACCGACAATTTCAGCATCAAGAAATTCCGAGAGTTTCGGAAGAACTTGATTGGCTAAGTTCTCCACAATATCGAGCCCGTAAGGAAGATATGCTACGTCTTGCTCTGCGGTAATATAGGATCGTGCGCACTTTGCATCGAACACGGATACGCTCGAAAGACAAGTCGGTGGAGTTGAATCTCGTGACCATGCAATTTCCTCCAGAACGCCATTAACTTTGATGTCAAACTTAGCCGTCGGAATCTTTGACGCGGCGGCTGGATCGTTTGCATTCGGGTGGATGTTTTCCGACTGGTCTCTTGCTCGGCATGCCCTCTTCATTACCCGCGCATAACCCGACTTACCCGTACCATTTCCTCCGTAAATTACTGTCATTCCAGTCTCCGAGAATGTAATTTTTCGGTCGTTCGGTATTCTATTGACGTCCTCAAAATCGCGTAGAGCGACGATCCTCACCGTCTCGCCTAGAGTAGGCTCGCTAGGAAGGTGTTCCTTGGCTAGAGGAGCTGCGTAGACATCATTATCAACTTCTATCCCACTGTGCTTTTTGAGTAGGGCATAGAGTTCGGAATAGTCAGTGTCTTCCAGCCCCTCTTCCTTCTGGAGAAGACGCCGACAAGCGTCACGCTGCCACATCGGTAAAGTTTCAGTCCAAATTAGAATATCATCAAGAAGAGCCATACAGTGTGTAAATTCAGGTATATATTTCCTAGTGGAAAATATTCCAAAAACACGAATACAAGCGCTCTCGAATTTTATTGATCCACAAATATATGTCTAACCACTGAGTCTTTTTCCGAAAGCAGAAAATCCGACTACAACAAAGTTTCCCTCTCACTGATCAGAACCTCCAAAAAGATTTGTTAGACTCGAGCGATTTGATTCCGCCACCAGGCGGAACTTTCACGGGCATATCGCGGATGGCACCCGACCATGTCGTTCCTCCCCAATTGTGGTTCTAGACATTTTCCAAAACCAAAGTTTCGTGTATTCAGTGTATTTTCGTGGTTCACCAAACAGAACCCAAGCACATACAAGCAGCCAATCCCAAGCGACAGTCCTAAGTGCCCACCCCCACGTCATTCCTAACCTCGAAAGGCTTCAAACCCTTCCCCTTCCAAAAGCAGACCTGGGCAGCCTACCGCAAAGGCCACTCCGGCCTCCTCCACGCCCCCACCGGCCAAGGCAAGACCATGGCAGTCTACCTCGCCCCGCTTGTCGCCTCCCTGAAATCAAACGACTGCGCCATCCTCTGGATCACACCCCTCCGTGCCCTGGCCGCAGACACCCTCCGCGCCCTCCGCGAGCCCCAGCAGCATTACAACCCCAAGCTCACCGCCGAAGCCCGTACCGGCGACACTCCACCCGCCATCCGCGCCCGACTCCGCAAGAAACTCCCCCACACCCTCGTCACAACCCCCGAGTCCCTCTCCCTCATGCTCACTCACACGGACATGCGGGGAAAACTCCAGAACCTCCAATGCGTCATCATCGATGAATGGCACGAGCTCCTAGGCACAAAACGAGGCATCCAAACCGAGCTCTGCCTAGCCCGCCTCCGCCACTGGCTCCCAAATCTAAAAACCTGGGCTCTATCCGCCACCCTAGGAAACCTAGAAGAAGCCGCAGAAACAATTGCCCCGTCTTCACCACTTCTCACTTCTCACTCGGCACTCGACACTTCCAGAACAATCATCAGCGCCGC
>JBPOGC010000133.1:0-8319 GCA_051251795.1 Luteolibacter sp. | reverse complement strand
CACACCTCATCCTTACTCCCGCTGAAGTCGAAGCAAGCTTCGAGGTATTGAACCCAAAGCGAATAAAAAGAGAGGATTTCTGGCCAGGGGGCTACTTCTCAGCTGTAGCTTTAGCTTTTTTCTTATCCTTTGCCCCAGCTCTCTCCTTAGCTTTTGCCTGCTTCAATCTTTCCCATTCCAATCTCTGTGCAACAGCCTGAGCATGAGCACTTTTATCTCCGTGCTTCGTGCAGGACCAGCGTCTGGCGTTTTGCTTAGCATCGATCATCATATTCGCAACCCAATACCAGTCCTCTCGTCCGGAGCCATCTCTCTGTTTGAACCGACGGACTCCCGGCTGGCATGCGAGATTTTCGTCTAGTTCCACCGTCCTCTCGCTACCGGTCTTTGTCTTTAGGTATGATTTTTTCATGATGTGAAATTTTATGAAACCTGTTCGTTTCTACGCGCTCCTTAAAGTCTCTCGCTGCCCTTTTCCAGCACCATATCAAAAAATTACGGTTTTCTGCCGATGGACATTACTGAAATGAAGGGAGTCTCCGCTAACTAACATTTTCCGTCTGGTTCCCCAATCTTTACCCCATTCAGGCATTGGGTTTTACCGATAATCACCACGCCGGGGCTGACTCAAAGCGGAGGGTTTCGCCTGTGCGAGGATGCTCGAAGCCTAGTTCCGTTGCGTGTAGCATGAGTTCTCCGGCCTTCAAGCCATTGCCGTAGAAGGGGTCTCCGACGATAGGAATACCCAATCCTAGATGGTGAGCGGAGTGTACCCGCAATTGATGGGTGCGGCCAGTGATCGGGACGAAAGAAATCCGGGTCCTGCCTTCCTCGATACCGATTTTTTCCCAGTGGGTGATGCCGACTTTCCCATGAACCTCGTCATAGATCTGTATCGGGCGGTTATCGAGATCGAGCCGGAAGGGGAGCGTGATGGTGCCGCGATCCCCTTCAAGAATCCCATCGAGTAATGCAATGTAGCGCTTGCTGGTTTTTCTTTCTTCAAATTGACGGGAGAGGATGCGGTGCGCATCGGCAGTTCGTGCAAGCAGCTGCAGGCCTGATGTGTCCATGTCGAGGCGGTGGACGGCAGGCTGATCGATACAGCCGGGGAAGAGCAGTTTCACCCGCGTTGAAACACTATCGAACTTTTCCGGCCCCTTTCCAGGAACGGACAGCATTCCGCTCTCTTTTATGACCAAGACGAAATCAGGGTCTTCGTGAATGATATCGAGATGTGGGTCAGAAGATTTCATCGATTCCGCAAAGCATGAAACCCAGTATGGGTTGGCACTTTTCCTTACAACAGGGGTAAAATTTCCCCTGAACTTTGGATCCGCTCGGTGTCGAGACACCCCAGTAAAATTCGGACAGACCCACCGGCTTCAAATTGTTGAGAGCAGCATGATTGAGCAACTTCGGCCCACAGCAGTCACCGACGCCTCCAGGGATGTCATACGGGCGATGGAAGACATCTTTTAGCTTCCGTCGCTCTCCCCGGAAGTTCGTGAACTGAAGCTGCTCTTGAACCGTCGTCACCAGCTCGCGGGAGATCCTCTTGCGTTCTTCAAGGATTCTGGTGGCGGCCAGTGATCCACTGGGCTCTGCCTTCATCGCTTGAGTCATTGACTTGATCGTCGCTTGAGCCGGAAGAACCACGGATTCCCACAGCTCATCACTGTGGATGGGGGGCACCCAGCCCTTGATGTGACGCAGGCCTCCACGCAGCGAAGAAAAGGCTCTGAGGATGACCTGATTGCCCTGACGATCCGAGCACTCGAGGACACCGAACATGTGACCTCGTTCACTTTGGAAAAGATGATCGAAAGAGAGTCGTGGGTCGGCGTCCTCTTCCGGCACCAGGTAGTCCAAGCGCCGAAATTCTTGAAACGCATCCATCACCTTCCGGGCATGAGTAGCAGCATTCCCTTCTGGAAGAGAATGAACGCATCCGCAAACGGTGCAGTAACCCATGCAGGTTTCATGGATCATGGTTTCGTCGTGCGCGGGCATTTGCTACGCACCAGACAAAAGCGCATTGTGTATTCTTCCAATGTTTTTCGTCTTACTTTTCCTCGCGCAAAGTGACAGACCTTATGCATTGGATGTGAGCTAGCAAGCCCCCGGCATTATACTAGGCTTTCTCGTTTTCCAATCCGCTTTCCCAGACGGCATCGAGTAGCTCTTGAGTCCGCACGATCTTCTCCACCCACTGACTACGTAATGATGCGTCGTGAACCTGGGCTGCAAAATCTTCGAACATGAGAGCAGAACCTGGAAGGGTGGACTCGATTCGGATCACTTCATCGACTTTCTTATCCCGGCCTGTTCCTGAGCGTTTCCGGTAGCTGGCGGAGCGATCCTTGTCGTCCTTGAGGAAACCCTCCATATCCACACCGCCAAGTTTTCCATCAATGCTGAGGTCAACCCGCACGGTGCCAGCGTCAAAACCACAGGTCCAGGTCGAAACCGAACCGTCCTTGAATGCGACGACTCCCGTTGCGCCAATCACAGCACCCGTCTCAGCTCCGCGTCTCATGTAGGTCGAGACACCGGCGAGCTCGGCACTTGGGGGCATGTATTCCGCGATAGCCCGCATGTTATACCAGCCTGCATCACCGACTGCTCCCATGGGCTCGAACTTTGGCTGCATGCGTATGTTGGAATTATCGCGAACATTGAACTGAAACACTGAGTCCATGTTGCGACGTTTTCCCACCAGAGTATCCAACTCGCTTCTGAGCGCCATGGTTCTCGGATGATGCGAGAAGTGAGTGCCATCCATGAACGCCACCTTGTTCTTCTCGCAAGCGGTCTTGATTCTCTGCACCGATGGCAAGGAGGCGAAAGGTTTCTCTCCGAGAACGTGTTTCCCTGCGTTTGCCGCAGCCACGCAGATTTCCTCCCGGACACTGGTGGGAGTAGCCACGTAGACAGCATCGATCCCATCCCATTCGATCATCTCCTGCCAGGAATCAAACGCTTTACCCGCACCATGCTGCTTAGCGAAGGCCTCGGCTTTCTCCATGGTTCTGCTGGAGCTAGCTGTCAATTCGCCTGAGGGCGCCAGTTGAAGCGTTCTCGCCATGGCATTCGCAATACTTCCAGTGCCGACAAAGCCCCAGCGTATCGCTGGTCGTTTGCTAGCGGTCGTCTCCGCTGCTTGCGCGACCGCCGAGCTTGTGAACGCTGTGGCTACCAATCCGGTTGCGGCTGTGCCTATGAAGCCTCGACGTGAAATTGCAGTTTCATTTCTACTATCGGATGCAGATGGGTTTTTCGTGCTCATGGAGAGTTTTTCGCAGATTCCCGGACGTTTGTCAGCCTCCCAATCGACGCCATCAATCTCCATCCGAATAAGGAAAATCAGGGTTTCTATTTTCCATTCCGGTAGGCCGGGTATAGTAGCGGGAGTTTATGATTGCTGGAAAAATTACTCTCGTGCTTCTGACCCTCTCATTCGGAAATGGTGTGGGGCAGGTATTCAAGGAAGAGTCCGTCGAGCAAAGCCCGGTTGCCTTGCGTAAGTCGGGCACTCAATTTGGAACCATTTCGATAAAGCGACCTGAGGCCGTCTCGGATTTCAGAACGCTTTTGGAATTGAATTCAAAACTTCCGGTCGCCCTGGCTGATATCGAAAGTCTGGTCGAGAGGGGGACTGTCTCGAAACGCTTCGATCTTCTTTTCGACGAGAAGGCGAAACACATCAAGCGACAGAAGACCTTGGATGCGTTGTCCAATTACAACTACTACGATTGTGCGACCATCATGGATTTGGTGCACCCCGAGACAGGCCGGAGGGCTCTGCTTATCCAGGCAGGGATGGATGTGGTGACCGACGGATCAGATCCGGACAGGGCAGGGGATCTGGAGGACTACCATGGCGCTTTGTCATCGAATTGGTTCCAACCGTATACCGGCTACGTCTGGGGGCGGTCGAAGAACAAGAATCCATTCGCCAACTACTATGATGATAGGATTAGCGAGTTGGTGAGTCTCAAAGCAGAGGTGGATCAGAGAAACCAGGAATTGCCGACACGTGCTTGGCGCATGGTTTCTGAAGTTTACCAAGAAGAGATCAATCATCTGAGCCGGGTGAAGAAGGACAATAGCTGGGGACTGAGCAACAATCCCCGTTCAGTCGTTGCCGCCCTGGATCCGATCATCGTCCTGCCCAGAAACTGGTTTGGGAAGAACGCATCGATAAGCCATGGTGACTATGCCCTCGTAGTCTACGGGGACAGGGTATTTCCAACCATGGTAGCCGAGGCCGGTCCTACCTATAAGATAGGGGAGGCTTCCTTGAGGCTGGCTCGGGAGATCAACAAGAATGCTTCGGGGACGCAAAGGGCGGTTGACGCGTTCAGCGTGACCTACGTGGTATTTCCCGGCACCAGAAAGGCTACCAGAAGTGAACCGGATGTCCTGGAAATCAATGCAAAGGTGCGCTCCTTGATCGATGAGATCGGAGGTCTCGGAGACGCGGGTAAGTTCGAAGCCTGGGAGCGCTGATCGGCTTGATTTAAATCGAGCGGTTGCTGGTACTTTCGCCAGCGGTCTGCAGTTGGATCTGCACAAGGCGCTCAAAGATAGTGGGGAGTTGACCGAGGTCTAGGCAGGAGCTTTCCACTCCTTGCTCCCGACCAAGCTCAAGCAATAGCTGGATGGACTCAAGAGTAGAGAGGTAATCCGCGCGTGGTTGTTTCTTGAACTGGTAACCGGAGGGCTGGCGCGGGGTGAAGCTCACAGCTGGGAGGGCGCGGAGGTTTTTGCTTAGTCGCAGGATCTTGCCTGCGAGAGGCCAGGTGCCATCGACGATAAAGATCTGCAG
Organism: Luteolibacter sp.; assembly: GCA_051251795.1. GTDB lineage: Bacteria > Verrucomicrobiota > Verrucomicrobiia > Verrucomicrobiales > Akkermansiaceae > Luteolibacter. Next base: position 3,488 of record JBPOGC010000133.1, on the reverse strand, counting down.
CTTTTTGCGGAAGCCGCTAGTTGACTGAAAGCCGCCCTGCGAGAGATTGATCGCACCCGGGGAGGGAAACAGGAGGGCGGAAGTGTATTCATTATCCTCGATCAAGGCGCCCACCACTGGATCCTCTGTGAAGTCGATCCCGACATGGAGGCGACTGTTTTTCAGCGCCAGGTGGCAGAGACGGCCGGTGCCGGTCTTTTGTTTCCGCGCCTCCTTCGGGTGCATGAGGATGACAAAGCGGGTATGGGTATCGAAAGGTAGGATCAGGTGACACAAGCAGACCGATGCGGAGCGATTGCAGACATGGCAGTGCGCCCGATGAACCGGTGAAGGGCTTCGTTTTCTATCGAGATATTCCTGAAGGTTCAAATGGTAGGTGGTAGGTCGATTTCCGGGTTCCCACGTTTGGTTCTGATTGCCGCTTCTTTCAAGGGCGAAGTCTGAAATGACGGTAGGGTTGAGGGGGCGTGAACCGGGTCAGCTTCATAAAATGGTTTCTTCCGTGAACTTGAACCCCGCTGGCAACATGCCCATGCTGGACACATAAGGTCATGGGAATCCCTGTTTCCAAACGACTCCAAAGAAAATCGAAGCACATGCTCACTCCCACAGAAGCTGACGTCATCAAAGCCTGCGGCGAAAACGGTATCCGCGACATGGTCGCCGCCTTCTACCGCCGTGTCCCTACTGACGACATCCTCGGTCCCATGTATCCGGATGACGATTGGCAAGGCGCCGAAAAACGTCTCGCAGACTTCCTGCTGTTTCGCTTGGGAGCCTCGGAAGATTACATCGAGAAGCGTGGCCATCCTCGTCTTCGCATGCGCCACGCCCCATACAAGATCGGCATCCCCGAACGTGATCGCTGGCTCAAGCTCATGTCTGAAGCCATGAATGAAACAAAAGTGCCCGCTTTCGCCCGCGCCTTCCTCGATCCCTTCTTCTCCCAGGTTGCCGACTTCATGCGCAACACCCCGGAGCAATAGTCAAGATTGGAGGGGAGGGGGTCGTATCCGCAGTGAAGCAGATCACATACAGCTGAATGCGCTACACGGAGAACGGAGAATCGCTGGCTATTGGCAACTTCCGGTAATCGGGATGACTCTGGGAAAACTGCTGCGGTGTGCGATCTAAGTAGTGCGTTTTGCAATAGGTGCGGATGTGGAAATTGGTGAAAACTACGATGGTTTGCCGTTGAAACCTCCATTTTATAGGGGTTGAGGGGAGAGTGTCTAATTGGTATCTGATGAGCTATTGAGGAGGTATGAAATCAATCTCCTACTCAATTTTCTCAGTAAGTGGTGCCGCAGTTCTTTATTTGGGCGCTACATTTAGTCATCAGCCCGTCCCCACCGTTGAATCTGTACCACCAGAGGGGAGCAAACTCATGGCGAGTTCGATTTCCGAGAATGTCGATACCGTCAGCTCCTCCAGCAAGAACGCCGATACCTACGTGAGCAACAATCTCTGAATAGGAATTGAGATAAGCGGTCCGGGATGAGCCAATTCCAACCGGTATTTCTCCGGGTTTTCGCAACGGCTCGTAGAATGGAGAAGCTTGAAACCCTTCGGTCGGACTTAGTTGAGCCACTCTACCTCGAAGCGATCGTCGTTCTTCGCCAAATGTAGGTGCCCTGATTCAAAACCCTTATTCTCTTGTAAGGTTAGGTGCTCGAGAGCATTTTACGTCTTAGCTAGAGAAAGCGAATTTCTAGGACTTGGCTGTTTCCATCGATTGATTCCAAACGGAAATTCTGCTCTGCAGCGAACCATCAACCCTCGTTTAAACCCAAAAAATGAAACGTCACATAGTCACATCATTGCTCTTCCTCGGTCTCGCTGCCAATCTTCTTGCGGAGGACTGGAAGCCAGAACCCGGTTTTAGCTCACTTTTCAACGGCAAGGATCTCACTGGTTGGTGCTTTCGCGAGAAGACAAAGAGGGGTGATCGGAACCCTGGGGTCATCACTGCCAAACACGACGGTAAAACCGAGGCCGCGGATGCAGGCCGCTATATTGTCAAAGACGGAGTTATCGCCGTAACCTTCCCCTCCGAAGCCGATAAACTCACGGGTCAGATATACACAGCGGCGGAGTATCCGAAAAATTTCGTTCTTAAGCTCGAATTCCGAGCTTCCGTAAATGCTGATAGCGGGATCTTCATCCGCAAACCTCAGCTCCAGTGCCGTGATTACCTGGTTGCCGGTCCCTACAAAGAGCTGAAGCACTACAAACCCCAGGAGTGGAATAAGATCGAAGTAAAAGTGAATGACGGTGTGGCTCACTGCACCTGTAACGGTGAAGTTCTGAATGCTTCGCTAAAGCTTCCCGCAACCGGCCCCATCGGTCTCGAGGGCGATCGTGGAGTTATGGAATACCGCCACATCCAGATTAAGGAGCTCCCGTGATTTTGGCGAAGCCCTAGACCTCAAAGCCGTATTTCTCCAATCACGATACAGTTTCTCCCAGGTAGGCAGGGAGACAAGGATGCGTCCGGCGAAACTCAATTCTCTGGGATTACCCGATAGCTCATAACGAGAGGGAGATGATCTGAACTCGTTGCTCCCGTGTGTGCATAGCAATCTGTTACCTCAATGCCACGGGTGTAGATTCGATCAAGGCGGATCTTAGGGTCAAACCCGTTGAACCGATACATCCAGCCCAACCACTTCGGGGCAGGTGAGTGGTCTTCCCCGCGTGGATGTGCTTCGACTAATCCGGCATCCAGCGCTTTTTGATTTAGGAGCTCAAGGCGCTGCTCACTCCACGCGTTGAAATCGCCGCAGACAATCGCAGGAGACTTGGAACATTGGAGGGAGTCGAAGATCTTGTTGAGCTGGGCAGGCAGTGCGGAGAACCTGACGAAGTTCAATCCGTGGCAGTTGACGATTTGGAGCTGGCGTCCGTCTTTGAGCTGTATTTCCGATCTGAGCGAAACTTTCGGCGATGTCACGTAAAGCTCCCGGTGCGGTGAAGAAACCCGGAGAGCACCCGTATCGGGAAGAACCTGGTTTCCGACCGTCAAGACTCCTGTCGACCTTTTGGTGAAAGGTAGCCGCCAACTCGGCGCATAGTACCCACTGACCTCCTCCCGATGCAAATCCTTGATCTTATCGAAAGTCGTGGAACGAACTTCCTGCAAACATAGGGTAATGTTGTTTCCTTCCGGAATGTCATCCAAGAGATCCTGAACATCACTGGCAAATCCCTTGTGCTTCGCCTTGTGCACATTCCAGCTGATGAAATGGGAGTGTCGTTCGCCGGTAAATATTTCCCCAATTGGATGATTGTGTGATCCAAGCTTGGATAGATCCTCCATCGAGAGGCAGCTTACCGAGGAGAACACGGTGAGACCTACCAAGGTGGCGTAGATGAATCGTAGAAACATAGGCTGAGATGTCGCCGTCGGATGCACGGATTTGGTTCCAGACGATGGTCGAGGGACTCTGACGCAAATCTACCGCCGAGGCAAGCGGAGGAGAATCTTG
>JBPOGC010000132.1:0-8339 GCA_051251795.1 Luteolibacter sp. | reverse complement strand
CAACCCACGAGTCCGGTTTCGCACTCATTGCCACCATTAGTTTGATGGTGCTGCTTCTAGTGCTGGCGCTGGGGATGTTGTCACTGAGTACCATCAATTTAAGAATTAGCGGAGCATCAAATGATCGGGAAATAGCACGTAGCAACGCTCGTCTAGCAATGATGACTGCTCTTGGCGAGCTACAGAAACTCGCTGGTTCAGACACGCGTGTAACGGCGCCGGCAGATGCCCTTGCTGGAAGCACGACAGCCTCACCCTATGTAACTGGAGTCTGGCGTTCATGGGAGGGAAAAGATCACGACACAGACACAGGTTTGCCGTTCGCACCGGATTATGGAAGCAAGGAGGATTCATACGATTCTTCTTCTGACGGGCGCTTTCTCGGTTGGTTGCTTTCCGGTTCCAGTGGCAACGATGCTACAAGTCCTCCAGACATTGATGAAGGTACTGATACAATCCCTCTAGTTGGAGAAGGTGTATTTGGTTCTGGCAGTGGTAAGGAAGTTCACGTGATTCCCACTGATGTGGGTGATGATGGTGCAATGGCATGGTGGATTCAGGGAGAAAATCAAAAAGCACTGATGAAAGAGTCTCTTTCCGAACCTTCTGATAATGCGGGCTGGAGCGAAAGGCTTGCGTCAAACGGTCGTCCAGACACCGAGGATATTGGTATCACAGATGATGCTGAACTAGCAAAAGCAGTTAGCAGACAGTCTTTAAACCTAGCCACGCCTCTTGATTCCAACAGGGCTGGGATCTACTTTCATGATATCACTACGTATTCACGTGGATTGTTGACGAATACTGCAACTGGAGGCTGGAGACGTGATTTATCGCTAATGACGGAACAGTGGAATAATCTAGCCAACGCTAACCTGCCGTTCTTTACCTTGGAGCCGGGTATCGAAACAAGTGCTTCAAAAGCTAATGGAGCTATCGGTGGGCTTATTTATCCATGGGCTGTAGAGTCGGATTTTACCGCGTCAGCTCAGGGTAGTAAAACCTATTCACAGGGTGCCTCGGTAGGCTGGAATGCACTGGTAGATTATGCAAAACAGTATGAGGATATTGATTCAAGTAGTACGGCAGATAACGTAATATTTAGTCAGACGCTCGGAGACAGACGTGATGAGATAACCCTTCTTCCCGTTTTAGCGAGAATTCATTGGGTATTGTCTTTTAGCGCGACTGCACAGAGCGCTTCAGTTTATAATGCACTCATACATTTTGATCCCGTAGTCACTTACTGGAATCCCTATGATGTAGCGCTATCCGGAACGACCGATGCTTTTTGGATTCAACTCGAAACTACGATTCCATATACGATGAAATTTACTGTCGGTTCAGATACAAGTGATACCAAAGAGATTTCAAGATTCACTCATCATAAGAACAACCTCACTTTTAATATCCCTGCTGATGGCGAGGTCTGGCAGCCAGGCGAAGCTAGAGTCTACAGTCTCGATGGCACTAGGGCCAATAACCGATACAATTTGATGAGGGGATACAGCGTAGCAACCGGGTTTGCTAGGACGATAACGGCGGCGGCGGGTGGGAACTTGCAAGGGGGGCCTAGCGATACACTTACGGTTGAGCTTGGGGAGATTACCACCGGTACATTTAAGTTTGATGCTGTTGAATGGAGGGGCAACCGAAGCTTAACCACTAATTCTTTAGGGGATGCTCTTGCTATTAATTACGTGATTGACTATGCGGACGCTAATTCTTACTGGGGCAATCCGCTCGGTGCAGTTGCAAACACGACTCAGACGCTGTCGGCTTTGGCAAGCTCCGGTGACCCATCTCCGTTTATGGTTCAAAAGTTTCAGTTGCAAAATATAAATGATGCTACCATTGAGTCCAAAGGATATTCCAATCGGAAGCCGATACTAAATCACGTCACCAATCAATCTACTTCTGGAACTTTGAGCGATAGTCTCGACACGTTTCCCTATGATGTGGTAGTCTCGTATCCAAATGGAGGCCTTATCTCGACAGCAGATGGGCTGCCGTCAACTGGCGCAACTGACAGTGATCCTCACAGCTATATAGGGACAAGTCCTTATGTTCTAGATGGCTTAACCAGCTTGATAACTGCTGAAATTCCCAAAAGGCCACTTCGTTCTTTGGGAGAACTCCTGAATTTTGATTTGAATGGGTATAACCCGGCAGCGCCCCAAGTTGCCAATCCGATTGGCAATAGCAGCGCAAGTTATATGATCGAGCCGGATGAAGTTTTTATCGCGGACAGTATGTCCGCATCTGAGCGGGTATCGTATGACCACAGTTATGTTGGCAATCATCTATTTTTCGATGATTGGTTTGTTTCATCGATTGCTCCAGAAACCAATGGGTATTCCGCTACCGCAATCCGGGACACCACAACTGTATTAAGTGAATTTCTTTCTGAGACCGAAGAACTACCTAACCGGGCCTACAAACCAGCCAATATTCTATCTGAATCCGAGGCTTCTACCATGGCTACTGATCTGTTCAGCGATTCAGATACTTGGCATAGCGTGGCATCTGAAATTGAAGTGGAGGGCATGTTCAATGTGAACTCCACTTCCGTAGAAGCATGGACAGCCTTGCTTAAGCATCAACGTGATGCAGACGTTCCCTATTTAGCAAGCGGCAGCACTACTCTCGCAAGTACAACCGGGCACCCGGCAAGCCGCACCACTGTCGCGGGCGACCCGGGTGCTGCAGGTGCGCCTTACAATGAGGCAGGTACACATATGGTTCTAACTGACTCCCAGATCGAGGCACTTGCTACTGAAATTGTCAATCAGGTGAAGCTACGCGGCCCATTTCTGTCTCTTTCTGAGTTTATGAACCGTAGATTGGTAGGTGGCAGTTCTGATCTAGCTCTTTCCGGAGCAGTTGAGTCAGCTTTGAACGAGTTGAGAGGAAGAGGAGCGTCTGAGAATCCTTTTCTGGATCTAGAAAGTACATTTGCTGAAGTAGTATTTCCGGGTCAAGGAGCAGCCGCATACCCCGCAGCAGCCGCTGGGAACAGAGCTTACGGGTTCCCTGGCTGGATACGACAGGCAGATGTCCTCCGTCCATTGGCGCCAATCTTAAGTGCCCGTGACGATACCTTTACGATACGGGCTTATGGAGCGAGCATGAGCGGCAGCACCGTGACTGCAGAGGCGTGGTGTGAAGCGGTAGTGCAGCGCAAGGCGAGTTACGTTGATGAGGCAGACGATACCTCGATTCTTCCGAGTGACACGACCTTGACTTCAGAGGCAAATAAAATCTTCGGTCGGAAGTTTGAAATTATTTCCTTCCGTTGGTTATCTCCAGATGAGATTTAAGACCTTTAATTTAACGATTTATGAATATATCAATGATTCGGTTTCCAATCTTAGCAATTCTGTTGTCCGGTTTCGCATGCCTTTCTGTTAGTGCACAACAAGAGGAGAAAAAAGAGAAGGGCGACTCCAAGCGGATGGTAAGGGTAATGTATTACGGCGCTCCTGCAGGTGCTCCTACTTCTGCTTTTGTCTACCAAAAAGGTCTACTATCCCAAGAAGTAATACTCGATAGACATAATTTCATAGGTTCTTTTGAGATGTCGCCAGAAGCCACGAAATTGGTATTTCTTCCTGGAGAGTTGGCTGAGGATGAACAGCCCCCAGCAGACGCACCATCAGTCAGCATTCCAAAAACTTGGCAAAAAGTGCTGTTGCTAGTATCTGCGGATTCGAAAAATAAGGTATTGCCTATTCAGATGTTGCCGATAAATGCGAGTCCTGGTGTTTTCAATCCTGGTGAAATTTATTTCATGAACTTTTCTAAAGTTACCGTATTTGGAATGGTGGGTAGCAAAAAGTTGCTTTGTAAGCCTGAATCAAAAGAGATAATTAAAAAACCAGCAGCGGACTTCACTACATATGCGGTACAGCTGGATTCGTATAAGGATAGTATGGAAAATAGGAGAAAACTAGTTAGGCAAAACTGCAATCAAAATCCGAATGCCCGGGTTCTGACTTTGATCCTACCTCTGCCGCCTCCGCGATTGGTTTTCCTGTATTCAGCTCCGATTAATGATTTGTAGAACCAGACTTTTATTATCGCAATAGACTAAGATAATACATTGGAGCGACTCCTTTCCTCTGCGGAGGGTTTCCATGAGTCTGGCTGCGAGCGGCACTTGGCTTGCGTCGGTGATGACGAGTCACAGCCCGCAGTTAAACTCGACGCGCATCTGCCGGTCGGAAGGTCGGTGGATCTCGATTTCGATAAAGGTCGCGTCGGCGACGCGCCATAGCTCGGGGTTGGACAATGTGGACATTCCCCCAGACTACGGCTGGCGTGGGAGTCGCCGCAAGATTTCACAAGGGGTGGCGTTTCCTCCGCTTACGTTCCTCCGGTAGGGTTCTTCATAGAATCCCGCTTCTGTAGCCTTTCGCTACCGCAGCAGCTGCGTTCTGAACCTCCATCTTGTCGTAGATGTTTTTTATGTGGTAGGCGACTGTTGCAAATCCGATGTTGAGTTCCTGGGCGATCTCTTTTTTCAATAGGCCTTCTCCGAGGAGAGAAAGGATTTCCAATTCGCGTTTGGACAATTCCTTTTCCATCAGGGGCTCGCTCTGCCTGTCCCTGATGGTGTTCAGAATGAAGCGAGCCACACTGGGATTGAGGCTGGCGCCGCCATTTGCCACCACTTCGATTCCTTCCTTGATTTCGCTGACACTGGCGGACTTCAGCAGATAGCCGGAAGCTCCTTGAGAAATGGCAGCCAGGACATCGGTTTCCTTGTTTGACTGGGTAAGTATGATGATCTTTGTTTGCGGAATGTATTTCCTAAACCAGGGAATGGCTTCGAGGCCGGATATGCCGGGTAGATTGAGATCAAGCAAAACTAAATCCGGGGTCTCAAATTTATTGAGATTCTGGACTTCACGGAGTGCGATTTCAGCTGTGGCGAACTGGCAGATGAGTTCGATGTTCGTCGTACGTCCAAGCGCGTGCGCGATCACTTCGCGATACCCTGCGTGATCTTCCACGAGCATGACTTTGATGGTTTTTTTCATGGTTTGAGTTTTTCCGAACAATCGTTATAGAAGCGTGCGGCGATTGATTTTTGCCCTAAGTGTAATCTTTGTTCCACCTTCAGACAAGGTCTCGGTGGAGATTTTTCCGCCCAACAATCGCGAGCGCCGCTTCAGGGAGGGCGGCGTCGTGCTCAGTCCATGCCCGTTGTCGGTGACGGTTAGAATCATTTTCCTTTGGCAGGCGACTAGCTTGGTAGAGACCCTCGTGGCTCCGGAATGGCGGATGATATTGGTGAGACACTCCTTGTAGAAAAAGAACAGTCCCACACGTTTTCGCTGGCCGATGGTTTTCAAAAAATCAGCACCTTTGACAGTGAGTTTATGATCCAGATCAGCCAGGAGGTTGCCGGAGTAACGTTTCATTTCCTCGACCAGATCTTCACAAAGCTCTTTCGTTTCCAACATGTTGGAGCAGTTGCTGATTGCGACTCCGCTGCGCTCGGTTAACTGCCGTGAGCGATCAAGAAGCTCCAGGAGTTCTTCCTGGGATTCAGCCTCCCGGGCCAGGTCACCCAGCAGGCCGATAGTATGAATGTTTGCTCCAAGCTCATCATGAAGATCCGCTGCGAATTGCTCCCGGATCCTTGTGGCTTGGCGCATGCGGAGCATTCGCTCGATAAGGACTGTGAAGCCGATGGTGGCGGCTAGCAGTGTGACGATCCAACTCATGATCTGTAGATTCTGCTTCTGGTTCGCGTAACGCCGGTTCAGCTCTGCCACTACGAGTGGGCGCAGTGTTTCAAGCTGATGCCGCTTTGCTAGCTGATTCATCCATAGTCTGAGCGGAAGGATGTTGCCGTAGAGATTGCGGCCATCAGTCAGGGATTCGATCATTCGTGCAGTTCGCAAAGGGCGAATTCTGGCGATGTTCGGCTCGAAATGTTTGTTGAGAGTTACGTTTTCTTCGCCTGAAAAGATTTCGATTTCAGCAAAGCCAAAGCGGGATTGTGTGCGTTTCTCCGGGCATGTGATCCGGACATACCGGAATTCTAGGTCGGGGAGTGACCACATCATCACCGGCCCTGTCTGGGTATAGCCATCTATGTGCAGATCCAGCAATGGAACCGCATCCTGGAAATCCGCCTGGTTGGCTCCCTCGATCAGAAGATGGGGAGGGATTCCAAGATTTCCAGGATATGCCTGGGGCACGGTGGCACTTTGGTCGACAGGATGCAGCCGGATTTCGGAAAGCGGGTATTTCTCCCCGAGATCCACTGTAAGAGCGCTGTGCTTAAACACCGATCCCATGTAGGCGAGGCTTGGCTCTCCCCATGCCGCATCCATCAGATATGGAGTATGGCCATCTACCAGAAACCGGATACCCCATGCGTAAGTCAAATCCCTGGGGTGAACAGAGGAGGCAACCACAGGACGATGGAGTGCTATGTTTTTTGATTTGTTGAAGACCATCAGCTCTGCGAGTTGAAAGATATAGTTTTTGTCAAAAGCCCGGCGGGAGAGACGTGTCGTCTCGATCCGCAGCCAGGATACAGAGCTCAAATCCACAGGGATGACCAGCGGGGCTATACGCGGTGACAGATGCTCAGACTCATCATACATAGCGATGACTTTTCCTTCCGTTTCACCTGTAGTGCCAGCGATCACACGGAATCCCTCGGGAAAGCCATCGGATTGGAAACCGCCACCGGCATCGCGCCAGAGAGTTGGCACTAGTACGATTTCATCAATGGTTTGCGGGGTGTCCCAGCCGATTTCCACGGATTCCTTTTCATCCGGTTTATCTTGAGCCAGAGATCGGTATCCGATGCCACCCACACCGCTGCGGAGGCTGAAGCGAGCCAACTGTTCGAGACTGGAATCGATGCTTGTGAGCTTGGAATCAAGCTCGCGAAGGGATAAGTCCTCCAAGGGCTTCCCGGGAGCTGCTGAAGCTCCCGCTATGGAGAAAGAGAGTGCCAGAAAGATCTTTATCCAATATTTTGGCTTTGCTGGCATCAACGTATTTACCACAGGAGACCATACGGTCAGCATGAAAAATTTCCCGGGAAATCTCTTTCTCCCCCCTGATTGGGGGATAGTTTTATTCCCAACACACAAGAGAATTTCACTTCGAACTGCTAACCCCAAACCAATCAATGAGCTATAAAACCAACGGACTTTGCCTTCCTTCCATTTTGTCCCGAACTATAGGGAAATTAAGTAGTATTGCGGGTGTCTGCACTTCTCTTTCCATCCTTACCGTTTCGTTGACAGCAGCCATTGAGAAGCCGAACATCATTTTCATCTTCGCGGACGACTGGGGCTACGGCGATCTTGGCATTCACGGCAGCACTTTTTGCGAGACACCGCATCTCGACCAGATGGTGAAAGAGGGGATTGATTTTGCGAACTTCACGGTGGATAGTCCCGTCTGCACCCCAAGCCGGGTGGCAGTGATGACCGGACAGTTTCCGGCGCGCCATTCCATTCACCAGCACTTCCAAGGCATCAAGGCGCACATCAAACGCGGAATGCCGGATTGGCTGGATGCGCAGGCACCGATGCTTCCGCGCATGATGCAGGAAGCGGGCTACACCACTGGTCATTTCGGGAAATGGCATCTGGGCAGTGTGAAAGATTCTCCTACGGAAGACGCCTATGGCTACGACCGATTCGCTACTTTCAACGGATCAAACAAAAACCCCATCCCGAAAAAAGGCCTCGCCTCAGTGGATCACGCTGAAAAGTTTATCCGGGAGTTCAAGGACAAGCCGTTCTTCATAAACCTCTGGCTCCACGAAGCGCATTTGGCACATTACCCGGTGGATAAATACATGGAGAAATTCAAGGATCTCGATGAGCAAAAACAGGTCTACGCATCCATCATCGCTGAAGGTGACGAAGGTGTTGGACGCATTCTTTCCCTCCTGAAAGAGCTCGGTATTGATGACAATACGCTTGTCGTCTTCTCAACAGACAACGGCGCTGAAAGGACACGCGGTGAGGACGAAAAGCTCCACAAGCCTGAGAAATCCGATGGAAAAGATGACAGCCCCGGTCTTGGTGGATGGTATTCCGTCGGAGAAAGTGGCGGCCTGAAAGGCGGCAAGAGGTCGCTTTTCGCCGGAGGCATCAGGGTGCCATTCATTGTCAGATGGCCTGGAGTTGTTCCTGCAGGAAAGACTGACAAAACGTCGGTGGTAACAGCGGTTGATCTTCTTCCTACGTTTGTCGAAGTAGGTGGAGGCAAACTTCCCGGGGACTACAAGCCGGATGGCGAAAGCGTCTTGGCGGCTTTCAAAGGTGAATCTTTTGAAAGAACCAAACCTATCTTCT
>JBPOGC010000131.1:0-8418 GCA_051251795.1 Luteolibacter sp. | reverse complement strand
GGTCTCAGGGGTGGGAAACGTGAGCCGCGTGAGGAGGAGTGAAGGTTTGTGCTGGAGCCACTTGAAAGTGGCTACCTTCCGCACGAAATCCACATGATACCCATCTTTTCCGCTGATTACGTAGCGGAGAACCAAACCTTGTCCATTCTTGCGGCATTGAAGGAAGTTTCCTGAGAGTTCCAAGCTCCAAGAGCCCGGTGGAGTCATGGAGGGATCAGTAAATCTCCATTGTGATTCTACTGGATCGACGAGTCTGCAGGGTGTGCGCTGAGGGAAATTGGTGGCTGTGTATGTGCCGTTTTCTCGGATTTCAATTCGGCTTGTGAAGGCCTCTTGGAAACGGGCCTGCTGTGGCAACTGGGAAGGAGCACAGCGAATACGGAAGCATATCCCACCAGTCTCATATTTTTACAGGCCAGTCAGGTGGCTTGGACTCTCACTTCAGGAAAATTCTCATGGAAAGCTGCGGATCGGAACCGCAGCAATCCGGGAGTCATGTCCTTACTGGTCTGCGTGGGTCGCTTCTGCAGCCAGGGTGGTGGCGAGGACGTCCTTGCGGAGGTTTCCGCCTTTACGGGCAGACCACCAGAGGACGACAGGTGAGGCGACGAAGATGGAGGAGTAGGTTCCCACGAAGAGGCCGACCAGGATCGTCACCGAGAAGTCGCGCAGTGCGGCTCCGCCGAAGATGGCGAGGATGGCGACTGTGAGAATGGTGGTGGAGGAGGTCAGGATCGTCCGGGAGAGGGTGGCGTTGATAGCCTCGTTCATGATTTTTCCAACTTCCCCGGTGCGGATGAGGAGGGTTTCACGAATGCGGTCGAAGACAATGATGGTGTCGTTGATGGAGTAGCCGACGATCGTGAGGATGGCGGCGACGTGGATCTGGGAAAGCTGCTCACCCAGGAGGACGACGATGCCGACGGCGATGGCGACATCGTGAAGGACGGCTACGATGGCACCGATGGCGAAGGACAGCTCAAAGCGAAGGACGATGTATCCGAAGATGAGTGCCATGCCGATGGCGAGGGCGATGAAGGCGTCTTTCAGGAAGGATTTTCCGATGATGGCGGAGACTTCTTCTTTGGAAGCATCGCGGAGGAAGCTGCCGTCTTCGGCTCTTTCACCGAGGAACGGGATTTCAGCGCGGAGGGTTTCGATGATTTTTTCCGAGTCATCGCTATCGCCACGGACGGTGAGGAGGGTGCCGCTGTTCGGGATGGTCTGTTCCTGCGGGTAGGCATCGCGGGTGAGCTCGACGGTTGCCAGGGCTGCATTGACATCGCTGATGGGGATTTCCTCGTCACCGATCTGGAAGGTGATGACGGTGCCGCCAGTGAAATCGACTCCCAGGGCTTTCTCTTTTTTGACGAAGAATGTGCCGATGGCGATGACTAGAAGAATGCTGGAGAAAACGGCGCAGGCTTTGGCTTTTCCTACGAAATCAAAGTTTGCGGATTTGATGAGATTGAGGAACGAGAGCTTGCGGAGCATGCCGGTATCGATGCCCCAGCGGAAAAGAACGCGCGTGCCGAGGATGGCGGAGAACATGGAGGCCAGGAGACCGATGGTGAGTGTGATGGCGAAGCCCTTGACGCTGCCGCTGGCCATGGCGATGAGGACTACGCAGGAGATGAGGGAGGTAAGGTTCGCGTCCAGGATGGAGGAGAAGGCTTTCTCGTAGGCGGAGCCGATGGCGCTTTTGAGGGATTTTCCGTTTTCGATTTCCTCGCGGAGACGCTCATAGATGAGGACGTTCGCATCAACGGCCATGCCGATGGTGAGGATGAGGCCGGCGATGCCGGGAAGGGAGAATGTGAAGCCGAACATGGCCATGGCTCCGAAGAGGATGATGGCGTTGGTAACAAGAGCGACGAGGGCGACGAGGCCTGCGGTGCGGTAGTAGATCAGAATGAAGATGGCGGTGAGGATCATACCCGCGACACCGGAGGAGATGCCTTGCTTGACGAAAGAGGAACCGAGAGTGGGGGAGACGGTGCGTTCTTCCTCGACCTTGAGCGGGTTCTCAAGAGGGTTCATGAGGGCGTTGGCGAGTTCTTTTGGCTCGCCGGGATCATCGAGACCATTGATGACGAAGTTTTTCCCAAGAGGGACGCTCTGGACGACCGGGGCGCTCAGAACTTCGCCGTCGAGAACGATGGCAATGCGGTCTACTTGAGGGCGCATGTTCTGGGTGAGGGCGATCATCTTGTCGGTGCCGGCACCATTGAGGGTGATGTCCACGGAATCGCCACGGGATTGGGAAGGGTTGGCGCGGTAGATGTCGGAGCCGCCAAGAGCGGAACGACGGCTTAAAAGAATGGGGTTGGTGAATTCGTTGCCGTCTTCATCCTTTTGGGTGAGCTCGTAGGCGCGGTAGCCTGGGACGATTTCTTCTCCGTCGAGGACTGCCTGGGCAAGAGTTTTGCCGCTGGCGGTGATCTCATTGTTGCGGGTGGAGACTTCACGGAGCTCAAGCTTTGCTACCGTTTCAAGAGAGGTGCGTACGACTGCGGATTCCTCCGGCTCAATGCCTGGCATCTGTACGATGATCATGTCATCGCCTTGGCGGGCGATGAGGGAGTCTGCGGTGCCGCCCGCGTTGAGACGCTTGTCGATCACGCGGATGGCTTCATCCACCTGTTCTGGAGTGACGGGGAGTTTTTCGCCTTCATCGTTCTCCTTTGGCTGGATGCGGAGGGAGAAAGAGGAGCCACCGACGATGTCGATGCCACCTTTGAGGCGTTCCTTGAGAGGGAATACGGCGAAGGCACAAAGGGTGCAGAGGCCGACGAGAAGGACGGTTCCGATGTTTCTTTTCCGGCGCTCGATTTCCGTGGCGAAATACCAGAAGAAGAGAATGAGCAGGGAGATGCCTGTCAGGAAGATGACGAGGGGGTCTTTGAAAAAGATTAGGGAGAACATGGGAGAGAGTGGAAAGTGATCAGTGAGATGTGATCAGTGTGGGAATTGGGTTTTGTAGCGGGGCTTTTCCGGCGGATGGCATCCGCCGCTCCTTGGATTACGCGTCCTTGGATTCCTTTTTTACGATGGTAATGATGGCTGCTTTGTCGAACTCAATGGAGGTGGCCTCCGCTATTTTCACGGAGACGGTTTTTTCTTTCACGTTTTGAACGATACCGTGGATGCCTGCCGTGGTGATGATCTGGTCGCCTTTCTTGAGAGCTGCCATGCGTGCTGCCTGTTCTTTCTTCTGGCGCTGTTGCGGGCGGATGAGGAGGAAATAGAACATGACCACCAGCAGACCCATCATGACGAGGGGGTTTGCGAGGAGAGCCTGGAGGCCTTGTGGCTTTGCTGGGGCTGCTTGGGCGAGGATGTTGATGAGTTGGATCATTGTTTCTTGGCGTTTGCTGTGTATCGGTTAACGAAGTCTGTTTTGAAAGTGTCGAAGTTTCCCGCGAGGATTGCTTTGCGGGCATTGCGCGTGAGGGACAGGTAGAAATGCAGATTGTGGAAGGAAAGCAACCGTAAAGAGAGCATTTCGCCCGCCCGGAAGAGGTGACGGATGTAGGAACGGGAGAAGCGGGAGACGTGCGGATGGCTGGATTCGCAGAGGGGCGAGGGGTCGTGGGCGTGGACGAGGTTTTTGATCTGGATGGGGCCGTCGAGGGTGAAGGCGGTGCCGTGACGGGCGATGCGGGTGGGCATGACGCAGTCAAACATATCGACGCCGCGGGAGATCATTTCGAGGATTTGCGGCGGGGTGCCGAGTCCCATGGCGTAGCGGGGCTTGTCTGCGGGGAGGAAGGGGATGGCGTTGTCGATGGCGCGGAACATTTCCTCCTCGGGCTCGCCTACGGAGACGCCGCCTATGGCGTAGCCGTCGAAATCTAGATCCACGAGTTCGCGGGCGGATTGCTCACGGAGATCCGCGTAGATGGAGCCCTGGACGATGCCGAAGTGGTGCTGGCCTAGGGTGGAAGAGGAAAGAATGGGGCTGGAATCCCCATGAACGGCCTGGGGTCGGAGTCCCCAGCCACTTTTGTTTATGTGGTCTTTGCAGCGTTTTGCCCAGCGGGTGGTGAGGGCGAGGGATTTCGCGGCGTATTTTTCATCGCAGGGGTAAGGGGGGCACTCATCGAAGAGCATGGCGATGTCCGAGCCTAGGGCGGCCTGGATGTCCATGGATAGCTCCGGGGTGAGCATCATTTTCGAGCCGTCGAGGTGGGACTGGAAGCGGACGCCTTCCTCGGTGATTTTCCGCATTTTTGCCAAAGACCAGACCTGGAAGCCGCCGGAGTCTGTGAGCATGGGCTTTTGCCAGGTGGTGAAGTCGTGGAGGCCGCCGAATTCCTTGATGAGCTCGTGGCCGGGGCGGAGCCAGAGGTGGTAGGTGTTTCCCAGGATGATTTCCGCGCCGAGTTCTTCGAGTTCCGCGGGATGGAGGGTTTTTACGGAGCCCTGGGTGCCGACTGGCATGAAGATGGGTGTCTCGACTTTTCCGTGGGGGAGAGTGAGGGTGCCGGCTCTGGCGGAGGCGTCGGTGGCTTCTAGTTGGAAGGGCATGGTTGAAAGTGAAAAGTGCCGAGTGAGAAGTGAGAAGGCTCGGGTTTTGTGTTTTCAGGAGAAGCCGTTAGAAGCGGACGCCTGAGGCTAGGCGTCCCTACCGTTCCATTGTTTGTGGCTTATAGATCGAAGAAGCGTTTTGCTTTTTCCAGGAAGCCCTGGTGGACGGGGGAGTTGTGGTCTCCGATGGATTCCGAGAAGGATTTGAGTTTCTCTTCCTGGTCTTTGTTGAGCTTTGTGGGGACTTCCACCTGGACGGTGACGTGGAGGTCGCCTTTCACGCCGCCGTTCAGGGCTGGCATTCCTTTGTCGCGGACGCGGAAGGTGGTGCCGCCCTGGGTGCCGGCGGGGATCTTGATGGAGGACTGGCCGTCGAGGGTGGGGACTTTCAGCTCGCCACCGAGGGCTGCGGTGCTGAAGGGGAGAGGGACGTCGCAGAAGAGCATGGTGCCCTCGCGCTCGAACATATCGTGATCGCGGACGTGGAGGAATGCGTAGAGATCGCCGGACGGGCCGCCTCTTACGCCTGCATCGCCATTGCCGGTGGAGCGGAGGCGGACTCCGGTGTCCACGCCTGCGGGGATGCGGAGTTTGATGCGGGTCTCGCGCTCGACGCGGCCTTCGCCATGGCAGTCGTTGCAGGGATCTGAGACGATCTGGCCGTTGCCACGGCATTCCGGGCAGGTGGATTGCTGGATGAAGATGCCTGCCTGGCGGCCTACGACGCCGCGGCCTCCGCAGGTGGAGCAGGTTTTGACTCCGCCGGAGCCTTTGGAGCCGGTGGTGTTGCATTTTCCGCAAGGGATGTTGCGCTCGATCTCGAGTTCCTTCTCGACGCCTGTGGCTGCTTCTTCGAGGGAGATTTCGAGATCGTAACGGAGATCGGAGCCGCGTTGCTTGCCGGATTTTTTCCGTCCGCCGCCACCACCGCCGCCGAAGAATTCCTCAAAGCCGCCACCGAAGGCGCCGCCGAAGACCTGGGAGAAGATGTCTGCTGGGTCATGGAAGCCGCCGCCACCGCCGCGACCAGCGCCTCCGGAGAAGGCGTCGTGGCCATAGCGGTCGTATGCGGCGCGTTTGTCGGCGTCCGAGAGTGCTTCGTATGCCTGGCCGAGTTCCTTGAACTTGTCCTCGGCTGTGGGGTCGCCGGGGTTTTTGTCGGGGTGGAATTTTACCGCGAGTTTGCGGTAGGCTTTTTTGATCTCGGCGGCGTCGGCGGATTTGGAGACGCCTAGGATTTCGTAATAGTCGCGGGGCATGGAAACTTTAAATTTTAAACTTTAAACCTCAAATGTGGAGGTCGGGTGCTGTCAGGCTTCTTTTTCTTCTGTCTCTTCTGTTTCCGGGGGGGCGGAGACTACTACGGAGGCGGGGCGGAGGAGGCGGTCGCGGATTTTGAAGCCGCGGCGGGTGACGCGGATGATTTCGCCTTCGGGCTGGTCGGATTGCTCCTGGGAGACGGCGTCGTGGAGGTTGGGGTCGAACTGGCCGGTGGTGGGGATTTCGGTGACGCCTTGGTTTTCGAGGAAGTCGTTGAGTTGTTTCCTGACCATGTCCATGCCGATGTAGATCATGGAGGAGGTGTCTTCGGCTGCGGCCATCATGCCCATCTCGAAGTTGTCGATGACGGGGAGGAGTTCCTCGAGGAGGCGCTGGTTTGCGTAGCGGATGGCTTCCTCGCGCTCGCGGGCTGTGCGTTTGCGGAGATTGTCCATTTCCGCTGCGGTGCGCAGGGAGGTGTCTTTCCATTTGGAGGCTTCCGCTTCCAATTGCTCCCAGGGATCGAGCTCGGGAGTTTCCTCTGTGGCTTCCGGGGCTTCAGCTGTTGGTTCGACTTCCTCCGGGGATTCGGGGGATTCGGGTTGCTGTTTGGATTCGTCTTGCTGCATGGGCGGTATGTGTAATCGGGAATTGGAAATGGTCAACCCCTTGAAGTCAGGTAGTGCGAGGTGGGTAGTGAGCGGTTCAAGGCTAATGGTGGGCTGCGGTTGTGCTTATTTTTACACCACGGAATACACGGAAGCTTGGGTTGTGTTTTTTGGAACCACGAATCTCACGAATCGGACGAATCTTTTTTTGATGGGTGGTGGTGATTGGGGTTTTGGTTTTTTCGGGTGGCGCTGGGGGAGGCGGGGTGGTTTGTTGGCGGGGAGATATGAGAATTGGAGTTGCACAGATCAATGCGGTGGTGGGGGATTTTCCGGGGAATGCGAAGAGGATTCTGGCGGCTTACCGGGAGTGTCTGGAAATGGGGGCGGAGGTGGTGGTGACTCCGGAGATGAGTCTGGTGGGGTATCCGCCGAGGGATTTGGTTTTCAAGAGCCAGTTTGTGCCGAAGTGTTTGCAGGCGCTGGATTACCTGGCGGATGAGGTGAGGGAGGTGCCGCTGGTGGTGGGGTATGTGGATTTTTCCAAAAAGGAGATCGGGAAGCCGTTCAGGAATGCTGCGGCGTGGCTGGAGGGGGGGGAGGTGAAGGAGAAGTTCTGGAAGACGCTTTTGCCGGCTTACGATGTGTTTGACGAGCGGCGGTATTTTGAGCCGGGGGAGGTTTGCGAGCCGTTTGTGTGGAAGGGGAAGAGATTCGGCGTGACGATCTGTGAGGATATCTGGACGGAGGATTATCTGGAGAGGCCGTTTTACGACCGTGATCCGGTGGAGGAGCTTTGTGGGAAGGGGGTGGATGTGCTTTTGAATCTGAGTGCCTCGCCGTTTCAGCTTGGGAAGCCGGAGTATCGGCGGGTGATGCTGGGGGAGGTGGCGAAGGAGGCGGGGGTGCCGGTGGTGTATTGCAATTCGCTGGGGGGGAATGATCAGCTGGTGTTTGACGGGCACTCGATGGTGGTGGACGGGTGCGGGGATGTGGTGGCGCAGTTTTCGGGGTTTCAAGATGAGTGCCGGGTGGTTGATTTGTTCGCGGGGGGTGAGGTGGAGACTGAGGTTTTGCAGACGAGTGAGGAGGAGCAACTGTATGACGGGCTGGTGCTGGGGCTGCGGGACTATGCGACGAAGTGTGGGTTTTCCACGGCTTGCCTGGGATTGAGCGGGGGGATTGATTCTGCGCTGACGGCGGTGATTGCGGCGGATGCGCTGGGGGCGGAAAATGTGCGGGGGCTGACGATGCCGAGTCCGTATTCTTCGCGGGGGAGTGTGGATGATTCGTTCGATCTGGCGGAAAAGATCGGTATCCGGTGTGACGAGGTTTCGATTTCCGGGGCGTTTGAGGCGGTGAAAGGGGCGATGGCTCCGATTTTCGAAGGAAAGGGGGAGGATGTGACCGAGGAGAATATGCAGGCGCGGTTGCGGGGGCTTTTCCTGATGTCGCTTTCCAACAAGGAGGGGCAGCTGCTGCTGACCACGGGGAACAAGAGCGAGCTGGCTGTGGGGTATTGCACGATTTACGGGGATATGTGTGGGGGGCTGGCGGTGATTTCCGATTTGCCGAAGACGAAGGTGTTTGAGGTGGCGCGGTGGATCAACCGGGACGGGGAGAGGATTCCCTGGAATACGATTGAGAAGCCACCGAGTGCGGAGCTGAGGCCGGATCAGAAGGATCAGGATACTCTGCCGGAGTATGATGTGCTGGATGGGGTGCTGGAGCTTTATGTGGAAGAGCAGCTGGGGGCTGAGGAGATTGTGGAGAGAGGCTTTGACGAAACGATGGTGAGATGGGTGCAGAGGCGGGTGGATCTGAATGAATGGAAGCGGCAACAGGCGGCTCCGGGGTTGAGGGTTACGAGCAAAGCATTCGGGATGGGAAGGCGGATGCCGATTGTGCAGGGGTTTGTCTAGAGGGCGGCAGTGTGGAGTGATCGGTAGGGAGCGGCTGTTTTTATAGCTTGTTTTGTGAATGAAACGTCTCAGGGTCTACTAATGCTGACGAAATTCAA
>JBPOGC010000130.1:0-8448 GCA_051251795.1 Luteolibacter sp. | reverse complement strand
CAGATGATCCGCTAAACGTGTAGATGCCTTCGCAGATGGCGTTCCGGACAGGGGTTCGACTCCCCTCGCCTCCACCATTTCAAAAAGCCTCAGAGTCCACTCTGGGGCTTCTATGTTATAAGCGAAGTAGTCCTTTCTCGATTTCAAAGGGAAGCCTTGGCCACTGAAGCCATGAACACTTGATTCAGGAGTTCTTAAACGGCTGCAACCACAGTCTATCTTGCTGAGCTTTCTGATGAAAAGCGACGCCAGGTTTGCTGCGGCTGGCACAGACGTATTATGAGGTAATACCGATCTGCACTGGAGATCTCTCCACCCTGAAAACCTACGCAGTTTTCGCAGCTCGAGATCTCAGCCGAGTAACCAAAAATGCAGATTACTTAGTCTTTCCTGAATATTCAGTTAACTAATATACGCAATTAATACCAAATTACACAACTTAAAATCAACGACTTACGAAATAGTTAACCAAAGCTTACATTAAAATCATTTCGAAATGAGATCGATCTAACTATGCAATTGGCCGTCGGAAGCGAACCCGCAGCCGACACCCCCCACCCCCCCCCGTTGAAAGCTGATTCGTAAGGTCGAATCATCTTTAATCACCCCCCACACCCCCCCAACACATATGTCCACGAACACAAGGGCTCACAACGCCCTCACCAAGAAAGGAAACCTCAGTGTTTTCACCACCATAGCTGCAGTCGCAATTGGATGCCTCTCGGCTAACGCACAAACAAGCTTCCAGAGCAGCGTCGATTTCACCGGTCTGGCTCACGGAACTATCCTAGACCCCGCAGACAATCTTTCTGATAGTGCATATCTCGGGATAGCTCTCAGCGTAGAAAGAAATGATGGTGCGGGCTTATTGAAGACTGTTATCTTCGATACAAATGATACTAGTCTTAATGGAGTCACCCAGGATCCCGATCTTGTTGAGGTTGTAGCAGGAAACGCTTCCGCTGAAGACTTTGGAAGCATTGCCATCATTCAGACAAATAGTTTCAATGAGCCTTTCACAATCAGCGCCGACGGAACCATGATTAATGATGCTCCTAGCGGCGTCAGTGACGATGGTCATGGAGGCACCTTTATCTTCGATCTGACCCCACAGACAGGCGTTTCGATCGATTCTTTCCAGTTCAGCTTCCTTGATATCGAAAATGTTGGAGAAATCAGCGTGTTTGTTGTCGATGCAAATGGCTCGTTCACGATTAGCGGCTCGCAAATTCTGGCGGAACAAGCTGACATTGTCCTCGGAGACCGCACGCGGAACACCACATCGTTTCTCGATAGTGATGGCATCAATACCTTTGAAGGCATCACCCAAGTCAGCATCATCTCCACGACTTCTTTCGGCATCGATAACTTCAAGGTCAGCGGAACCGTAGTTCCCGAGCCTTCATCCAGCTTGTTGATCGCCCTGTCATCAGTAGCTCTCTGCTTCAACCGCCGCAGAAAGAACTAATTTAGAGTTTTGTTTTACCCCGCAGGTGTGACTAGTCACGCCTGCGGGTTTTTTTGTGTTCCCTTACCCGGTAAATCCCGGCATCCATCCTGCTAGATCTGTCCAAAGCAAATATGACGACAACCCAGAAGAAAGGCTTGGCCATTATGACCTCCGGAGGAGACTCCGCCGGAATGAATCCCGCTGTGAAATGTGCCGTCCAATACGCTGCAAGAAAGGGCTACGAGCCATTCCTAGTCTACGACGGACTCAGAGGTCTCATCGGGAATCACATCGTCCCCGCCACTACCGAGCTTCTCTCAGGCATCATGCACAAGGGCGGCACAGTCCTTCGCTCCTCGCGCTCACCCGAGTTTTTCGACATTGTCCACCGCACCACCGCCTACGAAAACCTCAAGAAATACGGCATTGAAAAGCTCATCGTCATCGGTGGAGACGGCTCATTCCGTGCCCTGAATCAGTTTTACTCAGACTTCGGCATCCCCTTCGCAGGCATCCCTGCCACCATCGACAATGACATCGCCGGCACCGACTACTGCCTAGGCGTAGATACCGCCCTGAATGTCATCCGGCAGTCCATCGATTCCATCCGCGACACCGCCTCGTCATTCTCCCGCGCTTTTGTGGTCGAAGTCATGGGTCGCCACTGCGGCTACCTGGCTGTTACCAGCGCCCTCTCCTGCGGAGCGGAAATCTGCCTCGTCCCGGAAATCGATTACGACCTCGACTCCATCGGTGCTCGTATAAAAGCGGAAATCGCAAACGGACGCAGCTATGTCATCGCCGTCGTTGCCGAGGGCACGAACATGGCCGAATACGTTACCCGTTTCATCACAGACTCCATCGGCATGGAAGCCCGCCTCACCACCCTCGGCCACGTCCAACGCGGTGGCTCGCCCACAGTCTACGACCGTATCATGGCCTACAAATTCGCCATCGCAGCCGTTGATGCCCTGGAAGCAGGCGAGACCAACTCCATCATCACCTTCCGCGACGGCTCCTACCACCGCCTCCCTATCGAGCAGGTCGCCGATGCGAAATACAAGATGGATCCCAAGCTCCTGGACATCGCCCGCCACCTCTCCTACTAGCCTGCGGCAGGGACGTTTGTCCCCAAACGTCGGCTTCTAGCGCCCCTCTTCCGGAATGCCCCCCGTCATATCCCAGCGTCCCGTCGTCGGAAAAATACGACCCCGCCCACCGATCCCTTCTCCCCGCATTTGACTTCCCCGCCATTCCCTGCTTCAAAAGCCGTCCAATGTCCGACCGCAAGACCTTAGACGAACGAGCCCAGATGACAGACCTTGAGCGTGTGCGCCACTCCGCCGCGCACGTCATGGCCACCGCCATCCTTCGCATCTGGCCCGATGCCCAGTTCGCCTACGGCCCTCCTGTCGAAAACGGCTTCTACTACGACTTCGAGATGAAGCACCGCATCTCCCCCGATGACTTCGAGAAAATCGAGGCGGAGATGAAAAAAATCGCCAAGGAAAACCAGAAGTTCGAATACAAGGCCATCTCCCGCGAGGACGCGAAAGCCATGGCGGAATCCGGAAGACTCGGCGGCCTCTCCGAGCGCCCCGGAAACCCCTCCCGCTTCAAGCTGGATCTCATCGACAAGATCCCCGAGGGCGAACAAATCTCCTGCTTCCAAAACGGTGAATTCATCGATCTCTGTGCCGGCCCGCACGTTGGCTACACCTCCAAGTGCAAGAACGTGAAACTCATGTCCGTCTCCTCCTCCTTCTACATGGGAGACGAATCAAAAGGCCAGCTCCAGCGACTCTACGGCACCGCCTTCGAGAAAAAGGAAGGCCTCGTCGAGCACCTCGAACGCCTCGAGGAAGCCAAGAAGCGCGACCACCGCCGCCTCGGCCGTGAGCTTGGCCTCTTTCACATCGATGAAGCCGTCGGCCAGGGACTCATCCTCTGGAAACCGAAAGGCGCCCTCGTCCGCCGCGCCCTCCAGGAATTCATCACCGAGGAACTAGACAAACAAGGCTACTCCCAGGTCTTCACCCCCCACATCGGCAAGCTCGATCTCTACCGCACCTCCGGCCACTTCCCCTTCTACCAGGACAGCCAGTACGCACCCATCGCCGAGCGCGACACCCTGGAAAAACTCGCCGACGAGGATGCCACCTGCGCCACCCTCATCAACGGCCTAGAGCAAGGCACCTACGAAGGCTACCTGCTCAAGCCGATGAACTGCCCTCATCACATCAAAATCTTCGCCAGCGACCACCACTCCTACCGAGACCTCCCCGTCCGCCTCGCGGAGTTCGGCACAGTCTACCGCTGGGAACAGTCCGGCGAGCTAGGCGGCATGACCCGCGTCCGCGGCTTCACACAGGATGACGCCCACCTCTTCTGCACACCCGACCAAGTCGCAGACGAACTCATAGGTTGCTTGGATTTGGTAAAAAAGGTTCTAACTACCTTAGGAATGAACGACTACCGCGTCCGACTTTCTCTCCGAGATCCCGATTCCGACAAATACGTCGGCGATCCTGAAAACTGGGACAAAGCGGAAGCCGCCATCCGCAACGCAGTCGAAACTCTCGGCGTCGATTTCACCGAAGAACTCGGAGAAGCCGCCTTCTACGGCCCCAAGATCGACTTCGTCGTCAAAGACGTCATCGGCCGCGA
This sequence comes from Luteolibacter sp., assembly GCA_051251795.1. Classification (GTDB taxonomy): domain Bacteria; phylum Verrucomicrobiota; class Verrucomicrobiia; order Verrucomicrobiales; family Akkermansiaceae; genus Luteolibacter. Next base: position 4,331 of record JBPOGC010000130.1, on the reverse strand, counting down.
CTGGCAACTCGGAACCGTCCAGGTCGATTACAACCTCCCCGTCCGTTTCAACCTCTCCTACGTCGGCGCGGACAACCAGCCGCACGTCCCGGTCATGATCCATCGAGCCCCCTTCGGCTCGCTGGAGCGCTTCACCGGCCTCCTCATCGAGCACTTCGAAGGAAAATTCCCCGCCTGGCTCTCCCCGGAGCAAGTCCGCATCCTCCCCATCTCAGACAAAACCCTCGCCGAAGCAGAAACCCTCGCCGGGAAACTCGCAGACCTCGGTGTCCGCGTGAAAATCGACCGCGCCCCTGACAAAATCGGCGCTAAAATCCGCAACGCCCGGCTCGAGCGAGTCCCCTACATGGCCATCCTGGGTCAGCAGGAAGTCGAGCAGAACACAGTCTCAGTCCGTATCCGTGGCCAGGAAAAACCCGTCACAAAAACCGAGCAACAGTTCATCGACGATCTCCTCCAGGAAATCAAGACCCGCTCCCTGGGATAAACAGGAAGAGCCAATATTGGAGAGCCGGTCTCCCGGCTGGCTCCCACAAAGCAGAAAGGAACCGCAATTCCAAAATCGCGATAACCCCACCCCAAGGAGCGGCGGATGCCACCCGCACCCCAGAACCCAAGCCCTACCCCTTCAACCTCCCCGGCCAAAGAACAAACCCCCAACACAAAACCCCGCCCCCAGCACCACCCATCCAAAAGCCCACCCCACCCTTGTATAAAAAGTCATTCCCCTCTCCCGCAAAACCACCCCGGAAATCTCCCCCTGCTCCATCGCCCCCAGCCTTCTGTGCACAAACCCCGCCGGATCAATCACCTGCGAAACCCCGGAAGTGGCACACACAAACACCCACCTACCATTCTCCGCAGCACGCATCCTCGCCAGCTCCGCATGCTGGTCATGCTGCCTCGCACTCCATGATTCCGCATCCATCGTCGGCACCAGAATCAGCTCCGCACCCGCTGCCACCATCTTCCTCACTACATTTTCGTAGTCAGCATCAAAACAGATCGGCGTCCCCACCAACCCATGCTCCGTTTTCACAGCACCGGCCACCTTACCCGGCTCCCCGTCATCGAAGAAATGCACCGGATGCATCTTCGTATGCTCCCCGAGAAAGCCTGATCCATCCATCGTCAGCGCGATATTTCTCCACACATCTCCTCCTCCCGGTCTCGCCTGAGTCCCCAGCGTCAGCGTGATCCCCCGTTCCTTGCAAAGCTTCAGCAACAGCTCCCAGTCCCGCTCGTTTTCCCGCACATCATAGGGCACCGCATACTCCGGCCACACCACATACTCCACCCCCTCGTCCATAGCCTGGGTCGCCATTAGATAATCAGTCATGGACACACCCTCCAGCTGCACGCCTGACATCCGCACAGCATCCTCATCACCCGCATCCGGCTCCGGATGTTTCCCCCAGAAAAACAAACTCACCGCCAACAACACCAAAGCCCCCACGCCAACCTTCCAAACCCTCTCAATCCCCGCCGCCACCAACAGCACCACCACAAACCCAACACCATAAACCCCCACCCAGGGCAGTAACCCGTTCGCCCCCACAGCCAGCCCTGTTGTCATCCACGGAAGCTTCAGCGGAAAAACCTCCGCCCTCAGAAACTCAAAAGCTCCCCAGTTCACAGCAGTAAAAACCACAAACTTCCATCCGTTCACCCCACGCTTGAAAGCCCGCCCTTGCATCTCAGCAAACAGCACCATGAAAAGCGCCAGCACACACCAGAGCAACACCGCTACCCCCGCGAAAATATTCCAAAGCCACGAAAGACTCACCCCGAATGCCACCACCCCAAAAACCAATCCCACCACCCTGGCTCTCGTCCCGGAAATCCCTTTCAAAGCAAACAGAAACCCCGCCAACCCGACTAACACCAGCCACCCCAAATCAACCGGCGGATAAGCCATCGCATACACCACCCCCGAAACAGCAGCCAACACGCACCGAAGAAACATACCCATCTCTGGACAATACCCGCTCGCATCATCTCCACACAAGCACCGAAGGCCTTTGGCTACAGACCCTCAATCTCTTCCACTCAGCCAAAGAACAACTCCCGCCCAACTTTTTCCTCGCCCAACACACCTGCCCAAAGCAATCTGCGCCCGCCATGCTCAAAGCCGGAATCGTAGGTCTCCCAAACGTAGGAAAATCAACCCTCTTCAACGCAGTAACGCGTACTCGCAAAGCCGAGGCCGCGAACTACCCCTTCTGCACCATCGACCCCAATGTCGGAATGGTCACCGTCCCGGACGACAGGCTCGAAGTCCTCTCAAAAATCTCCGGTTCACAGAAACTCGTCCCTACAGCCATCGAGTTCGTTGACATCGCCGGCCTTGTCGAAGGCGCGTCCGAAGGCGCGGGCCTCGGCAACAAATTCCTCGCAAACATCCGCGAGACCGACGCCATCGTCCAGGTCGTCCGCTGTTTCGAAAACGATGACATCATCCACGAGCTCGGCTCCGTAGACCCCATCCGCGACATCGAGATCATCAACGCGGAACTCATCCTCGCGGACATGGCCTCCTTGGAAAAACGCCGCCAGTCCCGCGAGAAAAAAGCCAAAAGCGGCGACAAGGAATCCAAAAAGGAAGTCGAACTCATCGATGTCATCCTTCCGCACCTAGACCAGGGAAAACCCGCACTCACCCTCGAGTTCGCAGCCGAAGACCTCCCCATCGTCAAAGAATTTTTCCTCCTCTCTTCAAAGCGCACCATCTACGCCTGCAACGTCTCTGAAGACGAACTAGGAGCCGCCACCGAGAACCCGGACTCCCACGAGCTCGCCAGCAAAGTCCGCCAATACGCCGCCGAGCACTCCGGCGCGGAAGCAGTCATCATCTCCGCCCACATCGAGGAAGAACTCTCCGAACTTTCCCCCGAAGACGCAGCGGAATTCCTCGCCGACATGGGCGTGAAAGACTCCGGAGTCTCCGGTCTCATCCGTGGCGTCTACCACCTCCTCGGCCTCCGCACCTACCTCACCACTGGCGTGCAGGAAACCCGCGCGTGGACTATTGTAGAAGGCGACAAGGCACCTGCCGCCGCCGGAGTGATCCACACAGACTTCGAGCGCGGATTCATCGCCGCGGAAGTAGTCCACTACGATGACCTGGTCTCGCTCGGCAATAAAAACGCCGCCAAGGAAGCTGGAAAACTCAAGATCGAAGGCAAGGAATACGTCGTCAAAGACGGCGATGTCATCGAATTCCGCTTCAACGTATAAAACGTCCCGGAAAAGCGCCGATCAGCGCGCCAACCCAGTCTCTTATTCCGCTTGAGCGGGCACCACCTGCTCAGCGGTTTTTTTCGTCCCCATCGCTTTCAGCAACGATTCACCCGTATCCTTCTGGTAGCGCAGTCCAGCGCCTACCACGAATACAAGCGCCGCAAATACCAGAAACAAAAGGACACTGACGAAGCCCACACCTGATGATGCGGAGGCCGTTTCATAGACCTTGGGCTCCTCTTCCTTCTTCTTGGCTTTTTTCTTCTCAGGTTCCGGCTTGGTTTCTGCCTCTTCCTCGATAGGCGGCAGCATGGGCTTTTCAGACGCCAGAGCTTTCCGCTCCTCATCTGTAAGAGTAAAATCAAAGGAAACCTCACCAAGCTGAAGAATCATGCCGCTCACCAGAGGAACCTTCGTCTGCCGTTGTCCCTTGGATCGTATTCCGTTCGTCGATCCCAGATCCAACAGCTCGTAGCCACCGTCCACCCTCTTCATCACAGCGTGTTTCGTCGAGACCGAGCCACTGTCGAGGACAATGTCATTTTCACTCCCACGCCCCAAAGTGACAACGCTCCGGTCGAGTTGAAAACGATAGGGTTGCGCGCTTTTTTCCGGAACGGTGATGAGAACTCGTGGCATGATGGTAGATGATACGTTTGCGACAAACTTGTTCTAACGTGTTTCAGCTCAAAAACGAGAGAGAAAATTCACCCCTGTTTTCCGTCTTTCCCATTGCATCACGGCATTCGATCTGCTTGCTTTTCACCTAGTTATGGCAAACGCAACCAACGTCCTCTCCTCCGGCATCGAAATCATCGGCTCCGTCCGTTTCTCCAACGATATGATCATCGATGGAAAAATCGAAGGTGAAATCAATTCTGACAAAGGCAAAGTCACTATCGGCGAAAACGCCAACATCAAAGGTGATGTCACTGCCGGCGATGTGAAAGTCTACGGAAGCGTCGAAGGAAAAATCACTTCCCAACGTTGCGAGCTGAAAGACAAATCCAAGATCAACGGCGATATCAAATCCAAAGTCTTCTCCATGGAAGAAGGTGCACAGCTATGCGGCCGCACTGAAATCGGCAGCT
>JBPOGC010000013.1:0-30502 GCA_051251795.1 Luteolibacter sp. | reverse complement strand
CGGATGTATTGCCACTTGTCGGCCATGTCTTGTTCGCTGCGGATGCGGTGGTCGAAGAAGTCGCGTTGCCATTCGATTCCGAAATTCCTGGAGGTGTAGCGTTTCCAGTTCCGGATGGTTTTCTGCATCCCCAGCCCTTCGTTGTTGTTGAACCAGAATATGCCATGGAGGTGGTCTGGCATTAAGAGGACGATGGAGACCCACCATTTTTGAGTTTCCTGGTAGAAGCGTATGGAATCCAAGAGGCCTTTTGAAGTGTCGGGTTTGGTTAGTTGGTCGGAGCCACGGTTCTTGCAGTTGATGGTGATGAAGAAGTTGGACTCCTGGGACACCCAGTTCGGCGGTGTGTGGAACCTTGGTTTCCGGGATGGATGGTCTTGGGGCATTTGAGGTCGGTTCGTCCGGTTTGGCTTTGTTGGAACCGTTAGAACGGACGTTTGGGGACAAACGTCCCTGCCATTTGGCGTCTAAAGAATTTGGACTCCGGAGATACCCAGGTGGGTGGGGTGTGGAACCTTGGTTTTCGGGATGGATGGTCTTGGGGCATTTGAGGTCGGTTCGTCCGGTTTGGTTTTGTTGGAACCGTTAGAACGGACGTTTGGGGACAAACGTCCCTGCCATTTGGTTAATAGCTCCTGCCCCAGATGGCGACTGTGGTGGTTTCCTTGCCGGTTAGGATGCAGGTTTTTGATGGGGCGGGGATGCCGGAGTCCGGGAGTGGGATGCAGCGGATGGTGATTTTGTGCTGCTTTGAGAGGACTTCTTCTTCCATTGGGGTGCCTGACCATGGTGTTGCAAGCCAGCCGGGGTTGTCTTGCTCCCAGTGTTTGTCGAAGGCTTCCATGCTGTTGCATGCCGTGATGTTCGCGTCGCGGAATTCTGTGGCTTTTTCCAAGAGGGTTTCCTGGATCTGCTGGAGGGTGTCCTCGACGTTTTTGAGGAAATCCTCTTTTTCGAGGAAGGCTTTTTCCATGGGTGCCTGGTCGCGGCGCTGGAGGCAGACTTTGCGTGACTCGATATCGCGTGGGCCGATCTCGATGCGGATGGGTACGCCTTTTTTCACCCAATCCCACTTTTTCTGGCCGCCCTGGAGGTCGCGGGTATCGACGTGGACGCGGAGGGGCTCGCCGTGGAAGGTTTTGGTGGAGCGGAGGGTTTTCGCGAGGGCATCACAGGCATCGAGCACGGCCTGCCTGGAGTCTTCCTTCGGGGTGACGGGGATGATGACGATCTGCTGGGTGGCGACGCGTGGTGGGAGAACGAGGCCGTCATCGTCCGAGTGTGCCATGATGAGTGTGCCGATCATGCGGGTGGAGACGCCCCATGAGGTGGTGTGTGCGAATTCCTGGCTGCCATCGCGGCCGGTGAAGGAGATGTTCTGTGCCTTGGAAAAGTTCTGCCCGAGGTAATGGGAGGTGCCGGCCTGGACGGCTTTTTTGTCCTGCACCATGGCCTCCACGGTGAGGGTCATGTACGCGCCGGGGAAACGCTCGTTCTCGGTTTTTTCCCCGGCGATGACGGGGATGGCGAGGTGATCGCGGAGGAATTCCTCGTAGATGCGGTGCATCTGTTCGGTTTCCCCGATGGCTTCCTGTTTGGTCTCGTGGGCGGTGTGGCCTTCCTGCCAGAGGAACTCCGCGGTGCGCAGGAACATGCGGGGGCGCATTTCCCAGCGCATGACGTTTGCCCATTGGTTGATGAGAAGGGGGAGCTCGCGGTAGGATTGCACCCAGCGGGAAAATGCCGCGCCGATGATGGTCTCCGATGTGGGGCGGATGACGTAGGGCTCGCCCAGTTCACCGGCTGGGATCATTTTTGTTTTCCCGGTTTCCGGATCTTTTACTGCCTCCAGGCGGTGGTGGGTGACGACAGCGCACTCGGTGGCGAAGCCCTCGGCGTGCTCGGCTTCCTTTTCCAGGTAGGAGAGTGGGATGAGGAGGGGGAAATAGGCGTTCTGGTGTCCGGTTTCCTTGAAGCGGCGGTCGAGCTGCTGCTGGATGAGCTCCCAGATGCCGTAGCCCCATGGCTTGATGACCATGCAGCCGCGTGTTTCCGAGTTTTCCGCCATGTCGGCGCCCTTGATGACCTGCTGGTACCATTCGGGGAAATCCTGTTCGCGGGTGGGTGTGATGGCGGTCTTGGCTTTGGACATGATGTTGGTGCGAGAGTGATGGGAACGGGTGTGCTTTTGCAAGCGCGCGGTGAGGGGGCGCTTAGCGCATTTCCTTACGGTTGATCAGCGCGGTGACGTAGATCGGCGCGAGGGTGATAATGCAGGAAACGGATGTTACAAAGAGGGCGAGGCGTGTCTGGGGAAGGTCTTTAGAAACGATGAAGAGTCCGAGAAAACCGATGCCTTCCGCGATGGCGAGTCCGATGATCATGGCGGTAAGAAGCTTCGAAATTTCAGTGATTTTCGGGATGAGAAGAAAGCGGATGGACATGGCCGCGATGGCTCCGACGCTGGCGAGAAGCACGACCCAGAGAGGAGCTGCCCTGTCATTTTCCCCGGAGGGCATGCCTCCTGCGGCAAAGAACATGATCATAAAAAGGCCGGAAAGAATGCTGAACCATATGATCCAGAAGACAATGGAAGCGGGTGGTTGCGGGTTGGAATTTTCTGAGTCCATGTGGTGATCGTCTACGGGAAAGGCGGCGGCGGGCAAGAAATCTTCTTCCCACCGCAGGGCGAGGCGGCTAGTCCATAGTGATACCCAAAAACCCCATCCGATGAGCAAACAACATACCGCGCAAGAAAAACGAGACTACTGGTCGCATAGTATTAGGTGGGTTCTGATCCTCCTCTCGATCTGGTTCCTGGCCTCCTTTGGCTGTGGCATTCTCTTCCGCTCCTGGCTGGATGAGAATTTCCCGAAGATCGGCAGCGCGCCCTTCGGCTTCTGGATGGCGCAACAAGGTTCCATTATCATCTTCGTCCTTCTTCTCGTTGCCTATGCGAAAATCATGGGAAAACTTGACAAGGAACTTAATAAATAGACTGGTCGGTCTAATTCGCGTCTAAACCCATCCCCTTTCCCAGAAGTAAAAAAACATGTCCCAGAACGCTTGGAATTTCCTCTTCATCGGCCTCTCATTTGCCGCCTATATCATCATCGCAGTCAGATCCCGTGCGGGTTCCACCAAGGAATACTATACCGCGGGGGGAGGGGTCTCCCCCATTACCAACGGCATGGCCACGGCGGCAGACTGGATGTCCGCGGCGACGTTCATCTCGATGGCAGGATCGCTTGCCGTTTCCGGCTATGACGGCTCCCGCTTCCTGATGGGGTGGACTGGCGGCTTCGTCCTCCTCACCGTCCTGATGGTGCCGTTTTTGCGGAAGTTCGGAAAAGCGACCGTGCCTGACTTCGTGGGTGATCGCTACTATTCTCAAACCGCGCGCCTTGTCGCTGTCGTTTGTGCGATCTTTATCTGCCTTACTTACATCATGGGGCAAATGCGTGGGGTTGGCATTGTTTTCTCGCAGCTCTTCGGCATGGAGGTATGGCTGGGTGTCATTGTCGGCGGAGCAATTGTTTTCTTCTATGCGGGTCTTGGCGGGATGAAGGGCATCACCTACACGCAGGTCGCCCAGTACATCGTGATGGCCTTCGCCTACACGCTTCCGGCCATTTTCATTGCGCTCACCCTTACAGGAAACATCTTTCCGCAGCTCGGCTTTATCGGGAACTACACAGCCGGTGGTGAGAGCGTCCCTTTCCTGGAAAAAGTCAACAATATCAACGCCGAGCTCGGCTTCTCCAAATACACCGACGGCTCGCTCAGCAAGATCGACATGTTTTGCATCACTGCGGCTCTGATGTGTGGCACCGCCGGGTTGCCGCATGTAATCGTCCGCTTTTTCACTGTGAAAGACGTAAAGGCCGTACGCAAATCCGCTTACTGGACCCTCGGCTTCATTGCTGTCATCTACCTGACCGCGCCGACTGTTGGTTCCTTCGCACGGGTCAATCTCATCGAAAGCCTCCACAACACCCCTTACGCGGAAGCTCCCGCATGGATGAAGGATTTCGAAAAAACCGGGCAAATGGCTTGGGAAGACAAGAACGGCGACGGCAAAATCCAGCATTGGGGGCCGGCCAAAATCGCGGAAGGAAGTGAGAATGAGCTCACCTTTGGAAAAGACATGATGGTCATGGCAAATCCATACATGGGCGGCACGCCGAAGTGGGTTATCGGCCTCCTCATGGCCGGGTGTATCGCCGCGGCGCTCTCCACCGCCGCAGGGCTCTTGCTCGTTCTGTCCACCGCGATCTCACACGATCTGATGAAAAAAATCATCAAGCCGGATCTTACCGACAAAGAGGAAATCAAATGGGCGCGCATCGCCTCTTTCGGAGCACTTGTCGTCGCCTCGTGGTTCGGGATCAATCCTCCTTCGGAATTCGTCGCCAAGACTGTCGCCTTCGCCTTCGGGCTCGCGGCGTCCTCCTTTTTCCCGACCCTGCTGATGGGTATTTTTTCCAAACGCATCAACAAGCAAGGCGGCATCGCGGGCATGCTCTGCGGGATCATCTTCACACTCGTTTACATCATCTATTTCCAGTTCTGGTTCGTAGTCCCCGAAGGAAAACAGGCAGTCGACTTCTACTTCTTTGGCATTTCCCCGGAGGGTATCGGTTTCGTCGGAATGCTGATCAATTTCAGTGTCGCCTTCATCGTCTCCTATCTCACGCCCGCGCCGCCGCAGGAAGTCCAGGACATGGTCGAGCGCATCCGCCTTCCCAGCAATGCGGGAGAGGCCACTCATCATTAAAGTCCCGGTCTTCATTGAAGTTTGAAGTTTAGAACTTAATGTTTCCGGATATGCTCGCTTTCTCGACCTGCTGGAACAACGGCCGCCACTCCGATGGTGAGGCGATGATCGACGAGATTCTTGAGCTTGGGTTTTCCAGCCTTGAGCTATCGCACGGTATGACGGTCGCGAAGATCCCCGGAATCAGGAAAGCATACGCGGAGGGGAAATTCCATTGCGTGGGAGTTCACAACTACTTTCCTTCCCCGGTGGAGGTCATGATCGATGCGCCTGATGCCTACGAATACACGTCCCACCGCGACTTTGACCGGAAGCGGGCGATGGAAATGACCATGCAGACCCTGGAGCTGGCGGCGGAGTTCAAGGCTCAGTACGTGGTCTTGCATATGGGCTCCACACCAATGAACACGGCGAAATTCACCAAGCCACTGACAAAGAGGGTGGCAGCTGGAGAGGGCAAGGATCCCTCTTTTGTAAAACAGAAGATCAAGTTCATTAAAAAGCGGGAGAAAATTGCCCCGCTCTACTACCATCGTGCGATAGAGGCACTTGAGGAGCTTGCCCCGAAGGCGGAGGAATACGGGGTGAAGCTGGCGGTGGAGTCCCGCTCGCGCTTCGAGGACATGCCAAACGAGCGGGAAATGATCCAGCTCCAGGAGCATTTCAAAGACAACCCCTGGATCGGCTACTGGCATGATTTCGGCCACGTGCAGCTGAAGCACAATCTCGGGCTGCTGGATCATCAGGAATGGCTCGGGAGTATCTCCCCTCATCTGATCGGCGGCCATGTGCATGATGTCCAGTGGCCGGCGCGGGATCATCGCACGCCGTTTACAGGCACATTGGATTACGGGGAAATCCTACGCCATTTCCCGGAAGGGTGCCCGTTGGTCTGGGAGTTGAGCCCGACACGTGAGACTATGGAAATCAAAGACTCCCTGGAGATCTGGAAGGGAAAATTTCCCGATCGCTGCCAGATGCCGCGGCTTTAAGTGCCTTGTGCTCAGTCTACCGAATCGATGCGAACCAATGCCGGCGGATTCTCCTCGTTTACAGGAGTGGTATCCACAACTTTCGTACGCGGAGTGACAGGAATGTAGCCTGCTATGATTTCCTCCACCACCACAGTGCGCTGTGCGAGAGCCAGCAGGGTGAGTGAAAAAATGCCGCAGGTAAGCGCGCCGGTAAGGCCGAACATCCACCAGCGGTGGGCACCTTGGTGGGGCTCCGCAAGACCGGTCTCGGAAAAGTCTCCGTCCGAATCGATCAGGGGTGGGGCGGGGCGTTTCACATTGGCTGCTGGCAGCGGGGAATTCTCGATGTGCCCGAGATCCCGGAAAGGTGAGGAGACTTGTAGTGACCAGCCTGCGTAGTCCTCCTCGTTGGAAGAAAGAACCAGCCCTTCAGGTTGTACGAGTGGTCTTTCGTAGGTGCCACGTGCGATCACTGAGAGAACCGCTGCCTCATCCACAAAGCTTTTTTCCCGTTCCCATTGGGCGGACTCAGCTGCAGGGCTTGATTCTGTGGGAAGTGGGGCAAGTGGAAGAGCGTTCATAAAGGGTAAGGAAGTTTGAAAACCTACCCATCCAATTACATTGATCATCAAGATTAATCAATATTTAAATAACCTTAATTAAAATTCCACGGTGCAGTAAGTGGGTTGCAAATTGACAATGCTTGCGACAACATCCTTATCGCATGTCCGAAACTCCCGAGAGCAGCCAGAACCTAGACATACGATGTCCATCCTGCCGCCAACGTTTCAGCGTAGGTGACGAGCTTATGGACAGGATGGTGGAGTGCGGGGGCTGCGATACGCGTTTCAGGATCGGCAACGATGTGATCGTCCGCTCCAAGAAATTCTACCCCGGCGAGCGCGGCGGCCCGGATCTGGCGAAATTCCAGCGTGTTCCAAGAACCGGAAATGCTCCCGAAGGGATGCAGACAGTCCAATACGCAGACTTCAATCACCCCGAGCAGCTCGGCCCCTCATCTCCGCAACGTATTGTAGCGGGTGTCTTCGGAGTCTGCATCATGGCTGTTACGGCTCTGGTTCTGATTTTTTCCACCTCGCCTGGTACCGCTCTGGATGTGATGCCCATCACTAACAAGCTGATCATCGCGGGCTTCGTATCCCTGCTTGGAATAGTCCTTCTGGTTTATGCGAATCCCAGTAGCCGCCTGAAGGCGATTTTCTTCGGGGTTCTCTTTTCCGCCGGACTCATCAGCATTCCGTTTTTTTTCAAAAGCGAAATTCCGGTAGCGAATGAAGGAGAGGAAACCGCTCCTGCCGATATCAGCCCTATATTCGAAGAGGGTGCAGTGGATCCGGTTGCCGCTCTCAGGCAGCGTTTCACGACAAAGCCGCTGGAGGATGAACAGGAGAGACTGGTTGAATCCGGCTCGGAGCGAAACGCTTACGGTGTTTATCTCACCAATCTGGTTCTTCAGAATATCTACACGGCACAGGATTATCTGGTGAGGCAAACTGGAGCGGGGCTAACCTCGCATCGCTATCCCCGTGACAATGGGAACTACCTGGTGCTTTTGACCGATGTGGCGAAAAGCTTTGATGAAGTGGCTGAAGTCGCGAAAAAACTTGGTAGTGTAGTGGAGCTCCACCCGGACATCGGAATTGTAGTCGTGAAAGTTGACAACAAGCAGTTCCAGGCCGGTTCCGCGGATAAGCTGAACAACAAAGAGGATCCCGCGTTCTACGCCCTGAACATGCACGAGCTGCAGAGCATTGACCTCGCCCGCGTGGAAAACGCCGTCAAACGGCTCATTGACGCTCCTCCCAAAATTTTCCGCACGGATATCACAAAGATCCTCGAGGATGTCATGAGCAGACCTGGTGTTGATTTTCACGACGATACAGCCAGAGCGCTTCTGGCGTGGGCGGAAGATCCGGCGCCCGGAGCGGCTGCGTCGCTGAACGTTTTAAAAGACAACAAAGTAAAAGGCCGGGCGATTCCGGAATACGTGGTGAAGCTGATCGTGAAACACAAGGATCCGGAGGCGATCCCGTATATTCACGAAATATGGGCTGCAAACCCTTCCTTGTGGGCTTCCGAATACGTGAAAATGGGGTCGGCCATTGAGGATCCGATATTGGACACCCTGGCCGATGCCGATGGTGATGTTCAGCGCTCCGCACTCTTCCTTCTTGCCGAGGTAGGCACGCAAAAAAGCCTGCCTATGGTCAGGAAACTGCTAGGATCCAACAACCCTGAAGTGCGAGTCCTCGCGGAGCGGGCAGTAGCTAAAATCAGTGGGCGCTGAAGTTTCCACCCCTTTCGATCTTGCGTGTCTGCACACAAACCGCTTCGCTACTTGCGGATCACCGTAACTAAGCTTTTTTTCCCTCCATCATGACTGAATATGCACGCGGCCTCGAAGGGGTCATCGCCAACGAATCCTCACTAAGTAACGTAAAAGGCGCCGTGGGCGAGCTCAGTTATGTCGGCTATCACATCGATGATCTGGTGGAAAACTGCTGTTACGAAGAAGTGGTTTTTCTGCTTCATCACAACCGCCTCCCGACTTCCGCGGAGCTTGTGGCATTCAAGGAAAGCATGAGCTCCGACCGCGACCTCCCGGGGCAAGTCATTGATTTTTTAAAAAACGCGCCAAAAGACTCCTCTCCCATGGATGTCCTCCGCACCGCGATTTCCATGCTCGGCCTGTATGACCAACGGTCGAAAATCGGCGAACGTGACATTGAAGCGGACGCTGCGATAGCCATTTCCCTTTGTGCGAAGTCTGCGACCATCGTCGCGGCTTTCCACCGTTTCCGGAACGGCCTTGAGCTCCCGCCGATCCGCGAAGACCTGACCGAAGCGGAGCATTTCCTCTACCTGCTCAACGGCGAGGTGCCCAGCAAAACGGCAGCGCATATTCTCGACGTCGCACTCATCCTCCACGCGGATCACGGCATGAACGCCTCCACTTTTTCCGCACGCGTCACCGTCGCGACCCTCTCCGACATGTATTCCGCGATCACCGCAGCCATCGGCACCCTCAAGGGGCCTCTGCATGGCGGTGCGAACGAAGGCGTGATCCATATGCTCCAAGACATTGGCGATCTGGACAAGGTGGACGACTGGGTGAACGGGAAACTTGAGCGCCGGGAAAAAATCATGGGCATCGGCCACCGCGTCTACAAGGTGCTCGATCCCCGCGCCCCGCACTTGCGGAAACTTGCCGTCCAGCTCACCGAGGAACTGGGCGAGCCAAAGTGGATCAAGATGTCCGAGCGCATCGCCGAGATCATGCGTGACCGCAAGAAACTGGAGGCAAACGTCGATTTCTATTCCGCCACGGTCTATTACTCACTGGGCATCCCCACCGATCTGTTCACGCCTATCTTCGCGATCTCTCGCACCTCGGGCTGGACGGCTCACGTCCTTGAGCAGCTTCGCGGCAATCGCCTCTACAGGCCGTTGACGCTGTATACCGGTCCGGAAACACTCAGCCCTGTTCCTCCCATAGAGTCCCGGTAGAGAGCCCAAGTCGAGTCCGTGAAAACACCGTACATTTTTTTATCAACCGGCCTTCTGTGGCTCCTGGCATCCTGCGCCGCGCCGAAAGCGACAATAGTGGAAGAGGTGCCTGAAAAGCCTGTCGCGAAAAAAGTGGCGGTAGTGCCAAAGCAGATTGATCCCGAACCTGTCCCGCAGGACACCGGACTCCGCCTCGGAGACGACATGCTCACCATGCCGGATGACAGCCAGTTGCGCTCGATTTCGCCGGAATCGCATACTGGCTCTCCGGTCATCGCGCGTCCACCGAGTGAATAATTCCGATTTTATAAAAAACTTTCTTGCCCGGTTCCCACGAAGCCTCCCAAACTGATTAAGTATCCACTGCAACAGAAAACATTCCATGACCCAAAAACTTAGAATCCGTCCCCGCTACACAGCTGCATCAGTCGTTGCAGTAAGTCTGCTAACAACAACTTCTCTTTTCGCTCAGGAAAAAGCCCCGACGCTTCTCGACCAGTGGGTTCTTGATGGTGGTTACACAATGATCCTGATCGGTCTTGCGGTCATCGCGTTCATCGCTCTGGCGGTTTTCAATTTCATGAACCTCACCAAGGCGAAGTTCTGCCCGTCCGATCTCCAGGCAGCGCTCATGGAGCACATGTCAGAGTGCCGGGTCCGCTCCGCGATAGAGCTCGCTTCCTCGCACCCGTCTTTCCTTGGTCGTCTTGTTGCCTACTCTTTCCCGAATATCGATGCCACCCAGCCGGAGACACTCGGCCGTGACCAGGTCGAGGACGCCATGGCGGACTTCACCAACAACGAGTCCCGCAAGAACATGCAGTGGATCAACTACATCTCCCTCGTTGCCCAGGCTTCCCCGATGCTCGGTCTGACAGGTACCGTTATCGGTATGGTCAACGCCTTCGCCACTCTGAAAACCGCTGGCGCGGCAGATCCGTCCCAGCTGGCCGGTGATATCTCCGTCGCCCTTCTCACGACCCTCTGGGGTCTCTTCAACGCGATTCCTTGTATTCTCTGCTACTTCATCCTGAAGAACAAATACAACGCGCTCGTCGCCGAGTCCCTTCACACTGCCGAGGAGCTGCTCAACGCCTCCATCGCCACCGTGAACGCAGACACGCTTTACGCCAAGATTCCTGAGGGCATCGCCGTTTAAGCAGCCGGACGCTTCCTTCCTACAGGGAGCGAATTCCGGGTGACTCCCGGATTTCCGCAAACCGCAATACCAATAATACCATGGCATCTTCAAAACTCAGAGACGCGGGTAACGCCGGGGATGATGAAGCAAAGGTGGATATGTCGCCAATGATCGACATGGTGTTCCTCCTTCTCATCTTCTTCATCGTCAATGCCACCGCGATCGTTGTCCAGACCGACCCGGATGTCATCCCGCCAGTAGCGGACAACTCCAAGCCTGCTGACATCGTCGAGGGACGTATCGTGATCAATGTTCGGAGGGATGGCACTTTTTCCAGCGAAAAGCTTGTGATTCTTCCTACGGAATCTGAAATTTTCGATCTCGTGAAGAACGAGAAAGAGAAGATCGACGCACTCGGTATCGTTCCGAAAATTCACCTCCGTGGTGATGGTGAGGCTGTCTTCAAGTACTCCCGCACCGCCATCCGCGCAGCAGCTGCGGCAGGTGTGGATCAAGTGATCTTCGCGGTATTCCCGACTTCGAAAGGCATTCCCACCCGCAAATAACCGATTTCCCAAATCCATGGCACGCCATAAAAAGACCTTAGCAGAACAGGAACCGGATCCGGACTTGGATATTTCGTCACTCATTGACGTCTGTTTCCTCCTCCTAATCTACTTCCTCGTCACCTCCACCATCAAGCCCCGCGAAACGGATCTGGCGATGGCACTTCCATCCGCGGCACCGAGCTCGGAGCAGCCTAAGATCGAACCGATGTTCATCAAGGTTGATGCCGGTGGGACGATCTACACAGGTGCGGGTGCTTCACAGCAGACCCTGGATACCGATACTTCGGTGCGTGACACTCCACTTCTCGACTCGCAGCTTGAGCTTTATTCACAGGCTGCAAACAGCGCGGGCAGCAACCCCCTCGTCCAGATCTACGTGGATCCCGGTGCCACCCAGCAACGGGTCATCGATGTCCTGAATGCCCTCGGCGGTGCCGATATCAAAAGCGTCACATTCACCGATCTGATCGAATAGGTGCTGAATCTTGCGATTTGCCTAAAAAATTTCCGCCGCCGGACGTTCTCTGCTTGCAGGAGGCGAATGGCGGCTTTTACTTGATGGGACTGGCGCTTGATTCCCCCAATTCTTTAAAACCTTGTAACTCTTAAAATGAAAAAACTCGTATTGGCAGCATTTGCCCTTTTCACAATCTCGCTGGCACTCCCGGCGCAAGCCCAGGAAGAAGACATCGGACAACTGGTGGACAAAGGCCTTGCGGCAATGAACGAAGCAAAGTGGCAGGAAGGGGTCGCGGTTCACACGGAAATCGTCAAGCGCTTCGGGGACGAGGATGCCATGGGCAAATTCGGCCCCAAGTTCGGGGTTCTTGTTTACCGCAAAGGAATCTGCGAGCTGAAACTGAAGCAATACGCTGAGGCCATGAAGTCATTTGATTCCTGCTACAAGGACTACCCGAACACGCCGGAGAAGGGTGGCAACACTTTCCAGAAAATGGCACTTCTCAAATGGGGTGAAGCCGCACTGGGCGCGAAGCAATACCAGGTTGCGATCGATCAATGGAAAAAATTTCTCGCGGAGCGTAACAAGGCGAAGGACAAATATGCTCAAGGCACTTTTCACGTAAATCTGGCCGTCTGCTATTACAACCTTGGAAAAATGACCGAGGGCAACCAGCACCTTCAGATTGCTATCGCCAACAAAACCACCTTCCCAACTCCACCGGAAGCGATCATCTCCGGCTTCCAGGGGCTTGTCACAGCGGCAATAAACGCGAATGACGAACAGGTGATTGCGGACTTCATCGCGAAGAACCGTGGAAATATCATCGTTGATCCCTACGTCATGCACCGCTTTTCCGATGGCTTCCTGAAGCTCGCCGGAGACGCGATCGGAAAGAAGATGAACAAAACAGCCCTTTCGCTCTACCAGTTCATCCCGTCATCAGAGGTGGCCATCTCGGATCTTCGCAGCCGCATCAATGCGATGGGCAATGTCGGCAGAGTCACAGACGGCCAGAACCGCCTCGACAAGAAAGCGCTCCAAAAGCAACTCAAGGATCTCGAAGCCAAGGCACGTGGCTCCAAATCTTCGGAAATCATCCGCTTGGCCGGCACCGCCTATATTGAGGAAACGCTTGGGAACGTTTACGCTGCCCACGGGGCGTACCTCCTTCTGGAGCGCTACCACAAGAAAGCGGAAAAGCGTGAGGACAATCTGTATCACCTGTTCCGCACCGCATCCATCATCGGCGACGACGCCAAGGTTCTGGAATACGGGGACTCACTCAGAAAACTCTTTCCTGAGTCTGAACATATTCCGGACGTCCAAAAGCTTCTTCTGTCCTCCCTGTTTTTCGATGGGGAATACGAAAGTGTGATCAAACTCGCCTCGAACCTGATCGACGGGCAGAAAGTCAAAGAAGGAACCGATGAGCATGATATTGCGCTCTTCATGCTCGGAGGCGCCCATTTCTACATGGGTCATTTCAATGATGCGCAACCGCTCATCGAGCAGCACATCAAGACCTACCCGGAAAGCCAATACCACATGTCCGCGGAATACATCCTGGCCTCGAATGCCATCCGCCTCCAGATGTGGAGCAAAGCGGCCAAGCTGCTCGACGAGTTTCTTTCGAAATACAACGACAGCCCGGATCAGACCTACATTCCCCTCGCCCTCTACGACAGGGCGAACACTCACTACTCCGAGGAGGAGTCGGAAAGTGCCCTTGGAAAAGTCGACCGCATCATCGCGGAGTTCCCGGACGCGGCTGTAGTTGATCAAGCTTACAATCTCAAAGGCAACGTTCTCCAGGGGAACGAAGACCGCGAAGAAGCGGAAGCAGCCTATCTCAAAGCGCTGGAAATCGCAGAAGACCGCAGCAATGCCGGAACCGCCGGCGAAGCGCTGACCTATCTGGTAGGATTGCTTGGTGAGGAAATCGAAGGCGACGACTCCCGTATGAAAGATGCCGTGAAGTATGCCGACAGGTATTGGGAAGAGTTTTCCCAAGGCTCCCCGTTCCGCTCATCGGTCGCGGTTTCCGGTTTGCCGGCATACGAGGCGGTAGGCCGTGGAGACGAGGGTCTGCAGCGGCTCCAGAAAGTCATTTCAGACATGGCGAAAATGACTGTCGCCCCCGGTTTGGAAGAGGCGATCAATTCCTACACGGAAGCCTATCTGAAGAACCACACTCCGGAGCAACTCAAGGATCATTACTATAGCTTCCCCGGCGTGGGCATCAACGACAAGGCAGCCCGCGCCATCCTGCGCATCGCAATCATTGGCGTTTTCCAGGATGTGGCTAAAAACGATGAAAAAAAGCAGAAGAAACGCGCTGCCAATGCCATGACACAGGTTCTCTTCCAAGAACTGAAAACGGATTTCGAACTGAAAGACCTTTCGAATTACATCCTTGTGAAGCTCGGCGACTACCTACGCCTCAACACATCAGCACCACGTGAGGCATTGCCTTTCTATGATGAGGCTCTCTCACGGGATGACCAGTCCTACCGTTTTGGCGCTCTTTCCGGACGCGCCGATGTTTACGGGAATTCCGATTCGAAGGCCGACCTCGACAAAGCGCTCCAGGACTTCGAGGTGATCTTCAAGGATTCTGAAGACAAAGGTGAACGGGAATTCGCTCTCTACCGCATCATCGAGATTCTGATGAAAAAAGGCGATTACGGGAAAGCAGCGGAACGCGCCAACCAGTATCTCAACCGGGACAAGGGTCAGTCGCTCGGCTTTAACAAATACTCGGCGGAAGTCGGTTTGATACTTGCGGACTCTTTCAAGGATCGTAAGAAAATCGACGATGCCATCGCGATGTATGTGAAAGTCTGGTCCACCCACATGGGCAACATCAAGATCTCTGCACCTGCGGTAAAATCCTGGATGGAACTCTCCTATCAGCGCAACCGTAACTCCGCTGACGATTCCGTCGTCTCGGATCGACAAGGTGCTTACAACGGCGGCTGGCGTTACATCAACCTGACAAGCCGCTTCAAGGACAAGTTCCAGAACATCCCCGCGGAATTCAATGTCTGGAAAGAAGTCGAAGCTCTCGTCAACAAATACGAAGCCGATGCCAACGTGAAATCGATGAAGCAAATGGAGAAGGAGAAGAATGAGAAATAACCCGAGGTTTTGATCCGCATACCGAAACCAAATACAATTCTTCAAACCATTTCACAAAATTAACAGACCTATGAAAAAACTCTTTTTCACTCTCCTGCTCCCTTTCCTCTCGATCGGATCACACGCACAGGATGCTTTCCAAGCACCGGCGATTCTCTCCAATGACGAGCTGGGAACGTTCCGTGCCTGGATCATCGCAACCACAAAAACTGGCATACGATACAAGACCACTGAGATTTCCACCACGTCCACCGATGGTAAGCTGCGTGATTTCACAACCGTTTATCTTCTCGAGACACCCGAGTTCGGTGAAGCGAAGAGTCTTTTCGATGGCAGGAATTACAAGGCAGCTCAGGCAAAGTTCGCCGAAATCAAAGAACGCGACAAACCGGTGGCAACCCTGAAGGGAAATTTTCACACACTGGCCGCGTTTTATGAGATGGAGTGCATGAGGAAACTGGGTGACTACGAGGGTTTGAAAGAGGCACTTGCCGATTTCAATAAAAGCAAGCTGACCCGCGAAGACCAGCTCCGCCAACTGGAACTCTACGTCATGTGGGAAGCTGTCCGCACCGAGAGTTGGGATCGCATTCTCACAATCACAGCCGAACGTGATGGAGGGGATCTTCCAGGTTACCAGCGTGCCCAGGTCGCTTTCTGCAAAGCACTTGCCTTGGACAAACTCAAGCGCACCGAGGAAGCCTTTGTCGAATACGGTGTCGCTTTGGCGGCGGATTCCGGAGCCTCCGAAGAGCTGGCACAACAATCAGCGCTCAACATGCTCAGGATTTATAACGGAAACCCGGACGTGCAGGCCGCGATTTCCCTTTGGGGAACAGAGGGTGAGAACAAGAAATCAAGGGGATATGCCACTCTGGTCAATGCCGGGAAACTTGCGAAATTCTACGAACTCTCCCTTGGGAATGGTGTGCCTCTTCCGGACGATCTGAAGGCTCTGGCTAAATACGCTGGCGAATGAGCCTAAGTTCACATGCGGTTGAAATCGTTTTTGTTGTTGTCGGCTGGGTGTCAGCTGCAGGGGTAGGACTTCCTTGACCCGCTTTGGAAAGCCTTCTCGGTAATGATTGCCTCCTCCATGGATCCGGCCAGAACGAGCCCGGTTTCAACGCCATTCCCGGGGTGAAATTTCTCTGGTGATTTTCGGCTGCCATACCCGCCGGATTGTGACATTCTCCGCCCGTCACAATGCTACCCCGTCTCGCAATCCTCATCACCTGTCTGTCGCTTGTTTCCTGCCAAAAGGAGACCCAGGTGGAGAAGGCGACCCGTGAAGGGATTCTTCTACTAGGCAATGCGAATGATCCCAAGAGCTTCGATCCGCAGGTAGTGACCGGCGTTTTGGAAAGCAATATCAACCGTGCGCTTTTCGAAGGTCTGGTGAGAATTGACCCCAGCGTTGATCTCGCAGCACCTGGCGGAGCTGCGGAAGAGCTGATACCGGATGAAACAGCCACCGTCTGGACTGCGAAGCTCCGCGCGGATGCGAAGTGGTCTGACGGGCATCCCGTCACTTCAGAGGACTTCGCTTTTGCCTACGAGCGCATCCTGACCCCGGAGCTCGGAGCCGCCTACGCTTCCATGCTCTATTTCATGAAAGGGGCGGAGGATTTCAATACCGGTAAGACTACGGATTTCTCCACTGTGGGAATTGAGGTCATTGATCCGCTCACGTTCAAGATTACACTCCGTGGGCCGACTCCGTTTTTCCCGGAAATTCTCAAGCACTACACATGGTTCCCGGTTCCAAAGCATTCGGTCTTGAAATACGCACCCATCGGCCAGATTGGAAACCCATGGTCGAAGCCGGAGAATCTCGTCAGTAACGGGCCGTTTAAGATAAAGTCCTTCCGCCGCACGGCGCACATCGAGGTGGAGCGGAATCCGCACTACTGGGATGCTGAAAATGTGACTCTCAATGGCATTCGCTTCCTTCCTATTTCCAATGTTTTCACCGAGGCGCGCATGTTCCGTGACGGGCAACTTCACGTGACTTACACCGCTGCCCCTGAAGTCGTCGACCTGATGCGAAAGGTCGATCCCGGATCAGTAAGGCAAGAGCCATATCTCGGAACCGTTCTCTATCGTTTCAACAATACCCGCGAGCCTCTCAAGGATGTCCGTGTTCGCCGCGCTTTGAGCATGGCGATAGACCGCGAGGCCATTTGCAAAAACGTTTTCCGGGGGTATGAACCCGCCTATGGAATGACCCCACCTATGGGCGATTACGATCCACCCAACGGAATTGGGTTTGATCCCGAGGCGGCGAGAGAGCTTCTGGCCGAGGCCGGTTTCCCGGAAGGGAAAGGATTTCCACGGTTGAAGCTTCTCATCGCATCACGTGAGACGGCTGCCACGCTCGCCACAGCTGTTCAGGCCATGTGGCGTGATACACTCGGCGTGGAGGTGGAGATCGAGAACAAGGAGTGGACGGCATACATCGTGACCACCCAGAATCTTGAATACGACATTGTGGGGGGGGGCTGGATCGGAGATTACATTGATCCGCTGACATTCCTGGAAATGTGGACTCCGGGAAATGGCAACAACAACACCGGCTGGGACAACGCGGAATTCGCAGCATTGCTCGAAGAGTCATTCCAGATCACCGATCCCGCAGCCCGCTTTGACAAACTCAAGGAGGCGGAAAGCCTTTTCCTCGAGGAGTCACCCATTGCTCCCATCGCATGGTGGGGGAAAAATTATCTGCTCCATCCTTCGGTGAAGGGTTGGAATCCGCTCTTGTTAGACAACCATCCATTCAACTCGCTGCGCCTCGTGCCGCAGGAAAAGTAAGACCATGCTGAAACTCATCGTCTCACGTATTCTCCAGGGATTGCTCACACTGTTCGTGTTAGTGACCATCACCTTTTTTCTGGTGCGCGCCATGCCGGGCAGTCCTTACGTGGAGGAAAAAAAACTGCCTCCTCATGTCATGGAGCGTCGCCTCGCCTATACCGGGATGGATAAACCGGTGCCTGTTCAGTATTTCAGATATTTGAAAAACGTTTTCATTCATCAGGATCTGGGAGACCTTGTGCGGAAAGACGGTGTGAAAGTCTCCGAGGTCATCCGTGACTCATTTCCTGTCTCGATGGCTCTTGGTTTTGCCTCAATGGGGATTGCTTTGCTGATCGGGATCCCTGCCGGGGTGATTGCTGCGGTGAAAAAGAACTCACCAACTGATTTTGCTGCATTGGCGTTTGCGATGATCGGCATCTGTTTGCCCAGTTTTGTGATCGGGCCGCTACTGGCAGTTTTTGGTGGGCTCAAACTCCATTCGCTCAATGTAGCCGGCTGGTCGTCACCTACGGATTGGATACTGCCAGCCATCACCCTGGGCTTCATCAATGCTGCCTATATCGCCAGGCTTTCACGCGGCGGGATGCTCGATGTCCTGAGCCAGGACTACATCCGCACGGCAAAAGCAAAAGGTGTTCCTGGAAACCGGATCATCATTCGTCACGCGCTAAAGGGCGGTCTGATCCCTGCGGTCGCCTTCATCGGCCCTGCCTTCGCCGCGATGATTTCCGGATCGTTTGTAATTGAGACGATTTTCCAGATCCCGGGAATGGGACAGCATTTCGTGAATGCCGCCACGGATCGGGAGTATTTTCTGATTCAGGGATTGGTTCTGTTTTACGGATTCCTGATTGTCGCAGCGAACCTGCTGGCTGACTTGGCGCAGGTTGCGTTGAACCCGAGGCTTCGCTAGGGGTTCGGAGCGAAAAGAAACGAACCACCTGGTGGGGTGGTTCGCTTTGCTGGTCGCGACTTCGGAGTCGCGGTTCCTTTCTGCAGGATTACTCCTTAGAGCCGAAGGTTGCTTGGAGTTCCTTGAGGAGTTCGTTGAGCTTTGTGATGTTTGCTGCGTCGGTGGACTGCTTGCACTTCATGGCGGTGGTGATGATGCCGTGGCAGAGGGCGAGCTGCTTGTTGTATTCTTCCATGCCTGCTTCGTCTTCTGGTGCTTTGACGCGCTGGGCGAGGAAGTAGTTGAGCATTTTTTCCTGAATGTCCTGAGCATGTGCCTCCCTGGTCATGATCCAGCGAGTGATGTTCTGGGCGTTGGCGGACGGGTCTTTTGAGAGCTCGTCGATCTGCTTGCTGGCTTTCTCGATGGTGGTCGAGTCCTGCATCAGGGACGTGATCACGTTGTCATTGTCAAAGATCCCGCAAGGAACCTGGCAATGAGCGGAGAGTTGGGTAGGGACGGCGAAGGCGAGTGCTGTTGCGATGAGAAGTAATTGTTTCATGACAATCCAGATTAGGATTTTTTTCCCAGAATGCAAATGGTTCGGGCTATTTTCCCTTCATTGAGCCTAGTGCGTTCTTCAACGTCTCGGGGGTGAGAGGGGAAGGGAAGCTCTCTTGTTGTCCATAAGCGGAGACTGCGTCGCGGAGGGCTTCGCGGACGGAGATGGCGAGCATGAGGGGTGGTTCGCCGACGGCTTTGGAGCCGTGGATGGTGTTTTTCTGGGTGGCTTTTTCCAAGAGGTTTACACGGAAATCAAGTGGGGCATCGGAGATGGAGGGAATGGCGTAGGTGCTGGCGCTGTGGGTGAGGAGGACTCCTTCGGGTGTCCATTTCAGTTCTTCGCAAGTGAGCCAGCCGGCGCCTTGGACGAACCCGCCTTCGATCTGGCCGCGGTCTATGTCCGGGTTCAGGGAGTCGCCGACGTCGTGGAGGATATCCACGCGGCGGAGGTGGTGCATGCCGGTGAAGCCATCGAGTTCCACTTCGCTGACGGCGGCTCCGAAGGCGTAGTAGTGGAAGGGGCGGCCTTTTGGGTTTTCCATAGACCAGTCCCATTCGAGATCCGGGGTTTTGTAGAATCCGGTGGCGGAGAGCTGGACGCGCTGGGTGTAGGCGATGACGCAGATTTCGTTGAAGGTAAGGGAGCGGCCGTCGGGGGCGTGGAGGGAGGAGCTTTTGAACTCGATCTCGCTGGGGTTGCACTCGAACTCGACTGCTGCGAGGACGGCGAGGCGTTTTTTGAGGGTCTGGCAGGCATCAGCCACGGCCATGCCGTTGAGGTCGGAACCGGAGCTGGCGGCGGTGGCTGAGGTGTTGGGGACTTTGTCAGTCCTTGTGTGCATGAGGCGGATGCGGTCTGAGGGGAGACCGAGTTCGCGCATGGTGATGCTGAGGATCTTTGTGTGGAGACCTTGACCCATCTCGGTGCCGCCGTGGTTTACCTGGACGGAGCCGTCCGCGTAGATCAGGACGAGTGCTCCGGCTTGGTTGTAGTGTTTCAGGGTGAAGCTGATGCCGAACTTAACGGGGGTGATTGCGAGGCCGCGCTTGGTGTGCGGGTTTTCGGCGTTCCAAGTGTTGAGTTCGGCTTTGCGTTTCCTGAAGTCGGACGTTTCTAGTAGTTCGTCCCAGATGCGCTGGAGGCGGTTGTCATCGACTTCCTCGCCGTAGTGGGTGGTGTTTGTCTCGCCTGTGCCGTGGTAGAAGTTTTTGCTGCGGATGTCTTCGGGTGGTAGGCCAAGCTCCGCGGCGATACGGCCTAGAATTTCCTCGATGACGATGACCCCTTGTGGGCCGCCGAAGCCTCGGAAGGCGGTGTGGGATGTGGTGTTGGTGCGGCAGACGCGTCCTTCGAAGCGGACGTTCGGGATGTAGTAGGCGTTGTCCAGGTGGAAGAGGGCGCGGTCGTTGACTGGCTGGGAGAGATCAAGCGACCAGCCGCCGTCTGAGAAGACGCGGATGTCGGCGGCGTGGAGTGTGCCGTCAGTGTGGTAGCCGACTTTGTATTCCGCGTGGAAGGGATGGCGTTTTCCGGAAGTCTCGATGTCGTGATCGCGGTCTAGCTGGATGGTGACTGGCTTGTCAGTGCGGAGGGCTCCTAGGGCGCAGATGGCGGCGAAGGGGTTTGCCTGGGTTTCCTTTCCGCCGAAGCCGCCGCCCATGCGTGGACACTCGACTACGATCTGGTTGCGAGGGCAGCCGAGGACTTCTGCGACGATGGTTTGGGTCTCGCTGGGGTGCTGGGTGGAGGCGCGGATGAGGACGCCGCCTTCTCCGTCGGGCTCGGCTAGGGAGGCGTGTGTCTCAAGGTAGAATTGTTCCTGTCCGCCGATGTGAAGGGTGCCTTCGAGGATCTTGGGGGATTCCGAGAGGGCGGTGGCAGTTTCGCCACGGCGGAGGAGGTGGGGATCTGTTAGGAAAGATTCTGCGGCGATGGCGTTTTCGATCCCGACGATTGGAGGAAGGGGAGTGAAGTCGACTTTGACCTCGGCGGCTGCGATGCGTGCTTCCTCAAGAGTGTTCGCGATGACGGCGCCGATGATTTGGCCGTGGAAGAGGATCTTGTCGGAGGCAAAGAGCGGCTCGTCGTGGCGGGAGGGGCCGGTGTTGTTGTGGCCGGGAATGTCTGAGGCGGTGAGGACGGTCTGGACGCCGGGTGATTTCAGGGCACCGGTGATATCTATGGCGTTGAGATCGGCGTGGGCGGTGGTGGAGCGGACTAGCCAGACGTGGAGGGACTTTTTCTTTAAAGCGATGTCGTGGGTGTAGAGGGCGGAGCCGGTGGTGTGGCCTACTGCGCTTTCGTGAGGGACGCTGAGTGGTTTGTGGGAAGTGGGGAGGGTGGGTGCCTCGATCTTTTGGGATTTTCCTGAGAGGTATTTCAGGAAGAGGTCTCGGATGAGTGTCTGGCGGTATTCGGCGGTGGCGCGGGCGTCGGTTAGGGGTTGGAACTCGGTGGTTAGAAGTGAGAGGATTTCCGGTGAGGAGGATTCTGTTAGATTCTTTCCGAGGAGGGCTTGTTCGGTTTTCTTGGCGCGTGCGGGGGTGGCGGAAACGCCGCCGTAGGCTAGGCGGGCGAGGGTGATTTTGCCTTCTGTGTCGGTATCGATTCTGATGGCGGCGGAGACGGCGGAAATATCCATCTCGCGGCGCTTGGAGACTTTGAAGAAATCGGCGCGGCCGGGGACTTCGAGAGGGATGGAGATGTGGCGGATGATCTCGTTTTCACCGAGGACTGTCTGGCGGTAGCCGGTGAAGAATTCATCCAAGGGAATGGTGCGCTCAGATTCAAGGGAGGCGAGGGTGATGGTGGCGTCTAGGGCGAGGAGGACTGGTGCGGAGTCGCCGATGGGAGAGGCGGTGGCAAGGTTGCCGCCGAGGGTGGCGCGGTGGCGGATCTGGCGGGAGGCGAAGAGGCGCAACATGGAGGCGATGGCCGGGTATTCGCTGCCGAGTTTTTCCTCGATCTCGGTGAGCGGGACGGAGGCTCCGATGTGCCAGTGGGTGGGGGTTTTCTCGATCTCCAGCAGGCTGGGAATGTGCTCGAGGGAGATGAGTGTCCGGGGGCGGACGTGGCGCTTGTTTATGAGGACGGCAAGCTCGGTGGCGCCGACGATGAGGGGTGCGTCCGGGTGGGTAGTTTTTAAGATGAGAGCCTCGTGAAGGGTCTTGGGGATGAGGTAGGTGGGGGTGGCTTCCGGGGTTGTTGTTTCGGAAGCGTGAAGGGGATCGGTGGAGGGGAGGAGTGAGGCGGCGGCTTCGCGGATGGGGCGGTAGCCGGTGCAGCGGCAGAGGTTTCCGGAGAGTTGGTCGGCTACGATGGCGGGGTCTTGCTCGTGGCCGCGGGTGTGGGTCTCCGCCATGGAGCAGATGATGCCGGGGGTGCAGTAGCCGCATTGTGAGCCGTTGCAGACGACCATGTTTTCCTGGACGGGGTGGAGGGTGCCGTCGGAGTCGGCGAGGCCTTCGGCTGTTAGGATTTCCCGGCCGACGAGGGAGTGGACGAGCGCGAGGCAGCCGTTGATGGCGCGGGGTGGTGCGTCGTTTTCCAGAAGGAGGATGGTGCAAGCGCCGCAATCGCCTTCGTTGCAGCCGACCTTTGAGCCGGTGCGTCCGCTGTTTCTGAGGAAATCGAGGATGCTCTCGTGAAGGGGGGCGCCGGAGACATCGACTGGTTTGCGGTTGATGGTAATGATCACGGGAGGCGGTGGATGTCTTTGTAGTAGAGGTAGGAGGCGGGCTCGTCGCCGATGGCTGCGAACCATTGCGGGCAGTAGGGAGCCATCCAGATGGCATCGCCAGCCTCGACGTGGTAGTAGGAGTTTTCCAGTCGGTAAATTCCTTGGCCGCTGAGCATGAGCATGCCGTGTTCCATGACGTGGGTCTCGACGAAGGGGAGGGTGGCTCCGGGCTGGTAGGTGAAGATGTTTATGGCGAGATCGAAGCGGGGATCTATGGGCAGGAGTGTCTGGAGGCGGGCGCGTTCGTTGCCGAGGAAGGCTTCGTCGGGGACATCGGAGGCGAGGCCGTGGGTGACGGGTGGGGCATCGAGTTCGAAATCGGGCTCGAAGACTTTCCGGAAAACGGTGAGGCGGGTATCGGGGTTGCCGGTGATTTTCAGGGAGGTTTCCGAAGGGATGAAGGCGTAGCCGGTGGGAGGGAGGGTGATTGTCTCGCCGCTGGATAGGTGGAGCTCGGCGCTGCCGGACTCTACGTAGAGGGCGTGCTCGTGTTCGTCGTCAGGGAAGATGGCGGTGCCAGCTGTTTCATCGAAAGTGATGAGGATCTGGGAAAGGGCGGCGCCCATGGCCGGGGAGAGCATGACGAAGGCGGTTGCGTTTTCCCAGCCGGGGAAGGTGGAGGGGACGTGGCCGTCCGGAGCGATGAGTGCGTGGCGGAGGGCTAGGTTTGTGCGGGTGTTCATGGTCTTAGGAATTTGCCTTTTGTGGCGGTGGAAACTTTTTCACCGCGTAGGTAGGTGGCGGTGATGCGGTGTTGGAAGGTTTTTCCGATGTAGGGGGAGATGGGGTGGCGGGTGAGGAGGTCGGCTTTTGCGATGGTGTGCGGGGATCTTTCCAAGATGAAGAAGTCGGCATCGTGGCCGGAGGTGAGGGGGGCTTTGTTTTTCAGGTGGAAGCGGGAGGCGACGTTTGTGCGGAGCTGGGGGGTGAGGTTTTTCTCGTGATCGAGAAGGAGGGGGAGGCTGTGCTGGATGCCGGCTATGCCGCCCCAGATGGCGAAGATGTCATCGCCGGTTTTTAGATCCGGGGAGGAGGGCGAGTGATCGGAGCCTATGGTATCGATGTGACCGGAGCGGAGGAGGTTCCACATTTCATCGACGGTGGACTGAGGGCGGAGTGGCGGGGCGCATTTGGCGGGTGCGCCGGTGGAGATGGCGTCCTGCTCGTTGAGGAGGAGGTAGTGTGGGCAGGTCTCGACGGTGACGTTGATTCCTTTTTGTTTTGCGGCGGTGACGAGGGCGATGCCCTCGGGGCAGGTGACGTGGACGATATGGAGGGCGCAGCCGGTTTCTTCCGAAAGGGCGATGGCTAGTTTGATGGCGGTGAGTTCGAAATCAATTGGGCGGGAGGCTAGCCAGGCGGCCATGTCTTTCCCCATGGCTGGGACTTCGTGGGAGATCTCTGCATGGACGGCCACGGGGAGATCAAGGCGGGCGGCGATTTCCATGCCTTTTCCCAGGGTGTCCGCATTGGCGGCGGGGTATTCGTCCAGGCCGGAGTGGCACATGAAGGCTTTGAAGCCAATGGCGCCTTCGGCAGCCATGGCCTCCATGTGAGAAAGGGAGTCAGGGGTGAGGCCTGCCCATAGGGCGAAGTCTAGGTGGGATTTTTCAAGGGCGATGTCGCGTTTTTCAATGAGTGCGGCGGCGGAGGTGACAGGAGGGGAGGAGTTGAGCGGCATGTCGAAGAAGGCGGTGCCGCCTCCTGCTGCCAGAGCGAGCGAGCCTGTGTGGAGGCCTTCCCAATCAGCACGACCCGGTTCGTTGAAATGAACGTGGGAGTCGATCCAGCCAGGGAGGATGAGGGAGGAGCCGAGGTTGATTTCAGTTTTCGCGGAAGCGGGAATTTCCGGTTCGACTTCTGTGAAGAGGCCATCGGTGATGGCGACTGCCAGGGAGTCTGTGCGGATGATGAGGTCGTGAGTGCTCATGCGAGGGATTTCAGGAAACGGGTGAGGACGGCGATACCAGTAGCGATGTCTTCCGGGGTGGAGTATTCGTCCGGATGGTGGGAGAGGCCGTCGCGTGAGCGGATGAAGAGCATTGCGATGGGGCAGGATTGGGAGATGGCGACGCCGTCGTGGCCTGCTCCGCTGGGGAGGATGCGACGGATGCCGGTCTCCAATTCAAGTGAGTCTAGTAGTAAGGTGGTGAGTGTCTCATCACAGGGGACGGCGTTGTTCTGCTGGGCGAGGTTCCAGGAGAGTTGAAGATTTCTTTTGTCCGTAATGGCTTGAAATGTTTGTTCAAGTTCGGACTGGAGGAGGAGGCGGGCTTTGTCCTCGGGATCGCGTAGGTCTATGGTGAAGGTGGCGGACTGGGGGATGGAGTTCGAGGCACCGGGGTGGACTTCAATTTTCCCGACGGTGGCGACAAGATTCTCGTTCTCGGTTGCGATTTTTTCGACAGAGAGGATGCACTCGGCGGCGGCTGTGAGGGCGTCGCCGCGGAGGTGCATGGGGGTGGTTCCTGCGTGGTCGGCGCGGCCTGTGATGGTGACGAGGAAGCGGGATTGGCCGGAGATGGCGGAGACTGCGCAGGCGGGTTCGTTTGCTTCCTCAAGGATGCGGCCTTGCTCGATGTGGAGTTCGACGTAGCCGCGTGTGCTACTAGGTTCGTAGTGGAATAGTTCCGAGTTTGCGTGCCAGCCTTCGGTTTGGATGGCGGTGGCGATGGAGGTTCCTTTGCAATCTGTTTTGGTAAGGGTTTCGGGATCTAGTTCTTCAACGATGTTGCGGCTGCCAAGGTAGGTTGTCTGGAAGCGGGTGCCTTCCTCATCTGAAAATGCCAGGAGATGGACGGGGAAGGGGAGGGTAATGTCTTCCGATACGAGGTTTTCCAAAGCGGCGAGGGAGCTGATGATTCCAAGCGCTCCGTCGTATTTTCCAGCATCGATGACTGTATCAATATGCGAACCGAGGAGGAGAGGAGGGGCTGTTGGATCGCTGCCGGGGAGGATTCCACGGACGGTGCCGTCTGCGGAGTGTGAGGTTTTCATGCCAATTTTTTCCATCCAGGAGGAGAATGTTTTGACGGCGCGGAGGTTGGCAGGTGAGAGGAAGGTGCGCTCCAGATAGGCGGGATTATCGCTGATCTTAGCGAGGGTTTCGATGCGCTCGAGGGCGGTTTCTACGGTAGGGGACATGGGTTCAGCTTCCGCGGTAAGTGGAGTATGACCACGGTGTGCAGAGCAGTGGGACGTGGTATGATTCGCCGGGGAGGGTGGAGAAACGGATTGGAATTTCTTCGAGAAAGGGGCTTTCGGTTCCTTCGGCACGGAAGTAGTCGCCGATGGAGAAGAGGATCTCGTAGGTGCCGGGGGCGGGGTCTTCTAGAAGAGGCTGGTCAGTGCGGCCGTCCGAATTCGTCAGGGTTTCTTTGAGGATTTTTTCGCCTTGGAAAATACGGACGCGGACTCCGGAGGCAGGTTTCCCCGAAGAGGTATCAAGGATATGTGTCGAAATCTTCGGCATCGTTGTATTTAAGCAGATTGCGAGCCGGGTGCAAGAGAGTGGGTTGCCCATCAGGCTCCCTAATTGTGGTTGGCAGAATCCCGGAGTGGTCGAAACTTGCTTAATTGCTCCGTTTTCGGGATTTCCGGATGGGCAATTCACAAATCTCATTAAACAAAGAGATAGTAGCACTGTGTCTAGCGGGCATATGTGTTCACTGTGCAAGTGAAGAGTCGACAGTCCTGGTCTGAGACGACTGGCAGGACGGTGGTTCAGCCGATTTTTTAACCCAGCATACAATGAAAGTGAATATCCCGAACCGCCGTTATTGCGGATGTGGAATGCTTTCAGCTCAAAGCTTCCATCTATATAGTTGGCTGGTCAGTGGCTTCTTCGGTTTTCATGGAGGCAAGCAGGGGAATGCCGGTTGCCGGATCGTCCATGATGGCGCGGCCGCCGTATTGCAGCCAGCGATAGGCGACGAGCCATAGAAGGAAGATCATGGGGTAAGCGAAGAGGAGTCCAACGACCACCGCGATGCATCCAGCAATAACGATGAGGATGGAAAACAGGACGATGATAAACAGGTTCAGCAGGTTTCCTTTTGTCAGTTCCGCGCTGTATTTGAAGGCTTCGATGATGCCCATATTTTTATCGATAATGGCTGCCTGATACATGCCGAAGCGAAGCATCAGGTAGACTCCGGGAAAAATCAGGAGGACGAATCCGATGCCGATCATAAGCATGTATAGGATGTATGCGAAGAAGCCCTTGAGCAGCCAAGGTGTGCCGGAGAACAGGAGGCCGACTGAGATGGGCTTTCCCGAGACAAGCTTGAGACCGAAGTTCGTTGCGCCGAGCATCAGGAAGACATTTACAATCGCTGATAGAATGGAGCTGGGGATGCTGAGTTCGCTGTTGTAAGCAAACGAGTAGGCAGTAGTTCCTCCTGCATTCTGATTGGATTCCGAGAAACTCGGGCCGGCTGCCCAGCCCATCGCTGAATCGAAAAGCCCGAGCAGATAGTCCACTCCTAGAATAATTGCCACGTAGATGATTGTTACGAGTAGCACCGGGCCGATGTGTTTGATTGTCAGATCGAAGGCGCGTTTTACGCAAGCGGTGGGGATCAGTGGTTCGCTACCGTAAGGGATTTCCTGCATCGGTCCGGTGGCTGTCTGGTAGGCGAAAGGCTGGGAGAGTGCCGCGTCCGAGGGCAAGGAGGTGAGCAGGCCGGGGACTTCGGTGGCTGCGACCCATTCTGGCATGGACTCGTTCCAGACGAGGGTGCTTGCTGGTTTGAGATTTCCTGAAACGAAAAGCGCCTTGAGTTCTTCGGAGTCGACAGGGCCTGCCTGTGTCCCGTCTTTTGAGTAATACCACTGAATCATGAAGATGACGTATGAATTGCCCGCCGCTTTTAGGCAAACTTTTGTTAACGCGCTCTGCGGGAATTGTAGCTTTCCCATAGAGGTGTCTATCTGTAGATATATATCCGAGCATGCGGCGGGTATCGGATTTCCAGACTTCTTTTCAGAAAATTTCCATTTGGAAATCAAAGCTGGCTACTGAGTTTCGCGTGGCGGGGGCCATTCATGCTTCGTTTCACAAGAAGCGGTTTCTTACGGGGCTGGCGTGGGATCTGATCGCGGCGGCAGTGTTATTGAGACCGAAGGGTGAGCCGAAACGGATTCTGATGTTGGGGATCGCGGGCGGGACGGCATTGCGGACGATCCGGCATTTGCTCCCGGATGCCCAGCTGACAGGAGTGGATCTGGATGGCGAGCTGATCGCGCTGGCGGAAACGGAGATGGCTCTTGGTAATACGGGTGCGCAGATCGTGATCGCAGATGCGTATGGGTGGATGAGAAAAAATCGTAAGAAGTTCGATGTCATCATTGATGATCTGTATCTGGCTGGAGAGGAGGATGTTTTCCGGGCATGCGAATGCGATGGCGAATGGGTTTCCGTTTTACAAAAATCACTGGTTCCGGGTGGGGTGCTGGCGATGAATCTGGTAATCGGGGAGGGGCACCGGGCAAAGCAAAGCGCGACACGGAAGGAACTCTTGAAGCGATTTTCCACAGTCCGGAGCCTTACGACTGAGGAGAGTATGAACGAGGTTCTTGTGGCCGGGGAAGATGTCTCTACAGGTCGCGCTTTGGCTGCCTTCACGGATCACTTTAAAGACTGGCGTGACAGGATGTTCTGGAAGCGTATCCGTGTGAGGAGAATCCGGTAGCGGGGAGAATTTCTACCCTTGGAGTTTGGACTTTAGAATTTAGAGTTTCCGCAGCGTGTCCGATCTTTTTACCACTCCCCAGGCAACTGCGAACAAGCCGGCTGTTTCCGCGCCTCTGGCCGCGCGCATGAGGCCGGAGGCGCTGGATGGAATTGCCGGGCAGGATCACATTCTGGGAGATGGGAAATTGCTGAGACGGGCGATTGAGGCGGATCGATTTACCTCGCTGATTTTCTACGGGCCACCCGGGACCGGGAAGACCTCACTGGCGGGCGTGATCGCGAAGACGACCGGCTCGCGCTTTGAGTCAATCAACGGTGTGGAATCAAATGTTGCGGAGATCCGGGCGAAGATTGAGCAGGCGAGGGTTCATCAGGATCTGCGAGGCGAGACGACGATCCTTTTCATCGATGAGATCCATCGCTTCAACAAGGCTCAGCAGGATACTCTACTGCCGCATCTGGAAAGGGGGACTGTCCGTTTCATCGGCGCGACCACGCACAATCCGTATTTCTATGTGAACTCCCCGCTGGTCTCGCGCTCTCAGATTTTCCAACTGGAGCCTGTGGGTGAGGAAAGCATTCTGAAGCTGCTGGAAAAAGCCCTCGCGGATGAAGAGCACGGACTGGGAAAGGCAAAGATCACCGCTGATGAGGAGGCACTGAGGCATCTTGCAAAACTCTCCGACGGAGATGTTAGAAAAGCTCTCACTGCCTTGGAGTTGGCTACTTGCGGGGAGTCCCACATTACCCTGGCCGTCGCGGAGGAGTCCATTCAGCGCAAAGCCATCGATTACGGTGATGAAGGTCACTACGACACTATCTCCGCCTTCATCAAATCCATCCGCGGCTCCGATCCCGATGCCGCCCTCTACTGGCTAGCGAAAATGCTCCATGCGGGAGAAGACCCGCGCTTCATCTCCCGCCGCCTTGTGATTTCCGCCTCGGAAGACATCGGACTGGCTGATTCCGGAGCGCTTCGCGTTGCCCTGGACGCGCACCACGCACTGGAATTTGTGGGAATGCCGGAAGGCCGCATTCCGCTAGCCCATGCAACCGTCTATCTCGCTACCTCGCCAAAATCCAACAGTGCCTACGCCGCCCTTGGTGCTGCCCAGAAAGACGTGGAAACCGGCCGAACCCTCGCCGTCCCAGCGCATCTCCGCACGCCTACCCGTAAGAAAATCGCCGGAGCCTCGGGTCAGTCCGAAGAATCCATGAAATACCTCTACTCCCACGATTATGAGGGCGCGTATACCCCACAGGCATATTTGCCGGAAGGCCGCAGCTACTACCAACCGGGTGACCAAGGGCTGGAAAAGCGGATCAAGGAGCGGCTGGAGTTCTGGCGCTCGCAGCAGAAAGATTCCTGACTTTTTACTCGTCAGATTGACCGGATCTATCAAATAATTCGGTCTAATCGTATGAAAGTCGCAAAAAAGTCGTCGGTAAATCTCCGGAAAACACTTACCTTAAATGAGTCTTCAATAAGGCTGGTCGAGGAATTGCGAGGCGACAAACCCAAGTCCGTCTTCATCGGGGAGCTTCTTGGCGCTGAAGCTCGTCGTAGGCAAAAGAAAGAGTTCTACGCCGCAGCGGCAGCCGCATACACGCCGGAAGTCAGCGAAGAAACACTGGTGCTCAACGAGCAGTTTCCTATTTCCGAGAAATGAGACTGCCACTTTATTGTTCCACGGCAAAAGGCACGGAGCCGAATCTGGTCGGTATGCAGCATCCGGCGCTCTATTCGCTTCCCACCCAGTTGGTTTGCCCACTGCGTCCGGATATCTCGCTTACCCCACTGCGGGCAAAAGTCAGTATTGCCGAAAAAGAACATGTCGTCGCCTGTGACCTCATTCGGCCTATCAATCGGAAAACCCTCCGTCCCATGGGAGAGCTCGACCCGGAGACTTCTGCACGTATCATCACAACCTTCCATCTGATGTTGGCTCAAGACGATTAGACAATGCGTATCGACATCCTCACCCTCTTCCCGGAAATCGCGCTTTCTCCGCTGAGCGATTCCATCATCCAACGCGCACGCGATGCGGGGCTGGTGGAAATCCGGGCGCACAATCTTCGCGACTGGTCGGACAACAAGCACCGTCGGGTGGATGAGGCTCCGTGTGGTGGCGGGCCGGGGATGGTGATCAAGGCGCCGCCGCTTGCCGCGGCGATCCGGGAGCTGAAGGGAGAAGATACCC
>JBPOGC010000129.1:0-8550 GCA_051251795.1 Luteolibacter sp. | reverse complement strand
AAGTTCCGGCATCCCGTATAAACGTGGCAGATTGTTACCCATAAATCTGATAGTTAGATGCTTGCAGGTCTGTAAGACAGATTGTCCATCCGATCTGTCTGGAAACCTTATCCTTTTGATCCCTTGAGTTCACATACGCTTCACAAACTCGCAATAATGGCAGCTATCACTGCCATCTCCTCAGGAATAACCACTGCACGACAAGCCAAGTCACCTATCTCGGCATTGATGCCCCTGCCCTCCGATCACACCTCCATGTGGTGGACGGAGGGTTTCCCGGGGACCATAAAAGAAGCCCCATGGACACGCTGTATATCCACCGGGAACTATGTGTTCATCATGAACACGCAGACGATGAAGATCCCCCATCTCGGCTCATTGCCGGAGGGAACCACGGACATCGCCAAATCATCCTCCCTCTCCCCGATGGATCTCGGACTGAAAATTTCCGTGGACGGTGAGTCATATACCTGCACTTCCGGTGGCGAACACACTCGCTCCGGCGGGCCCCGTTTGGTGGAGTCCGGTACATTTTTCCAACGCGGGGACATTACGAACCTTTCCTTCACCAATGCCGCCGGGAAAAAACTGAATACCATCGCCCGCTTCGAATCCGCGGCATGGACAGACCGCCTCAGTCTCTCACTTTTTGCGGAGCCAGGCCACGCACCTATCCCAGCCGGTGAAAAGTCTTTCGGTAAAATCGGTGGCGGCTTTGGTCTTGATGGATCGAACCACTTCGAGATTCCCCAGGAACCCGCTCTTCAGACTGAAAACACCACGATCGAGTTCTGGGTATTCGTACCTACGGATTTCAAAAAAGCCTCCAAACACAGTCCATGGCTTCTTTGCAAAAACTCCAACGAAACCTCAGACGGAAACATCGGGGTCTTGATCGCCAACGGCCAGCTCCAAGGCCGCTTGAATATCGGTGGAGGCAGCAAAAACTCTGTAAAGATCACACCCTATTCGAAAAGCAGGCTCGAAATCGATGGATGGAACCACCTTGCACTCAACTATGATGGGAAAACGTTTCGCATGTTCTTGAACGGCAAACTGGCTGGAGAAGAAACCATAGGCAAGCCACTCACCCATGGCGACAAACCCATCGTTTTCGGAAAACGTGCGGACAACAACGGCGACGGATTCCATTTCTACGGAGCAATCGATCAGATCAATATCTACGACCGCGCTCTGACCGAAAAAGAGCTTCAGACAAGGTATCGCAATCCCACCAAGTCCCTGCCAGGCCAGCTCCGCGAATGGACCTTCAATAAAAATGGTAGAGCATCGGACAAACTGCCTCGGGAAAAATGGCAAGATGCCAGCATGGAAATCACCCTTGAAAATCCAGGCAGCAAAACATCTTTGGTCGATAAACTGGCCATCCCGAAAGCCAAGGACGGAGAACAACAAGCACCCCACCAGGTCGCCATTTCATTTTCACCCACCACATTTCAGAAAACCATTGAAACCGATCCCGTCACAGTTACCGCCACGGAACTGAAAACCAAAACACCCCGTGAGGTCATCTTTGATCCCATCCTGGGCTGGCACCGCGTCGATCTCAACGGCGTCATTCCAATCCCCCCCACCGGCTCAGAGAACCCGAGCAACGATGCAATGGAACGCATCACCCTCACCGTTGCCAACCCGACAGACCAAGCCCGGATCGCACGTCTCATGTTTGCCAAGGCCGGTGGCGGTTTCAAGCAAAGGATCGGTTCTGCCATCACAGGAGTCTCTGCCATTCTCCGGGATTCCGAAGGAAACCCCACAGGCATCCCGGTTCAGCTCAGCAAAAACTGGCACACCCGCCCTGACTACAACGGAGTCCATACCGGCACATGGCTGCACGCAATCACCCAACTCCGCCTACCGGCAAACTCTTCATTCGAGTTGGAACTCTCCATCGTCTACGGCCACTGGGGCGGGGTTCCCGCCGCTTCCCACGCCCAGCTCTCCCTCATCGGCTGGGGAAACAATCAGCACTGGCAGGAAAGCGCACTCGGCTCATGGGGTGAAAGCATCTGCTACGAGCCCGAACAAGGACAGGCGGATTGCACCATCACCGATGTCCGCCCTCTCATGGTCGCCGAAAAAGGTACGGACAAATGGAAGTGGACTGGCAACGTCGGCGGCGGGGACTTTCTCCGCTACTTCGACAAGGCTGGAGAACGCATTTCCCCCTCCGCCATGCAGACCACCTACCACAGCTACGGCCCGTGCCTCACCAATGTCGAATTCTCGGGCAAAATCGGCGAAGGCATCCGTCACTCGCAAAAAGTAAGCCTCGCCCGTACCGATGACATTGTTCGCGGCGTCTACCACCTACGCATGGATGTAACAGAACCCATGGACTTCTCCCGCTTCGTCGTCTTCCAGGTCGGCGCGGACACCTACAACTTCACCCGCGAGAAAAAATTCGCTCTCGGCAACGAATCCGGGCTTCACATGGAATGGGATGCCCGATGGGGCGGCGACACCTACCGTGTCGGCCCCTTCGAATGCACCGGGAAGACCCCATGGATCTCCATGCACGGAGTCGCGAAGAAACCCGACAACAAGACAGGCCCCTTCGCACAACGCGGAATCGTCATCCGGTCATGGAATGCGAAGATCGGCGGAAAGGACGCCTCCCCTTGGTTGGCCGAACATGGGGTCACCCGGCACAGGGTCGACTCATCTACCATGGACATAGTACTGGAGCCCGGCATCACCCGCCTCGAACCCGGCGATTTCATCGAAGCCACCTTCGATCACCTCGTCATCCCCGAAAACGAGGAGCAATACTACGGCTCCAACGAACCCCTCCGGAAAGCCCTCAAAGAAAACGCAGACTCATGGAAAATGGTGAACCGTGAAGCCACCCGGAATGACCCGGAAGTGACTGTCATCAGAGGAAAGCTGACTCGGAAGCTTCCCCGCATCTCTTTCGATATGAACTCCCGCATC
Source organism: Luteolibacter sp. (assembly GCA_051251795.1). Lineage (GTDB taxonomy): Bacteria > Verrucomicrobiota > Verrucomicrobiia > Verrucomicrobiales > Akkermansiaceae > Luteolibacter. The sequence goes on along the minus strand of JBPOGC010000129.1, from coordinate 5,595 downwards.
ACCGAGTTCACACTCTCCCAAGGCCTCGGCTTCGTCCCCGTCACCTTCACCGGCCTGAAGTCACACGACGGCTACACCTTCGAAATGGACGGAAAAGAATTCGACCAGAGTATCCACGGAAACGACTTCTGGCAAACAACCTACGACCCTACAACATCCACCTGGTCTCGCACCTACAACCTGCCAGCCCGGGGAGGAAAAGAACACACCTTCCGCTTCTACGAGACAGCGATGCTCTACGATTGAAACAGGTGCCGCAGGCTTTGGACTGCTGCGATCATCCGCAGCTTTCCCAGTGAGCCTGTCTCCCTCCAAAAACCATCGGAAACACATCACCCTGCCTCTCTAGTCTTCCCCCACAGCCTCGGCACCAGCAAAAGGCTCGCCACCCCCAGCCCGACAGCCAGCCCCCACCAGACCCCGATCGCACCCATCCCGACTTTCACCGAAAGCACATAGGCCACCGGCAAGCCCACCACCCAATACGCGAAGAAACCGATCATCGCAGGCACCCGCGTATCATGCAGCCCACGCAACATCGAAGAAGACCCCACCTGCAAGCTGTCAAACAACTGGAAAACTCCCACAACCACCAGGATCGCCGCCGCCAGCTCGACCACCGGCGCTTCATCAATATAGAGCGAAGACACCCATTTCCCGAATACCAGAAAGAACACAGCCCCGGTAAGCGCCCAGGCAGCACCCAGCCACCACCCTGAGACCACAATCGCCCTAAGCCGCTTAACCTCCCCTGCCCCCGACACCGAGCCGATCCTCACGCTCAAAGCCATCGCCAGCCCCAGCGGAACCATGAAAGCTGTCGCCGCACACATCAGCGCCACCTGATGCGCAGCCATCGCCTTTTCACCAAATCTCCCCATCATCAGCCCCGCCCCGGAAAACGCGGATACCTCGGAGATCATCTGGATACTCGCCGGAATCCCGATCGCCAGGAATTTCCTGATTTCGGAAAACACCGGAGTCCTGAACCAATGATACGGTACCCACTCCCTCATACCCGCAGCCCGGTAGAGCCACAAGAACATCCCCGCCAGTATCGCAGTCCGTGAGATAAAGGTCGCCCAAGCCGCCCCTTCCAATCCCATCATCGGACAACCCAGATTCCCGTAGATCATCACCCAGTTCAGAAACACATTCAGGATCACACCCCAGAGAAAAATCCAGAACGGCGGCCAAGGCCTGTCCAGAGCATCCGCATGGTTCTTCAAAACCATCGCCATCAGCGCAGGCACGATCGATCCCATGATGATCCGGAAATAAGGCCCGGTCTTGTCCACAACATCCTCCGGCTGCCCGAACCTTCCCAGATTCCACGAAACCACGCACATCAGCCCAAACAGCAACAGCCCCAACAAAGTCCCCACATACATCCCATGCCGGCAGCTCGCCCTCCCCGCTGCCTCGTCCTTAGCCCCACGTGCCCCCGACGTAAAAACCGAAACCGAAGTCAGCACCCCGATCCCGAACACAAACGGCACATAGAACAGCGAGTTCGCAAATGTAAGCACCGCCATCTCCGTCACCCCCAGCCGGCCTATCATCATCGTATCCGCCACCCCCAGCAGCATCTGGCTCAACTGCCCGATCACCAAAGGAAAGGCCAGCTTCAAAGTCAGCCGTGATTCGGAAACAACTATCATCGTCCAGCTACATAGGCCAACACCCCCAACCTTGTCACCAACAAGGAACAACACAACTCAAGCCCAAGGAGGGGCGTCGTCCCGGCGCCCAACAACCCAAGCGAAAGGAACCGCGACTCTGAAGTCGCGCCAACCCAAGCCCCTCAACCCAAGCCTTCTCACTGATCACTTGGCACTTGGCACTTCTCCCGTTTCAATACCCCCACATGCCTCCTCCCCAGAAATCCATCGCCATCATAGGAGGAGGAGCCGCCGGATTCTTCACAGCCATCACCGCCGCCGAGGCCGATCCCACCGCCCGCGTCACCATCTACGAGCGCACCAAAAACTACCTCTCCAAAGTAAAAATCTCCGGTGGCGGCCGCTGCAACGTCACCCACTCTTGCTTCGATCCCACCGAACTCTCGAAAAAATATCCCCGAGGCTCCCGCGAACTTCGCGGTGCCTTCCACAAATTCCAACCCCTCGACACCATCGCCTGGTTTGAAAAACGAGGAGTCCCGCTCAAAACGGAGCCGGACGGCCGTATGTTCCCGGAAACAAACACCTCCCAGACCATCATCGACTGCTTCCTGAAAGCCGCCCGCAACGCCGGGATCATCCTCCGCCCGGAAACCGGAATCCAGGACATCACAAAAACCGAAAACACCTTCCACCTCACCCTCACAGACGGCTCCACCGCGACTGCAGACAAACTCTGTATCACCACCGGCTCCCTCAAAGCCTCCCCCCTGACCCGCTCCATAAAAGCCCTCGGCCACACCATCGAGCCACTCGTCCCCTCACTCTTCGCCTTCAACCTCACAGACCCCCGTACCACAGACCTCTCCGGCCTTGCCGTCCAGAACGCCACCGTCCGCACCATCCCGAAGGGAAAACCCCAGACCGGCCCCATCCTCATCACCCATCGCGGCCTCAGCGGCCCCGCCATCCTCCGCCTCTCCGCCTGGGAAGCACGCCACTTCCAGCAGCACGACTACACCGTCGAGATCGCCATAAACTGGCTCGGAACCACCACCGAAACGCAACTCCGTGACACCCTTTCCCAGCTCCGCGCCCACTCGGGAAAATCCCTGGTGAAAACCAAAATCCCCGGAGAAATCCCCCGCCGCCTCTGGGAAAGAATCCTCCATCACACCGGCATCAAACCCGAGACCCAGCTATCCCAGCTCCCAAAACCCCTGGAAACAAAACTCATCCAGGAACTCACCGACGCCCGCTTCCAAGTAAAAGGAAAGACCACCAACAAAGACGAATTCGTCACCTGCGGCGGCATCCGCCTCAAGGAAGTCGACCTCCGCACCATGGAAAGCAAACTCATCCCCGGCCTCCACTTCGCAGGCGAATGCCTGGACATCGACGGCATCACCGGCGGCTTCAACTTCCAAGCCGCCTGGACCACCGCCCACCTCGCCGGTAACGCAATGGCATAAGGAGCCGCGTTCTCCAGAACGCGCCTTCTTTACAGAGTCTCCCCAGCCTCCAGATCCTCCGCCACCCCCTTCTTCACCTCCTCATGCCGGAACACAATCCGATCCAGCTTGAACAACTGCGATCTCCCGGAAACCACCAGCTCATACGTCTCCCCCTTCTTGAAACGATACACAGCCACCCGCTTGTTATTGTGTCCACCGGGATCCAGCTTGTTTCCTGAAACCCAGATAAACTCATTGTTCCCCCCTCCGAAAAACTTCGTATCCTCTTTCAATAGTTTCAAAGGAGCCTCCGCCCTATGCTTGTCAGCGGCATTCTCTCCCGCATCGAAGTCCCCCTTTACACGCACATAACAGTCATTCGCCACATCCTGTCGCATCCTGTCGCATCTTCCCCTTAATCTCTACCTCCTCCTTGCCCGCATGGAGATGCAAAAAATACCGCCCATCCCGATTAACCGTGAACTCATACTTCAAAGGAGAATCGGGCTCCCCGGACACCGGGCTGTTCCCCGTAAACTCCAAATACCCTTCCCCACAAAACCCCTCAACCTCCGTCTTCTCCTTCCACTTCCCCAGACGTGAAGCCGTATTTTCAGCCTCCATCACCACAACCCCGTCCTTCTCCTCATAAACCACCTCCTCTTTCGCCGAAAGGCTCGAAGAGCAGATTACAAAAGAGCACGAAACAAAGACAAACAGGTTTTTCATAATTTTGAGTTTCCTAATCCCTACAGAGATCAAATTCCAATCAAAGCCCAAAAGGATCCATGTTCCCAATTGTTCCAAAAACAAAACCTCACGAACGATTCGTGGTTCCAACCTCTTCATTGAGAATTGGAAATTGAAGGTTGAAATTTAAAGCCGCGCCGCCGCGATCTCTGCAATCAACCGGTGCAGCACCAGCCGGTGATCCAGCCCCGTCGTCACCAGTTCCTGATCCGCCTTCTGCGTCTGCTCCATCACATGCTGCAATCCCGCCAGATCAAAATTCCGCGCATTCGCCGCCGCCAGGAAAATCGGATACACATTCACCCCGCTACCGTCCTTCTTCTGCGGCAGCCACGCCCTGTCCTCCGCAGGCAGCTTGTTCAACGCCCCCGCAAACCCCGAGTAATTCCCCACCGGAGCCCGGAAGGTATCCATGATCAGCTTCGCCATATAAAGATTCCGCACCACATTGATGATCGATGCCCGCATGATCCCGATCGCCGATTCCTCAGCTGCCAATTGCTCATCCACCAGCTGGATCGCCCGCGCCACATTCCCCGTCTGAATCGCCTTCCCCGTCTCAAACACCACCGCCGCCCGGCTCAAAGGCACCAGCGCCCGCACATCCTCCTCAGTCACCATCCGCCGCTCTTTTCCCAGATACAGATCCAGCTTCTCCAGTTCATTGGCGATCTGCTTCGTCTGCTCCCCCGCCAGCATGATGAAAAGCTCCATCGCCTCATGCTCAAACTCCAGCCCCAGCTCCCCCGCCCGCTTGTCCACCATCGCCCCCACCTGATCCTGCCAACCGTCCCGGCTGATATCGATCTTATCAAAAGCTTTTACCGCCGCAGTCTTCGTAAGGAATTTCCAAAACGCCCGCCGCTTGTCCACCTTGTCCGCGGAAAGCAAAAACCTGATCCCCTCCGGCAACCCCTTCTCCAGCGTAGTCCGCAGCATCTCCACCCCCTCCTCCGTCCGCTTCGAGCGCCCAGTCACATCGTCCCCCATGAAATTCACGTTCCGCAGCCACACCACCTTGTCCCCGCCAAACATCGGCACCGTCATCAGCGATTGCGCCGCACTCGCGCAAAGCTGATACGCCCCTTCCGAGTTGTCCGCATTCCCATCGATCGTCTCATGGGTGAACCCATCGTCATTCCCCCCGGTCAGCTGTGTAAAAAGCCCCAGAGCCTCCTCCCTTACAGTCCCCTCATCCGTCCCGACGATCACGTGCACATTCGCGTTCCCGGATGAAATTTTCGTCTTAGCAGCCACGCCCCACCATGAAAATTCAAGCCCCCGACTTCAAACCTTAATTCCGCTTACACCACCCTATTTATTTTTCATCGCCCGGGCTTCTGAAAAACGATAATTAGAAACATGAGATCCCCCACGAAGTTTCTTATCGCAGCCCTGGCGATCCTCACCACTCTACCAACCACAGCCCAGCTGCCCACCCTCACCCGCAATCCTTGGAAAGAATGCTTCCTCGCCATCAAGGAAAGCAAATTCCAGTTCTGCATCCTCCCAAATCTCGACGGCGAACTCGATCCCCTCGACAGGCGGGATGAAAAAATCAGCGCGAACAACCCCATCAAAATCGAATTCGAGATCCTCGAAACGTCTTCGGACGGCAAAAGTGTCAGCAAAAAGATCTGGCAAAGCTCCCTGAAGAGCTCCAGCGGCGCCGTAAAAGACCCGAAGGAACCCGTGACCATCACCGGGACAGTCACCGGCGATGCCGCATTCGAGATCACCATCACACCAGCCAAAAAAGGCTTCTCCCT
>JBPOGC010000128.1:0-8692 GCA_051251795.1 Luteolibacter sp. | reverse complement strand
GAAACAATTGCCCCGTCTTCACCACTTCTCACTTCTCACTCGGCACTCGACACTTCCAGAACAATCATCAGCGCCGCCACCAAAAAGAAGATCACCATCGAGACCATCATCCCCAAGGAAATCGATAACTTCCCATGGTCAGGCCACATCGGCACCTCGCTTGCCCCCCAGGTCATCAGAAAAATCAAGGAAGCACGATCCACCCTCCTTTTCACCAACACCCGCTCCCAGACGGAAATCTGGTTCCAAGAACTCCTCAGCCTCGGCCCCGATCTGAAAGGAAAAATAGCCATGCATCACGGCTCCCTTAGCCGTGACGAACGCGATATCGCCGAGAACGGCCTCCGCGACGGCTCCCTGAAGTGCGTCGTCGCCACATCCTCCCTGGATCTCGGGGTCGATTTCTCACCCGTAGACCAGGTCATCCAGATCGGCTCACCGAAAGGCGTTGCCCGCCTCCTCCAGCGCGCAGGCCGCTCCGGCCACCAACCCGGCGCCTCATCAAAAATCATCGGCGTCCCCACCAATGCCCTGGAACTCATCGAATTCGCCGCCGCCCGCCAGGCAGCCAAAACCAAAAAAATCGAATCCCGGCCCCCTCTCCAAAAACCCATCGACGTCCTAGTCCAGCACCTCGTCACCTGCGCCATCGGCGAGCCCTTTCTCCCCGAGGAAATGTTCGCCGAGATTAAGTCCACCCACGCCTACCGCAACCTCACGGAAACCGAATGGCAATGGGCGCTCACCTTCATCACCCAAGGCGGAAAAGCCCTCTCCGCCTACCCCCGCTACAAGAAAGTCCTCATCGACGCGGACGGCCGCTACAACGTCACCGACAAACGCCTCATTACCCAGCACCGCCTCTCCATCGGCACCATCACCTCGGACAGCAATATCTCCCTGAAATTCTCCAACGGCCAGACCCTCGGCACCGTCGAGGAAGGCTTCATGGCAAAGCTCAAACCCGGCACCACCTTCATATTCTCAGGCCGCTTCCTGAAGCTCGTTCGCATCCGCCAGAAAGCCGCCACCGTCACCCCCACCAAGCGCACCGCCAGAGGCCAGGTAGCCATCTGGGGCGGCACCAAAATGCCCCTCTCCACAGAACTCTCCCACGCCTTCTCAGACCTAATCAACAAAGAGCGGCGGATGCCATCCGCCGGACAAGCAAAGCCACAACCCAAGACCACAACCCCGCTTGAATTACGAGCCGTCTCCCCAATTCTCGAAATCCAGAAAAAATGGTCAAAACTCCCTAACAACCAATATCTATTGATCGAACATAATCGTTCCCGCGAAGGCGAGCACCTCTTCTTCTACCCCTTCGCAGGCCGCTTGGTAAATGAAGGCCTGGCTGCCCTCCTCGCCTTCCGCATTTCCCGCGAAAACAAGGAGACCATCACCACCACCCAGAACGACTACGGCTTCTCCCTCACCGCGAAACGCAAACTCCCCTTTTCCGAAGAAACCATCCGCAAACTCCTCTCCCCGGAGAACCTCCTGGACGACCTCTTGGAATGCATGAACACAGCCGAGCTAGCCCGCCGCCAGTTCCGCGAAATCGCCCGTGTATCAGGCCTTATCCTCCAGCCCATGCCCGGTCGCCAGACGAACTCCGAGCGCAAGCTCCAGTCCTCCGCCACCCTCCTTTACGAAGTCCTCCAACGCTACGATCCAGACAACCTCCTTCTAGCCCAATCCGAGCGAGAAATCCTCGAGAAACAGCTCGAACTCACCCGCCTCACCGCCGCCCTGAAAAGGCTCCGGCCCCAGAAATTCATCCTCCAGGAAACTGAGAAGCTCACCCCCTTCGCCTTCCCCCTCTGGGCAGACCGCCTCCAGTCCATGCACATCGGCCAGGACGCCACCTCCCGCCTGGAGGCCATGCTCCAAAAGCTGAACGAATCCACCTAAGTAGCCGCGACACCCCTGTCGCAACGGATATCAATTCAGGAGAGCCAATAATGGAGAACCGGTCTCTGGCCGGCTGCCCCACAACCCAAGCGCCAAAGGCTTTTGACTGCTGCGATCATTCGCAGCTTTTCCAGTGAGCCTCTCCCACAAGACAGATGGCACCCCGTTCGGCGGCAAATGCGAAATCCTCCACCAACCAAGGGAGCAGGAGTGCTCCCCCTCCTCATTCACGAAAATCACGCTAAGTAGCTGCGACACTCCTGTCGCATGTCGGATCCTGCCATCACCGATAACGGAGAGCCGGCAAAACCCCACAACAGATTCTACAAACACAAAGCCCGAAACCCATTTCCCAACCATTCCTGACAAAATCTTCACATTTTCGGAATAATTCCAGAATCGGCGTATCCTAGACTCAACAATTCGTTGCATTCCAAGACCACTTTTCACCTACAGAAACACTCCATGTCAGAATCCGCCACACGAGAACGTTACTCCTCCGCCGCATCCGCACAAGAAGCAGCCCTCTGCTGCCCAGTTGATTACGACCCGCAATTCCTCAAAGCAATCCCCGCTGAAGTAGTCGAAAAAGACTACGGCTGCGGCGATCCTTCCAAGCACCTCCTCCCAGGCGAGACCGTTCTCGACCTCGGTTCCGGCACAGGAAAAATCTGCTTCATCGCCTCCCAAGTCGTAGGCCCTACCGGAAAAGTCATCGGCGTCGACATGCTCGACGACATGCTGGAAGTCGCCAACCGCAACGCACCTATCGTCGCGGAAAACATCGGCCACGCGAACGTAGAGTTCCGCAAAGGCCGCATCCAGGATCTCGCCCTCGACCTCGATGCCCTCGACGCAGACCTCAAGGCAAACCCCATCTCAGATGTAGGCTCCTACCTCGCAGTCGAGACCCGCGCCGAAGAGCTCCGCCTCAAGCAACCTCTCGTAGGCACAAACACCATCGACGTTGTCGTTTCCAACTGCGTACTCAACCTCGTCGCCAACAGCCTCAAGGGGCAGCTTCTGGACGAAATCTTCCGCGTATTGAAAGACGGCGGGCGCGCAGTCATTTCCGACATCGTCTCAGACGAAGACATTCCGCAGCACCTGCAGGACGACGAATACCTCTGGAGCGGCTGCATCAGCGGCTCATACACCGAGAAAGGATTCATAGAAGCCTTCGAAAAAGCAGGTTTCTACGGAATCGAAATCCTCAAGCGCGACGAAGACCCTTGGCAGACCGTCGAGGGTATCGAATTCCGTTCCATGACCATCCAGGCCTGGAAAGGCAAGCAGCGCCCATGCGTCGAGCGCAACCAGGCAGTCGTTTACAACGGCCCGTTCAAGAAAGTCCTCGATGACGACGGCCACGCAATGGAGCGCGGAGAGCGTTACGCGGTGTGTGACAAAACCTACAACATCTACAAAAAGACTCCGTATTCCGAGTTCTTCACCTTCATCGATCCCCGCACCGAGATCCCGATTGAAGAGGCAAAACCATTCGATTGCGATCGCACACCTCTCCGCAGCGCAAGGGAGACCAAAGGCCTCGAATACAACGTCACCACGGACGCATCAGACTGCTGCGACCCGGCCACCGGCTGCTGCTAGGAAAAACTATACATATCGGCCATTGAAGAACTGATCGATTTAGCCCAGAAACTCACTTCCATGAAACTACCTTCATGGTTCGTCGGAGAGCTGCTAGGCACCTTTATTCTCGTCTTCTTTGGCTGTGGCTCTGTTGCCTCCGCAGTCACCACAGGAGCCCTCGTCGGAGTTTTCCAGGTCGCCATCGTATGGGGCTTCGGGATCGCGACCGCCATCTACCTTACCGGATCACTTAGCGGAGCTCATCTCAATCCCGCAGTCACCATCGCAATGGCCGTCTTCGGAGACTTTCCCAAAAAGCGAGTCCTCCCCTACATCGCGACCCAAATGCTCGGAGCCTTCATCTCCGCCGCAACCATCTTCATCATTTTTGCCCAACCAATATCCCATTACGAAGCAGAGAAAGGAATCACACGTGGAACCCCAAGTAGCGAATCTTCCGCAAAAGTCTTCGGCGAGTTCTTCCCTAACCCCGGCGATAGCGGCCTCACTCGCCAATCAGACACCTTCCTTACCCATCCGTCCGCATTCGCCATCGAAGTCATTGGCACCGCCATACTGCTCCTCGTCATCTTCGCAGTCACCGATCCGAAAAACAAAGCAATCCCCAAACCACTCATCCCTCTCACCATTGGCCTCACCGTCACCATCCTCATCTGCCTGCTCGGCCCACTCACCATGGCGTGCTTCAACCCCGCCCGTGACCTCGCGCCCCGTATCTTCTCCTCCCTCGCCGGCTGGGGAAAAATCCCCTTCACCGCCAATGGCATCGGCTGGCTCACAGTCTACATCATCGCCCCCATACTTGGCGGCCTCCTCGGCGGCCTTTTTTATAAAAAAGTCCTGAAGCCAGCCTACAGAAATCAGGAATAACATCCGCCAAACTCACTCAAACCAAAGACAGAGCAAACCAAGAAAACTTGGCGGCTTAGCATCATGGCGGTCAGAAAACACAAAACCTCAGCAAAAGACTCGTTAGATTAACTCGATTCTTGGTCGATGATCCGCACAACCAAACTCTCCACTTCTCACTAGGCACTAGGCACTAGGCACTTCCCCACATGAACACCTTCCAGACACTCCTGTACGAACACAACGTCCCTCTCAAACGCGGAAAATTCGATACCCTCCAGATCAATGTAGGTCGCAAGTGCAACCAGACCTGCACCCATTGCCACGTCGATGCCGGCCCCACCCGCACCGAGATGATGGACGAGGAATGCGCCCACAAAGTCGGAGCATGGATTCTCGAGCACAAGCCCGCCACCGTGGACATCACAGGCGGCGCTCCAGAGATCTCCGAGTTCTTCAACTACTTCGTGGAAACCGCCCGCTCCGTAGGCTCCCACGTCATTGACCGCAACAACCTCACCATCATCGAGACCAAGAAATACGCCTACCTCCCCGAGTACCTCGCAAAACACCAAGTCGAAGTCGTCGCCTCCCTCCCGTGCTACTCCGCGGAAAACGTAAACGCCCAGCGCGGCGACGGAGTCTTCGACAAAAGCATCTCCGCCCTCAAGAAACTCAACGCAACCGGCTACGGCACAGACCTCCCCCTCACCCTCGTCTTCAACCCCTTCGGCGCCAAACTCCCGCCCAACCAGGACGAACTCGAAGCCGACTACAAACGCGAGCTAAAGAAACACTTCGGTATCGTCTTCACCCGCCTCTTCGCAATTACCAACCTCCCCATCGCCCGCTTCGCGGTAGACCTCCGAGAACAAGGCGAATGGGATTACTACAACCAACTTCTCATCGACAACTTCAACCCCGGTACAGTGGAAGGCCTCATGTGCCGCAACACCATCAACATCGGATGGCAAGGCGAAGTCTTCGACTGCGACTTCAATCAGATGCTCTTCATGCAGCATCAGAAAGAAGGCAAAAAACTCTTTCTCTGGGATGTCACTCCGGAGTCCATGCAAGAGCACAAAATCCTCACCGCAAACCATTGCATGGGCTGCACCGCAGGCTCCGGCTCCTCCTGCACCGGTGCCCTCGAAGTAGCCTGACAGCGCCGCAGGCTTTCGGACTGCTGCGGTCATCCGCAGCTTTCCCAGTGAGCCACCTTCCGGAATAAAGCCCCCCCAACAAACGGGAACGTAGGATTCACCCTGCCAAAGCCATGCGGACTTTCAGTCCACATGTTCATCAAGAGCTTTCTTCAATGCCATCGCATGATCCCCCCTCATCAGCAGATAGTATCGAAATTGTGAGGGATGCAGCCCGGAGAAACCATCCAAAACCCCGGTATCGCTTTCACTACTCTGAGAAGAAACCGCCCGAAAAACCCCGTACTGCCCAACAGAAAGCTCAAATATAAGATCATACAATTCATCTTCGCCGGACTCCCGCACCCCTTCCTCCATCAATAAGTCATCGGCATCAGCGCCAATCTCTTCCGACGGTCTGAAAAACTTCATCTGCCCCTCATCCAGTTCACAAAGATTCCAAGGCCTGTAAGCCTCATCCAAAACCCAAATTTTCGGATCAGTCAGCGCATACAATTCCGTAGCTCCCGTAATTTTGTAAAGCTTACCATCCACCTCGAACGCCTTCACCGAAGCCATCTCCGCATCCAGCTTCTCCCTGGCCTTATCAGCAGCCTCGGAAAGATTCCTCTCCACCTCCCTCTTCTGCTGTTCAGTCAGCCCCAGTCCCAGATCCAGCGTATCCGCATACCACCGGTGCTGCTTTTTCATTATCAGAAAATAGGTCTCACTCGGCGCGGCCTCCAGAGAAGTCTCGCCAAGACCCGCAGCAAGAAAGTCATCAACGATCCATCGCATCTTCTTCACGCTCATTCCCTCGGCAGCTTTCTTACGAAAGGAAGCCACTACATCCCCACGCTCTCGTTCTTGCCCCTTGACCCGCTCAGCGCCTTTGGTTTTCACATCCAGCCGCGAGGCCGCTCCTATTTCCATAGCCGATTTCAGCCTGTCCCTGTCCAGACCGGACATTGTCATAAAGAGCGCACCAACCAGAAATAGCACCCCAAGCATCATTGTCAGCCCCCGCCTATCCAGTTTCGCCAAATTCTTCAGCACACTCTCTTCCTAATCATTTCCTCCGAAAATTCGACCCCAAACCTCGCCACTGTGAACTCAATCACAACGAGCACATCAAGCCGCTATATCTTAACAACGGCTTCCCAAAAGATCACTCCATCTCCTTAATCTGGATATTCCTATACATCAGCTCTGCCCATTCAGCCTGCAGGCCAATTCTACCTTTGTCCAAAGGCACAGTCTCTCCACCGATCTTCTGCGTCAGATCCTGGATCACAAACACAACCTCACCGTTGAGCTTGAATGTCGCCTTCTCGGCACCCTCCACCACGATCTCCATCTCATTCCATTCGCCATGTGGCTTTTCAACACCCAAAACCGTTTGGCAACTTCTGCTCTCAACTAGCTCTGCCTCGGGATCATAAAATTTATCCGTTCTCCTCGTCTTGCACCGAAGGTTTTTTCCGAGGACAAACAAATCTCCAGTATGGAATCTTCTGTTGATTGCGTTGTCACTGTCACCCGGAGTCTCCCCGATTTGCATCTCCATCGAGAGCGGCCAGACCTTCTTCAGATTCCCATGCACATGGAAAAGCAAGCCCGCGTCCCGGTCCCAATCCGTCCTCGGCGCAAAACGTTTCTCCACCCACTTGTATTCCAGCTTCAGCACATACCGGCTGTATTCTTTCTCGGTATAGAGACAGTCGTTCCCCTGCTTCGATCCTGCCTCCTCCCCCTTGTAGACGTGAATTGCCTTCTCCTCTTCATCAATCTTGAAAGCCCCCCAATCCCCCTCCGCCTTACTCCGCGCAGACTTCCAACCTTCCAGAGTCTTCCCATCGAAAAGCGGCACAAAACCCTCCCCCGCACTTAGATTACCAACACCCACCATACCAATCAACGCCACAAAAGAAATCAGGTTTTTCATAGAGCGGGAGCTTATCTCCTGGAAAGGCCTAGACCACAAAATAATGTCCGCCTTCAAGCGCCGCAGGCTTTTGGACTGCTGCGATTCTTCGCAGCTTTCCCAGTGAGATCTCTTGCCCGAAAAAACCTCACCTCCCCGTCAGCCAATGTACATGCAGGAAAAAAACTTCCCGCAATAAAAACCCGGCTCGCGCACGAAACGATCGATACATACTCGTGGGCGTAGGCGAAGAAACCACCTTCATCCCCTGACCCTCGGCCATCCCGATCGCCCGCCTCATGTGCAGAGGATCACTCACCAGAATCGCCGAGGAAAAAACCTCCTTATCCATCACTTTCTTCGCCTCCACCAGATTCCCCATCGTAGTCCGAGACCTCTCCTCAATCAGCACATCTCTTCCAGCAACCCCTTCCCCAATCGCAAATACCCTCCCCACCCCACTTTCAGAATCACTCTCCCCATCCCCCACGCCACCTGTAAAAATCACCTTCGGAGCCAGCCCACGCTTATAAAGCCCCACCCCATGCAAAATCCGCTCCCGAAAAACCGGCGAAGGCACCCCGCCATCCACCGCAGTTCCTAACACAATCACGCAGTCACTCTTAACAGCTCCATCCCGCCCCCCAAACCGCCAAACCACTACTCCCACTCCAATAGCCCAAACCACACCCACCAAAGCAACCCAAGGAAGCCCTATCTTAACAACTCTCCAAAACATCATACCAAAAGATTCGTTAGATTAGTATGATTCGTGGTTCACGAAAAAACATCAGACCAAGAAAAAACGCATCTCGCTTCAACCCATCAAACAGGCCTGAAAAGCACAAACGGAGAAACCACCAAAGCTTCAAACTCATCCTCCCCGTCTTTCCACTGAGCCGCGTGCAGCTCCCCGATCTTCACAAGATCCCCCCCCTTCAACCACCCCTCCACTTTCCCCACCTCATTCCCGGTAAAAGCTCTCCCCACATCAGCCAACTCCAATTCCGGATCCACAAAAAACAAAACTTCATTCAAGTAATGCGCTGACAAATACCCCCAATTCACCACCCCGGTAAATTTCTCCAGCTGTTCATCCACAGACATCTCATCAAGACCAAGCATCGCATACTTCAGCCGCTCCTTAGCCTCATCCGAATTCTGATTCACCATCACCCCGCATATTCCCATTAAAAAAATAACTCAAGCCCAACCCACAACCCACAACCCACAACCCACAACCCACAAC
>JBPOGC010000127.1:0-8828 GCA_051251795.1 Luteolibacter sp. | reverse complement strand
ATTCAATCGACATGGTCGCAAATGAATCTTCCAAATAAACCACGAGCCACTCGTTTGGCATTTTTCAGACAGTCTCTAAGCGTCCGCTTCCAACGGCCTCTCTCTTACCAACCACCCCCAACCCTTCTTTCTTCATTGAGAGTTGAAACTTGAGAGTTGAAAGTTGAAGTTTCCCCCGTGTTAGCCAAACGAATCATCCCCTGCCTCGACGTAACAAACGGCCGCGTCGTCAAAGGCGTCAACTTCGTCGATCTCATCGACGCCGGAGACCCCGTCGAATGCGCCATCGCCTACAACGAGCAGGAAGCCGACGAACTCGTTTTCCTCGACATCACCGCCTCCTCCGATGCCCGCGAGACCATGGTCGATGTAGTCCGCCGCACCGCCGAAAAATGCTTCATTCCCCTCACCGTCGGCGGCGGCATCCGCTCCGTGGAAAACATGCACTCCATGCTTCAGGCCGGCGCTGACAAGGTCGGCATCAATACCTCCGCCGTCACCAATCCCGGCCTCGTCGATGATGGAGCCAAAGCCTTCGGTAACCAATGCATCGTCGTCGCCATCGATGCGAAACGAGAAGGCCCTGGAAAATGGGGCGTCTACACCCACGGCGGTCGCACCCCGGTCAACCTCGATGCCGTCGAGTGGGCCAGGGAAGTCTGGCGCAGAGGCGCGGGCGAAATCCTTCTCACCTCCATGGACTCGGACGGCACCCAGGCCGGCTACGATTGCGAACTCACCGCCGCCGTATCCTCTGCCATCGGCATCCCCGTCATCGCCAGCGGCGGTGCCGGAAACCTCGATCACATGGTGGAAGTCCTCGAAAAAGGCAAAGCCGATGCCGTCCTCGCCGCCTCCATTTTCCACTTCGGCATGCACACCGTCGGCGAGGCAAAGGAACACTTCGCAAACCACGGAGTCCCCGTCCGCCCCAGCTTCAAACGATAATCCACCATGCACCGCTACGGCCCCATCCCGGAGATCCTACACTCAGAGGAAACCGGCGAACCCTTCGTCTCCTCCAACGACTGCGGCGAACACCTCCTGTTAAAAGAAAACGGCTACCTCATCCAGAAAGTCATTTCAAAAGGCGAAACCATCATGGAGATGGCCATCTGCGAGCCATGCCATAAAAAGCTCCACGAGGAATACTCCGCCGAGACCAAGGAACGCATGTGGAACTTCTATCTGGATAACGGAAGCATACACAAACGCCTCGAACGCTTCGAAGACACCCCCGCGGAAAGCATCGATCCCTGGGTCGATCAATGCCTCACCTGCTCCGCCACGAAAACCTCCTGTGAAGAATACGCCATCGCCGTCCACTGCCTCGGCGGAGAGCTCATCTTCGGAGAGACCCCGTTCATGGTCTGCCAGAAATGCATGGATCAAATCTCCTCACTCCTCTCCGAGGAATCCCTCGGCACCTATGACCGCTGGCTCGAAAAATGCCTCCCAATGGCACCCTCCCAGCCCCCGGAAGGCTCCCCGAAAAGAGTCCTCATCTGAGCCACCGCATGCTTTTCACTGCTGCGATCATTCGCAGTTTTCCCAGTGAGCAGCCTTCCTACCGAAGACTTCACTCTACAACAATCTTCCCCCTCCCTTCTAATTTTCCTTGTTTTCAGTATTTTCTGAAAGTATTGTTTTCTCGTAACCAAGCAACACTATGAACGAAAAAACAATCACCTACGCCATCTACCTTCTGATCACCATCCCACTGACCA
Source organism: Luteolibacter sp. (assembly GCA_051251795.1). Lineage (GTDB taxonomy): Bacteria > Verrucomicrobiota > Verrucomicrobiia > Verrucomicrobiales > Akkermansiaceae > Luteolibacter. The sequence goes on along the minus strand of JBPOGC010000127.1, from coordinate 7,101 downwards.
TTTGGGTAGCCCGCACACTTCATAAAAACGGCAGGATCTTTCTCGTCAGCGTCTTCAAAGAAAACGAAGAACTCGCCGATAGCGTCAATCACCTGCTTCTTGTCGGCTTCTACCTCGTCAACCTGGGCTTCGTGGTCCTCTACCTGAAACTCGAAAGCCAAGTCCGCGAAATCACCGGAATCTTCGAGGCACTAAGCACCAAACTCGGAGTCGTCCTCCTCATCCTTGGCGCCATGCACTTCCTCAACATGCTCATTTTCACGAAACTGCGCGACAACGCCCTGCGCCCCACACCCCCAGCCCTTCCCAACCACCCGCCGCACGAAAACTGGAGAAACGAACTTAGGAAATAGAGTGCCCAATAATGGAAAGCCGTGTCTTTGACCGGCTTCTCCAGCTTCTTGTGCCAATCAAGCACCCCTAAAACTTGCCCCTCATCCAATACCCTGTAGCTTCCCCGCGTGAGAACTCTGGACGCCTGCCCCACCCCCTCCCTCCTACTTTCCTTCGATTTCGACGGCACCCTACACGATCCAGCGGAGACTCCTGCAGTCCCCTCCTCCTTCTTCGAGATCATCCGCCATCTGCGTGAAAGCAAAGACGCAGTCTGGGGCATCAACACAGGCCGCTCCATGCCCCAGCTCATAGAGGGCTTCATCGAGAGCAACTTCCCCTTCATCCCCGACTGGGTCATCGCCCGCGAGCGGGAAATCTACTTCCCCAATGCCTTCGGTCGCTTCCTCCCACACGCGGAATGGAACGAGAAATGTGAAAAGGAAATCCACAAGCTCTTCAAGAAATCCAAGAAAGTCCTCAAAAAAGTCCGCCATGAAATCGAGGAACATACTGGCGCGCAATATATCGAGATGAAGGGCGAGCCCGCCGGCCTCATCTCGCGCACTGAAGAGGAAATGGAATGGATCGTCCCCCACATCACCCCCATCGTCGCGGAAATCCCGGATCTCGGCTGGCAGCGCAACTCCATCTACCTCCGCTTCGGCCACAAGAACTACCAGAAAGGCAGTACATTGGATGAAGTCGCCCGCCTCTTCGAGATCCCCAACTCCCATACCTTCGCCATGGGAGACAGCCACAACGACATTGAGATGCTCTCCGAAGCACACTCCGGCTTCGCCGCATGCCCCGAAAACGCCGTGCCAGCCATCAAGGATCTAATTACATCCCGTCAAAACGGTTTGATCACCACCGGCCACGCTGGCCACGGCGCGGTAGAAGCCCTGAAATCCGCCTTCAAATAAAAACGGATCGAGGGAACTACCCTCACTTATTTATATCCGCATAAAAAATCCACAACCCAAGTTCCGTGTATTCAGTGTATTCCGTGGTTAAAAAAAAGACAGCCCAAGCCCCCGACTGAAGCCTCTCACTAATCACTCCTACAAATACTTCATAAACGCGGTATATACCTCAGAAGGAACATCCAACAGCCCGTAATCCTTCGAGGAAACGAACAGCAGACTCTGCTTTCCTTTACCCAGCAACTGCCCTTCCGAGCCAAAGATCTGGTGCTCCAGTGTGGCAAACTTCCGGTTCGTATCCGCCACCTTGATCTTTACCGTGATCGTATCGAACTCCCGGGTTTCCCTCACAAACTTGTGCTCAAAAGAGCGGGTAAGAATGTAGAACTTCGTGGTCTTCAGATCAAAATCCGGCATCGCCGCATTGAAGAACAGCTCACGGGTTTTCCCCACGTAGAGCGGATACATTCCGAAATATACATTCCCTACCGAATTCGTATCCTGATAGGTAGCGATCATTGAGTAGACGAACCATTTGCTCTCGAAGTGCCCCGCCACATTGTGATCATAGCCGGCCTCCGGCGCAGCCACCTCGGACTTCTGTGGAGCAGGCATATTCTTGGCAATCGCCTTCTTGATCGCCGGGATCTCCGCTGCCGCATCCATCACCTCTCCCGCCTTCTCGGTCACAAGACGTAGCAAATCCGTAGTAGTCACCAGCCACGCAACGTAAACCAAAGGCAAAAGGGAACCCACATACATCAGGGCATTCTGATTCACCATATAGCCGAAGGCGAAAATCACCAAACAAAGGCAAGCCATCGAGAACATCCTGATCTGAGGCAGGGATTGCTGCGAATTCGGAACGAAACAACGGGCGATCGCCAGTGCCGCATAACCCACGAAAAACGAAGCATAGAACACCATGAAATACTCCAGCTCAAACCTCGCGAAATAGCCAAACACAGTGATCACAGCGACCACGAAAAACGTAGGGATCGGTGACGAGATGATCTGTTTCGGCACGATCGAGATCAGCATGTTCTCGCTCTTCTCCACATTCTTTTCCAAGAACCATTTAAGCGACACATAGCCACTATCCAGCGTTGCAATCACACAGATCAGCAGGAAGCCAAAGTATGCCACTGGAATCCATGAATTCCCCGCAAAGCCAGCAGAAAAATACTGCACCGCTATGCTGTGCCCGTAAACCAGATCATCCAGCGCTCCGGTCGCGAGTTTGAAACTCTCGCCCGCATTCCCCATCACCCACATCGCCACGTAGCCATGGAACATCAGCAGCAAAAAGAACATCAGCCCGCCGAAGATATAGCTCAGGCGAATCGAAGTCTTTTCACGATGGATCTGAATCGCACGCTGCCAATGCTGTAGATCCAGCCAGGGCCCCACCAGAAAACCAACAACCACAGGCACCACCAGTCCCCAGAAGCGGCTCATTTCATAGCCGTTTTCAGCCCCCAGCCCCTCGACTCCACTACCCACTCCCGTAGGCACCAGCACGATCAGCACGGAAGCGATACAAACCACCATCAACGCCCCCAGAAGAGCATGCCCGGCCTTGATTTTCCGTATCCCGAACTCCTCTCCAAAAAGACACCCCACAGCCAGGAGAACAAAAACCGACATCGTCACCGCCAGAGCGACAACCGCTTTCCCATCAAAGCCCTCCATCGTTCCCAGCAGAGGAACAAACAGGTATTTCACCAACGCGAAAACCGTCAGCGAAAGCGCTACGATCTGGTAAATATAGAAAATGAGCCGGAAAGGCTTCGAGAACTTGTCAAAAAACAGCGCCAAGGACTCATCTCCACCCGGATGCCGCTTCGCCACGATATGCGTCAGCACACCGAAGAGTGCCAAACCTATCGCATTCGGCACCGCAAACATCAGCAGCCCCTGAAGCCCGAACATAAAGGTGATCTGAACACTGAAAAACAACCCCAATCCCCACATCCAGGCCAGAGCCACCGAGTTCCCCCATAATAAAGCATTGAGCCAGCGCAAATTCATCTGACGAACATCCCCGCGATTCCACTTCTCGGCAAGCCCAAGAAACAAACCTGTCTCCACCACAAAGCCGGATCTCGGATTTCTCCTGCATTTTAGTGTTTCAAGAAGCCCACTTCCCATCTTAACTCTCCGCCCCAGCCGCAGCAACATGATCGAACATCTTCGCAAATACACCGGACTCATTATTGTCCTTTTCGTCCTCGTTATCATCGGATTTGTCTTCCTCGATACCAGCACCATCCGCGCTTCCCGTGGCGGTGCCACCATCATGAAGATCGATGGACGTTCTTATACTGACAAGGATTTCCAGAACCTGGGCTCCGGAGGCTTCGAGCTTGCATCAGGCCTTGGAGGCTACGATTCCCCGGTGCCTCTCTTCCTCTACTCGATGGCAGGACAAGCCGCGATGTTCGCCCAGACCCAGGACGGTCGCAATCAGGCAGTGGAAACATTCTTCAAAAACCGTATCCTGCTGCGCTCCGCGAAAGAGGAATTCGGCATCTACCCCGGCGACGAACAGATCGACTCCTTCATTCGCAAACTCTCCACTTTCTCTGACCAGAACGGCGCCTTTTCCGAGGAAAACTACAGAAATTTCATCGAAAAAGGCATCGGACGCCTCGGCCTCACGGAAGCCGATGTCCGCGAGCTCGCCTCAGACATCATCGCCCAGGAGCGGATCTCGGCAATCGTCAGCGCAGGCCTCACCGGCAGCCGCGAAATAGTCACGAAAGAATACCAGTTTGATAACCAGTCCATCCGCGCAAACGTTGCCCGCATCGATCTCGATCCCATCGAAGAGAAAATCAAAGTCACCGCGGAGGAAGTGAAACTCTATTGGGAAACCATCCAGGACGCCTTCAGAACCCAGGAAAAACGCAAGTTCACTTACATCATCTCCAAGCCGGAAGGCGCGGAGGAACCTCCCGCACTCGCTCCCCTGCCAGAAGATGCCACTGATGAAGCCAAGGCTGAATTCGAAGAAAAACAGGCAGCCCGCACCGCTGAAATCGCGGAAGCACAGCGCCTCGCCAAAATGGCAGCGGATGCCAGCGTCGATAACTTCCTGAACCAACTCACCGACGGAAAAGGAACATTCGAAGAACTGGCGGAAAAGGACGGCTGGGAAACAAAAACCACCGAACTCTTCTCATTCACCGACGCACCGGCCGATCTGAGCCTCCCCCTCCGTTCATCCAGCACACAGGGCAACGCCCTCTCCATCCTGTTCAAAATGATCCTCACCGAAGATCCTCTCTCAAAAATCTCTCCAGCCATCGGCGTTGGCGAAAACGAATGGATCGTCGCCCGTCTGGATGAAATCGAAGCAAGCCGCGTACAGACATTCGAGGAAGCACGCGACGAAGCACGTGCCCGTCTGATTGCTGAAAAAGCCATGACCGAATTGCAGGCCACAGCTTCTGCTGCCACGGCTACTATCAAAGCCGCGCTGGAAAACGAAAAAACTTTCGCCGAAGCTGCAAAGGAAGCTGGAATCACCAGCCAGCCCGTCAACCTTACCGACGTAACCGCGGCCTACCAACCGGATACCACCAAAATCCCGGGAAACATCTTCAACGCCACGAAATACACTGACCCCGGCAATCTTACCGAACCAGTCGTCGAGACGGATCGCGCCTTCGTCATCCAAGTCGAGAACCGCGAAATCGTAGTCAGCGAAGATGCCGCACCTGATATCGAAACCGGCTTCGAACGTAGCGCTGCACAATACAAGAACTTGGCTTTCGATTCCTGGCTCGCTGCCCGCAACGAAGCCGCCAAGATCGAGAACCTCACCAGCCAATAACCGCACCTCCACCTTGGAAGCTGAGACTCAACGAATCTTCGACGACGCCAGCGGCCACCTCGCCCTGGGTGAGCTCGAAGAAGCCACCCTTCTCTACCGCAAATGCGTGGAGCTCGATCCTGATTACTTCGATGCCTGGCATGCCCTTTCCATGGTTCTACTGAAAACCGAAAACCTCAAGGAAGCACTCGGAGCCTCCCTCCAAGCTACCTCCCTCCAGCCAAACGACCTCCTGGCCTGGACAGCCCTGTCACAAATCTACGTCCGCCTCGGCGACATCCCCAACGCGGAGTCCGCAAAAGCCAACTCACGCATCCTCTCCCTCGGAGGCAGAATCCATAAGGAGTAAGGACACTCCTGTCCTTAACAATCCCTCAAGATTTCAAATTTCATGTTCTTTCTCACAACAGCCATCGACTACACCAACGGCTCCCCCCACATCGGTCACGCCTACGAAAAAGTCCTCGCAGACGTCATCGCCCGCTACCGCCGCCTAGCCGGAGAAGAAGTCTATTTCCTCACCGGAGTTGATCAGCACGGACAAAAAGTCCAGCAGACCGCTGAAAAAGAAGGCATCTCCCCGCAGGAATACGTCAAAACCATCACCGCCCGCTTCTCATCCCTCTGGGAAAAACTCGGCGTCGATTACGATGGCTGGGCAGAGACCACAGACCCGCGCCACATCACCTGCGTCCAGGCCATCCTCGCGGACCTCCACGCAAAGGATCAGATCTATAAGAAATCCTACAAAGGCCACTACTCCGTGCGCCAGGAGCAGTTTCTCACAGAACGCGATCGCAACGAGTCCGGCGAGTTCGGCTCCGAGTGGGGCGAGGTCACCGAAATCGAAGAAGAAAACTACTACTTCAAGCTATCCGATCACACCCCTTGGCTCCGTGATTTCCTCGAAAAATCAGACGACACCATCCTCCCCGCCTTCCGCAAATCAGAGCTCATCAACGCCCTCGAGAAAAACACTGGCGCCGATCTCTGCATCTCCCGGCCAAAAGACCGCCTCACATGGGGCATCGAGCTCCCTTTCGATTCCGAGTTTGTCACCTACGTCTGGTTCGACGCACTCATCAACTACATCTCCTTCATCGGCTACACCCCGGATGAAACCCTCCCCGATTTCAAGAAAATCTGGACAGACCGCCCCGTCCACATCATCGGCAAGGACATCCTCGTCCCTGCCCACGGCATCTACTGGCTCGCCATGCTTCATGCCATCGGCTTCCAGGATAAGAATATTCCCCAGCTCCTTGTCCACGGATGGTGGAACCGCTCCGGCGAAAAAATGTCCAAATCCCTCGGCAACATCGTCGATCCCGTCGAGCTGGCAGACACCTTCGGCTCCGATGCCCTCCGCTACTACCTCATGCGCGACATCCACACCGGAAAAGACTCCAATTTCGATCTGGACCGCCTCGTCATGCTCTACAACACAGAGCTGGCAAACGAACTCGGCAACCTCTGCAACCGCGCCCTGAACATGAGCAAACGCTTCACCGAAAGCGTCATCTCCCCCGGCGGCGAACTCACCAAGGACGACAAAGCCCTCCAGCACTCCCTCGTGGAAAACACCGCCGCCTACACAGCGGCCATGCAAAACCACGAGATCTCCCAAGGCCTCGAAGCCCTCAACCGCCACGTTGTAAACTGCAACCAGTATACCGACCGCATGGAGCCGTGGGTTCTCAGCAAGAACCTCCAGCACAAAGAGCGCCTCGCCACAGTCCTCCATCACCTCGCCGAGTCTGTCGCCCACTGCGCCGTCCTCCTCTCACCCATCCTCCCGGAGGCAGCGGCAAAGCTCGCCGCCCAGCTCCAGCTCCCGGACCTCCTCGATTCAAAACTGGAAGACCTGAAATGGGGTCTCATCCCCAGCGGCCACACCATCGCCCCCCCAAAACCCGTCTTCCCAAGAATCGACGTTAAAGCAAAAGAATAAGCAGAAACGATGTCCCCATCGCTGGGGTTCAGAGGGTATCCTACCCTCCCTAG
>JBPOGC010000126.1:0-8863 GCA_051251795.1 Luteolibacter sp. | reverse complement strand
CTGTGGCATTTTCTTCCGCCATGGCAGCTTCGACTTTCTTCCGGACTGCCTCAGCAACCGGATCTTCCACCTCTTCAGTGGCAGGAGGCGCCTCATCCACTTCATCCTTCATCTCAGGAATGGTATCAAGCACCGGTGGGTCGACTGGCACGAAAGGCACGTCAGGATCGATGATTGCAGGGATCGCGCCATCAGGTGGAAGGCCGTTCGGATCGAGAAGCGGCAGCGGCTCAAGCTCGCTATTGGCAGGAAGAGGAGGATAAACTTGGTAGTTCCCATCGATAGGAACCACATCCGGTATGGCATTCACATCGGCGACCATGACAGATGGCACGTAGCCCACCTCGCCACTGTCCAACTCCACCTTCACGTAGCTGGAAGTTGTGGAAACAATTTTCATCGGAGTGCCCACTTTCAGTAGCTTGTCAGCATCCTGGTTCGCTTTCGGTTTGTTGTTATAGAAAGCAGTGTTTGGGATGTTCGCTGTCACAAACTGACCTGGAGTGAATTCCGGAGCGGCGCTTGCACTCGTAGGCTGAACACTGCTGCGGGGAGGGCCGAGCGGATCGAACGTCGAGGAAGTCAGAGGCGCATTGATCGTATCGCAAGCGACGAGAGCGGCGGCGGCTGGAATCAGTCCAAGGCAAAGAAATTTCATTGGTTGGAATGCTGACAGTGAAAAGCCTTTGGGTCAACGCGATTCCATGTGTGGAAAATCAAAGGCGCTCAACCACAACATCTACTACCATATGGCAGTTGGCACTACCTAGATAGGAGCCAAGGATGGGAGCCACATCTTCATAATCACGCCCTACGGCGATCTTAACATACCTTTCATCTGCCAATACCGCGTTCGTCGGATCAAATCCTATCCAGCCTGCATCCGGAAGATATACCTCGCACCATGCGTGTGAGGCCTGGGCGCCAACGAGATCTCCGCGCTCCCCGGTATAGATGTAGCCGGAGGCGTAACGCGCCGGTATCCCGAGCGTCCGGCATACACCGATCATCACGTGCGCGAAATCCTGGCAAACACCCGTCCGCAATTCAAAAACCCGCCCGGCATGCGTGTTGACATCCGTGATCCCGCCCTGGTAGCTGAAATCATTGTAAATCCACCGCATGATCGCCGCCGCTTTTTCAAACACCGGATCAATCTTGTCAGTCAGCTCCAATCCCTGCCTCCAGAGATCCGGAAGCAACGGGACGCAATTGCTCCCTTGCAGGAATTGCCAGCATCGCTCCGAGACGGAACTGTCTTGGAAAATTTCCATCCCACCGGAGTAAGCTTCATTCGAAAGCGTGAGTGGCAGATTCCTTACTTTTACCCGGCTCTCCACCTCCAGCTTGTTGTGCGCACGGGCTACCTCGAAGTGATGTGTCGCATTTCCGAAAAGATCCCTGAAACAGCTCAGACGCGTGGCGGGCAAGACCTTGATCAGGCTCCCCAGCGTTTTCTGAAATTGGAAATCCCGTGGCTGGAGGTGAAGTGTGTTGGCACTGTTCCAGACCCAAGCGTCGTAGTTGAAAAGCGTCCGGTGTCTTATCGCCAGGCAGATACCGGCCGGTTCAGCGCTCACTCGGAACTTTGCCCCTGTTTCTGCTTTTGCTTTGCCTTTTTCTTCTTCTCGTTGATTAGAACCGCGCTAGGCGAAGTTATGACCGCTTCACTGGTAGGTTGCAAATCCGCCTCGTCAGGCAGTAGGACGTAGGTCTCGAAAATCGCTTCGGCGATCGTGTTCAGCTTTGCCTGGATCGTATCAAGAAACTCATTCAATCCGCTGGAGAGCACTTCTTCGGGAGTGCCGTAATTCAGTAGCGAGAGCATTTTCCCGGCCTCCAGTTCGGCGACATTCGAGTAGGCTCCCTGTCTGGTTCCGGAGATCTTGTGAAGACAACCGTCCACCTTCTCCATGCAATAGCGAACGGATCTCGGGAAATCAGGCGAAAACAGGAGAAAGGTCATTACCGTCCGCGCGTTCACGTCCTGCCCGGTGGCGCGGAAGGCACCCATCGCTCCGCAAGAGCTGAGGATCGCCGTCCAGTGCAGAACTGCTGCTGCAGCCCTTTCCATTTCTGCCCCAGTCGGGAAATACGTGGAAATATCCAGGAAACGCGTAGTCTTGTCAGCACGCTCCAACTGGCGCCCCAGATCCATGAAATCCCAGCACGCGTCGCGCGCTGTTGTGGAAGCGGAGATCCCGTAGATCGTCATGGAAGACCTGCGCACACGCTCATAGTAATCCTGCGGACTGCCTTTCAAGAGGCGGGCGGCCTCCTTGGAATTTATGAACAGATAGAGCGAGTTCAGCTCCTCCCAGAGCTCGTCCGAGATCTGGTCTCGCACAGTCCTCGCGTTTTCCCGGGCGTACCCTATGCAGGAAACGATGCTGTTCGGATTCCGGAGATCGTCCGTAAGGAAGCTGATGACCTTGTCGCTCGCGACCTCATCATAGAGCTTGTTGAAGCGCTCCTCGTCACCGGTGCTCAGAATGATGGGTTTCCAGAAACCACGCAGCCTCTCGCTGTCCATGGTTTCAAAATCCAGCAGCATCTGCTCATTGACGTCGATGAGACGCGCCATGTTGTCTGCGCGCTCAACATAGCGCACCATCCAGTAAAGTGTGTTGGCAACTCTCGATAACATTCAGTTTTTTTCGTAAAATTTCAAAAAGCTCGCAGGACTATTTAAGCACCCACGTATCCTTGCTTCCTCCGCCTTGTGAGGAATTCACCACCAGCGACCCTTTGTTCAAAGCCACCCGTGTCAGCCCGCCGGGCACGATTTTCACATCCTCCCCGTAAATGATATAAGGACGTAGATCGATGTGACGCCCTTCCATCGCTCCATCGCACCAAGTAGGTGACTGGGATAAGGAAATCACCGGCTGGGCAATATAGTTGCGCGGATCTTCTTTGATCTTCACGCGGAATTCCTCGATTTCTTTATTGGTCGCTTGAGGCCCCATGAGCATTCCGTATCCGCCGGATTCGTTCGCCGCTTTCACGACAAGGTCTCCGAGGTTGTTCATGATATACTTCATGTCCTTTTCCTCGGATGCCAGGTAAGTCGGAACGTTTGGCAGGATTGGCTTCTGGCCGAGGTAATACTCGATCATTTTCGGAACGAAGTGGTAGATCACCTTGTCGTCCGCGATCCCGGTTCCCACGGCGTTCGCCAGAGCCACGTTGCCGGCCATGTAGGAATTCATCAGACCAGGCACACCCAGTACGGAATCTTTCCGGAAAACAATGGGATCAATGAAATCGTCATCAATACGGCGATAAATAACGTCTACCCTGACAAGGCCTTTGGTCGTCCGCATGTAGACAAACTGGTCTATAACCACCAGATCGCGACCTTCCACGATCTCGATCCCCATCTTGCGGGCAAGGTAGCAGTGCTCAAAGTAGGCGCTGTTGAAACAACCGGGCGTCAATAGAACACAAACAGGTTCACCTTCACGCCGTGGCGAAATGTGATGGAGCATTTTCAGAAGATCACGCGGGTAGGAATCCACCGCACGCACACCCAGACTCTCGAAAATCGAAGGGAACGCACGCTTCAGCGCATTGCGGTTTTCCAAAAGATAGGACGCGCCGGAAGGACAGCGGCCATTATCCTCAAGAACGTAGTAGGTTCCGTCAGCACCACGGATCAAATCACTCCCGCAGATATGGATGTAGATGTCATTTGGCACGTCCACATGGCGAAATGCCTCACGGTAGGACTTCGCTTTCTCGATATAATGGCGTGGTATGACCTCATCCTTCAGGATCTCCTGATCGTGGTAGATATCATGCAGGAAAAGGTTCAGCGCGGTGATCCGCTGGGTCAGGCCCTCTTCGATTAGCTCCCACTCCTTGGCTGGAATTACGCGCGGAACGGGATCGAACGGGAAGATCTTCTCTGATCCCTGGTCGTCATGATACACGTTGAACGTGATACCCTGGCGCATGAAATACAGTTCGGATGTCGCCTTCCTTGCTAAAAAGTCCTTCTCATCAAATCCTTGGAATTTCCTGTGCAGGGGTTCGCAGTGATCCCGGACACTTCCATCCGTGGAGAACATTTCATCGTAAAAATTTTCGGCGGAGTAGCCTTTGAACATAAAGAGAGGGTTAAGTTATCTGGACAGATGACAACCTAGCAGCCACCGAGCCAAACCAAAGATGGAAATCAATTCTTTCTCTCAGGCCCATAGTAGTGGGACGTCACCGCCGCACCATAAGGAGCCCCGAGCCGCTCCGGCTGCTCCACTTTCGGGAAAATCCGGTTCTTCACGGTCTTTCCGTCGGCCTTTGCCATTATCCAGCCAAGCCCCATCCCGCACAACGCCAGTAGCGACAACGCACCGACAGTAGCCAGAGCCAACCTCAGCGACCTCCCATTCCCGACAGGATCACTCTTCGCGACGAAATACTCATTCAGTTTCGTCACGATCCTCGTCAGCAGTTTTTCAAAATACACATCGGCCCCCTCCTTCTGATCCTCCCGCGAGTCTTTGAGCGCCTGCGTGATCAACTCCAGAACCTGATACGTCGGAACACTCGGGCTCTTTTCCGTCATGTCATCCTTCGCATCCATGTCGCGCCCGAAGCCCAACCTGTTCGTATCGGACTCAAAGACGATCACCATCCCGTTCCCGTCCGGCAGCCAATCCTTCTGAAGCCGCGAAGATAGATGGGAAGCATTGGTGGAAATCAGCGCCCGCTTCAGAACCACATAGATCTGGTAATCATGGTCGTGCTTCAACTGCTGGACCATCTCGATCACCCGCCTCTGCGCATTCGAGTCCTTGCCCAGTACATTCTCATTGTCCTGCAGCCCGGTCACCGGCGCCGCCGTGAATTCCTGTTCAGAAATGTGTTGTCCGGACAATCCGCCGCACATCAACACCAGAACCAAGCCTATCGCCCCTAGAAATTTCACTACGCCAGTCTCCAGATCCCACCCACATTTACAATCCGTAAAAAACCAGCAACAAGCATCGTATCAACCTGATGGAAAAAACACGGATCATTCTTTTCCTCACTGATATTTTCCACCTTTGTTGGCGATCTCCTACGCTAACTGGAAAATTCCAACTTCCCTCCCCATCGTTCCCCTGTCCTTATATCCCCCATGCGCGTCCTCGCCATAGATCCTGCCGTCCGCAATACCGGATACGCCATCCTTGAGGGCGACCCACGCAAGCCGACCGTTCTGTCGTACGATGTGATTTCCATTCCGAAAAAAATCATCCAGTCAGGCGCCCTGTCCGCCATCCGCACGCACCTCGTCCACCTCATCACCCAGTACCAGCCCGATGAAATCGCGGTGGAAGGAATCATCTTCGTCCAGTCACACCGCACCGCCATCTCCATGGGAGCCGCACGTGCCGCCGCCCTCATAGCCGGTGCGGATCACGGCATCCCGGTCTACGAGTATTCCCCGAAGAAAATCAAAATGGCTGTCGTCGGCAAAGGAACGGCAGACAAGGATCAGGTGGCGTTCATGGTGCGCGCCCTCCTCGGCCTCTCGGAGACACCGTCCTCGGATGCCGCGGACGCACTCGCCATCGGCCTCGCCCACCTCCAGGCATCCGATCCCATCCGCGCAAAACTCCTGGACCGCCGCCTAATCTGAAAAAATGATCGACTGGAACAAACGCTACCAAGCCGGAGACACACCATGGGAAAAAGGCGCGCCAGCCCCGCCCCTCCTGGAACTCCTTGAGAAAAAAACGCGCGCAATCTGGGGTGACGGCACTGTCCTGGCTCCCGGCTGCGGCACCGGGCATGACGTCCGGGCTCTCGCCGCGGCGGGCTTCACAGTTCTCGGCCTGGATCTCGCTACGGAAGCAATCCGCCGTGCCGAAGCGCAACCGCCCGCTGGCAGTGAAACCTACACCCTCGCCGATTTCCTTGATCCTGCCTGGCGTTCCGGAAAATCGTTTTCCGCCATCTGGGAGCACACCTGTTACTGCGCGATCGATCCCTCCATGCGCTCCGCATACGCCACGGCCTGCGCCGAACTGATCCCATCGGGCGGACGGCTCATCGGCGTATTTTTCCTCACCCCATACGATCCCGGCGAAGCGCATGAAGGCCCTCCCCACCCGGCCACGATAGCCGAGCTGGACGAACGCTTTTCCGAGAATTTCGCCAGAGAGGACGCATGGATTCCCGGGAAAGCCTACCCCGGGCGCGAAGGCCGCGAATGGATTGCCATCTACCGGCGCAAATAGAATCCTTTGCCCGCACCTGAACCACCGCGGACACTATTCAAGGAAACAACTCATTTTGAAAACCACCGTCATCCCAGAACCAATCGCCTACGCGGACGCCCTTGCGCTTCAGGAAGATACCGTTTCCCGAATCCTCGCCGGCAGTGAAGAAGACACGCTGTTCCTCCTGGAGCACCAACCGGTCTACACGATAGGCCGCCTCCGGGATCAATCATCCCTGCGCTCCACAGCCGCCCTACCGCATCCCGTTTTCGAGACAAACCGGGGCGGCCAGGCCACCTACCACGGCCCCGGCCAACTTGTCGGCTATCCCATGCTGAACCTGAACTCCAGAGGCCGCGATCTCCATCTTCATCTCCGCCTCATCGAGGACGCGCTCATCTCCTCCTGCCTGGATCTGGGGATCTCCGCAGGCCGCCGCGAAGGGCTCACCGGAGTCTGGGTGGAGAACCGCAAGCTCGCCTCCATAGGCGTCGGTGTCCGGAAATGGATTTCCATGCACGGCTTTGCCATCAATGTCACCCGCGAGTCCCTGCCCCCCTTTCTCTCCATCACACCCTGCGGCCTGGACGGGGTCAGCATGACCTGCCTGGAGGCGGAAGCCGGGCATGCAATCACCATGGGCGAAGCCATAGAAGTGATCGGGAAAAATCTATATGAGATCTTCACCACACCAGTCAGCGCACCGCATGATTCATGATTGCGCAATTTTTTAAAACGCCGTATCTAATGGACGGTCTCAATAAACAGATCCTTACCACATTTCCCAATGAAACTCTCAAAAACCCCAAAACAAGCAGGCTTCACACTCGTGGAACTGCTCGTCGTAATCGTCATTATCGCCACCCTGTCCGCGGTCAGCACAGGAGTCATGTTCAAGTTCCGTAAATCTGCCGACAAGGCCACCGCCATGAACAATCTCAGGCAATTGCAGGCGGCAAACGTTAGCTACGCTGTGGATAACAATGGCCAGTTCGTCCCGCCAACCGTCGAAGAAGTTGACGACTCCTTGACACCAGCCACTGCCGTCAACACCAGCTGGTATGAAAACCCGGAGCTCATCAGCGAATTGAAAGGCGAAGACGCGACCTACAACACCACCTCCGGTGAAACGGATGTCACACTCGACGAGGGCTTCATGGATCCTGCCGTCGTTCGCGAACGCGATCGCGGCTTCGATTCCCTCGACTCCAGTTTCGGCTATACCTTGGAAGTTGGCACCGAATTACGCCAGTCACAGCTTACGGATGCAGCGAGATCCGCCGCGTTCATCACCGCGGACTCCGGATTCGTCACCCAGACATCAAAGTCGAACATCGCCTACCGTCATAGCGACAAAGCCCTCGTTGTGTTCTACGATGGACATGCCATCGAAATCACCGAAACCGCCATCACGGCCAAGACAGCCACCGATATTTTCTGGGATCCGATTGCACAATAGCCCATCGGAGATTCCTTCTTCCCAAGGTTCAAAGCTTGTGATTGGCTCAAGCCTGTTCACATGATTACCAAACTGTATTCAGCGGCTCTGCGCGGAGTCGACGCACTGGAAGTAGAAGTCGAGGTAAACGCACACAGTGCGGAATCCCCTGCCGTCATAATTGTAGGACTGCCGGATGCCGCCGTGCGGGAAAGCTCGCAGCGTGTCACCTCCGCTATCATAGCCTCGGCTCTCGAACTGGAGCTTGGCGTCAAAACCGTCAACCTCGCCCCCGCCGATTTGAAGAAGGAAGGCCCCTCCTTCGATCTGCCAATCGCATTGGCCATGGTCGGTGCCAGTGGAACCCAGATCATCGACTCGGAAAATTTCTCCATCGTCGGTGAACTCGGTCTCGACGGCACGGTGCGCCCGGTCAAAGGAGTCCTTTCCATCGCCCTAGAAGCTCGGAAGCGAGGCAGAAAATTCCTCATCGTCCCGGAAGCGAACGCTGCCGAAGCCGCAGTGATCGAGGGAATCCAGATCATCCCCGTCCGCAATCTGAAACAAGCATGGGACTTCATCAGCGGGGAAAAACAAATCGCCCCCTTCGCCTTGGATCGCCGAGCCTTCTTCGAAAGCCAGCGAACATATGGCATCGATTTCGATGAAGTCCGCGGCCAGCAACACGTCAAGCGAGCCCTCGAAGTCGCAGCCGCAGGCGGCCACAATCTCCTGATGGTCGGCCCTCCCGGCACAGGCAAGTCCATGCTGGCGAAACGCATCCCGACGATCATGCCGGAAATGACCGAGGAAGATGCCATCGAGACCACAAAAATCCATTCCATAAGCGGCCTCCTGGATACCAAGAACTCCTTCATCACCACACGCCCCTTCCGCGCACCGCATCATACCATCTCGGATGCCGGACTCCTCGGCGGCGGCACGAATCCCGGCCCCGGCGAAGTCTCACTCGCTCATCACGGAGTCCTCTTTCTCGACGAGCTCCCCGAGTTCCGCCGCCAGACGCTCGAAGTACTGCGCCAGCCCTTGGAAGACGGCCATGTCACCATCTCCCGCGCCGCCGGGTCACTTACTTTCCCCGCCCGCTTCATGCTCGTCGCAGCCATGAACCCCTGCCCGTGCGGCTTCTATGGTGATATAAAACGCCAGTGCCGATGCTCCGTACGCCAGATCGAAAACTACCGCCAGAAAA
>JBPOGC010000125.1:0-8947 GCA_051251795.1 Luteolibacter sp. | reverse complement strand
ATCCATGACCGAGGCGTAACAAAGCCTGAAACAGAAAGATCCGCAGCCCTTCAGGGTTACTTTATACCTCATCCGGCACAGCCACTCTCTTCAGACTTAACCAATTTAAAAACACTCATCCGGCATTTTTCAGACAGCCTCTTAGAGTTTCAGATTCGGATCAATATCCCCACCCAGCCCAGCCGTCTTCCCCGCGAAAAACTTTAGCAACCCCGCAAACGCAATCATCCCCGCATTGTCCGCGCAAAGGCCTCCCTGCGCGATCACCAGCTCCATCCCCTCCCTCTCACACCTCTCGGAAAGCGCCTCACGCAAAGCACCATTCAGACTCACCCCACCGGAAAGCCCGATCAATTTCACCCCCGCCGCTCTCGCCGCCCGGATCGTCTTTTCAACCAGCACTTCCACCACCGCTTTCTGAAACGAAGCAGCCACATCCTCCACCTTCGCCCCATTGTCCTTTTGTAGCGTGTATAGCACCGCCGTCTTCAGCCCGGAAAAGGAAAAATCCAGCGTCCCGTCATGCATCATCGAACGTGGAAAATCATACGCCTTCGCATCCCCGCCCTTCGCCGCCTTCTCGATCTCCGGGCCACCCGGATACGGCAGCCCTAACATCTTCCCCACCTTGTCAAAAGCCTCTCCTGCCGCATCGTCCTTCGTACTCCCCAGGCGCACATAATCCCCCGCCTCCCGTACATGCATCAGCAGCGTATGGCCCCCGGAAACAATCAGCCCGACATGCTCAGGCACCTCCGTCCTATCGATGAAAGGCGAGAGCAAATGCCCCTCCAGATGATTCACCTCCACAAAAGGCTTCCCGGAGACACAAGCCATCGCCTTCGCCGCCGTACTTCCCACCAGGAGCGACGAAGCCAGCCCCGGCCCCATCGTCGCGCCAAACACATCCACCTCACCCATACCCACACCCGCAGTCGAAAGAGCCTGCTCCACCAGCCCGTTCAGACACAGCGAGTGACTCCGCGACGCCAGCTCAGGCACCACCCCGCCATGTTCCCGGTGTTGCTCGATCTGTGAGGCAATCTCACTCGCCAGCACTTCCGCTTGCTCTCCAGCCTCACCCCGTAAAACCGCCACCGCCGTCTCGTCACAAGAACTCTCTATCGCCAGGAAAATCGCCACACGCGCATGATTCACAGCCCGTCCCCACTCCGCAACCCAGAACCAGCGTCCTCCTCCAGCCACCTCTCTGAAAACGCCTCCAGATCCGGGAAAAAACCCTCAAAAACCTCCCGAAGCCGATCCTCATTTCTCAGAAAATCCTCCTCCGCCCCCAGCACTCTTGCTGCCGCCGGAGCCCGCGCCGATACCCGCCGGAACGTCAGCGCCATCCCCTCCACCGTGGAATAACTCTCCAGCCACTCCTCCGAAATCATCCGCGGCAGCACAGCCCTGAAATTCGGACTCAACCACTCATCCCTCGCCTGCAAAACCCCATGGAATTTCTTGATGAAAGCCCTCCGCTCCACCTCACCTCCCGGCCATTTCTCCGAAAGGAAAAAATCATAGAACACATCCACGACAATCCCCGCCAACCGCCTCCGCTCCGGTGAAAGCAACCCCCGCGCCTCCCGGAACAACGGATGCCCATCCGTAAACACATCAATCGCCCTGTGCTGCCGGATTCCCGCGATCACCCCCCTCGGATACATCCCCTCCAAGCTTCCCGGCCACCCCTTCACAAAATCTCCCAAAAGATTCCCCACCAAAGACTCATCCGTCGGTGCAGCCAGATAAAGATGAGCTAAAAAGTTCAAAACAACATCCAGATCAGAAGCCCAACCAAAAACACAAAAGCGATCAAAGCTGCAAGCCCCTGTCCTCCTCCTGTTTTTTCATCCGCTTTCCTATCACCGTCCGCATCCGCCGAACCAGTGAAAGAAAAAGGAGTATAATCCGGAGGCAACTGCTTCACGATATTCTTGTGTGGCTTCCCCCGGTCTCTCATTGCCTGAAGCATAGCGCGTCCCCGAAAAATAAAAACAAAATCTCCACCGATACGCATTGGACGCATCCCCTTCCATCCCCCAACGTCCCCGCATGTCGTTCTCAGACGCATATCCCTCACTCCTTCAGAACCCGACGCCACTCATGCGCCGGTTTCTCGCCATGCTTGAAGACGACGTCTCCCTGGAAGCCCTCGCCGGCAAGTCCATGCAGACCACCCGTCAGCACTTCGGACGCACCATGCGGCTCTTCGCCCCGCTCTACGTCTCCAACGAATGCGTGAACAACTGCTCCTACTGCGGCTTCTCACGTGACGCCGCCATACTACGTACGACACTCACCGTAGATCAGGTCGTCACCGAGGCAAAACACCTTCACGCCCAAGGCTTCCGCAACCTCCTTCTAGTCGCCGGAGAGCACCCGAAGTTCGTCTCCGAAGGCTACCTTCAGGACTGCCTCGACGCCCTCATCCCCCTCTTCCCCACCCTTGCATTGGAAGTCGGCCCCATGGAAGACGACCAATACGCGGACATCGTAAACCACGGAGCCGAAGGCCTCATCGTCTACCAGGAAACCTATCACCGCGAAACCTACGAAACCCTCCACACCGCAGGACCAAAAAAGAAATTCGACTGGCGCCTCCGTTGCCCAGAGCGCGCCTACGCAGGAGGCTTCCGCCGCATAGGTATCGGCGCCCTCTTCGGTCTTGCCGACTGGAAACACGAAGCTCTCTCCCTCGCCGCTCACTTGGAGTATCTCTACAAGCACTGCTGGAAAGCCCAGTTCTCCGTCGCATTTCCCCGCATGAGGCCCTACGCCGGAAACTACCAATACGAGCCCGATCCAAATCGCTACCTCCCGGACGCCGCCCTCCTTCGCCTCATCTGCGCCTTCCGCCTTACCTTCCCACAAGTCAGCATCGTCCTCTCCACCCGTGAGCCCGCTCCACTCCGCGATGCCATGGCACCTCTCGGCATCACCCACATGTCCGCCGGCGCCCGCACCGAGCCAGGCGGCTACACCGGAGCCGGCTCAGACGATCTCCACCTCACCGTGAAAGGCCGCCGCGTCGAGCTCACCGAAAAGTCAGGAAACGAAAAAGCTACCGAGCAATTCCAGATCCACGACACCCGCTCCCCCGCCCAGATAGCCGAAATGCTCCGTCAACAAAGCATCGACCCCGTCTGGAAAGACTTCGATCAGGTACTTTTGAATTCCTGATCGAACTTCAGAATATCTTCAACACTCAAGCGGAGTAGTTGCTTATGCAGAACCTCTGATACCTCAACGATTACAACGTCGATAGGTATCGGTATCCCTCCACTGAGAATGAAATTATCAGTGGAGGCGTCAAATACTCCGAGGCGTTCTTCTGCATCATAGAATGAAGATCCCTCTTCCGCACCCAGCCAAAAGCCTTTTACCTCTCGAAATCCTTTGTTTCTGAAATAGTTGGAAACCAAAGTGCTGTCAGGATAGGAACCTACGATCAAAGGCTGACGGATAATGGCGCGTACTCCATAGTCGCAGCGCTCTATCCCCACCAGATGCGCACTGTCTCCGAGATAAGTATTCGCGTTTTGCCAACGCTGGAGATATTCGAGCGGTGTTGCTTTTGAAGCCTGCGGTGTTCCATCCACCCCTGGCAGAACGGTCCAGCCGAAATGATTGGGTCTGGTCAGTTTACAGCACTCAGCCCCTTGAAAAAACACATCGTGTTCAGCTCCTCCTGGAACCAAGACATCATCCCATCTACCTGTTTGGCCGATCAACCCGCGAGAGCCTGCCCACTCAACAAGCGCTTTGAGCTGGATTGTTGCAGCGTCGTATCGTGCTTCATACGATTCCTCTCCAGTTGTTTCAGTGCTTCTTCTGAGGAAATTGATGGCTGATTCGAGCGGACTGCCCTCATCTCTTCGGCCATTACCTTCTTCTGTTTCTCGCATTTCACGTAGATAACCTCTCACATTCCCGCCCTTTGTCGACTCTCGATTTCTATATCCCACTAAGTATAGAAGTCACCAATTTCATACAACGATCACCTCACTCCCCCAGTACATAGTCACAGACCACCATCCTGTGATCCGAGTGCTTCGTCACAGCCACCCCACAGCCCTGAGGCCGGAAATGTGGCGTTGCATAAAGACAATCAATCCGCAAAACCGGAAACCTCCGGTGAAACGTATTGCCCCAGCCCCTGCCCACCTTCGCGAACGAGTCCTCGAAATTCCGTACCAGCTGCCGGTGCACCACATCCGTCGCCGATGAATTGAAGTCACCTCCCAGGATCGTCGGCGTAGACGGAAAAGAACTCGTCTGCTCCAGCACCTGCAAGATCACCGAAAGCTCCTTCCGCCTCAGATTCCTGTTTCGCCGATGCATCGCCCGCGAACTCTCGTTCCAGAACCGCAGATCAGTCGCAGCTGTCGCGAGATGCACATTCACCACCTCCACATCGCGTCCACTCGGCAGACGCACAGTCACCTGCTGGTTGCGGATCAACGGATTTCGCACCTCTCGCTTGATCTCAAACCGCGTCACCACACCGTTTGTCAGATACGCCCTGTAATCCCCCCGGCCGTCATATAACTTCTCGGCGATCCGCTTCACAAGATGCGGATACACCTCCTGGATCAGCACGATATCCGGATTCCACTTCTTCAAATCCTCAGTCGGATCACCTTGCTTGAAAGCAGAGCAATTCAGCGTCACAACACGCATGATACGCTTTTCGTCCACTTCCAACGTCCTCTCAACCGCAATCTCAGGATGCCCGATGTTTGAGAGCACCTTCGCCTCATCCATCGCCACCGATAGCGTCACCGCCCATACCGCCGTCACGATCAGCGACAGCGGCGCCTTCAGGAAACTGAAAGCGATCACCGAAAGCACCAGCCCTATCCCCCCCCAGAACCAAATCGGCAAAACCGTGAATGCCGCCATCGAGTCCGGTTGCTTCGCGTAGCACCACACGGTCAGCACATGCATCAGCAACGAGCCGCTGACAAAGCACCAACCGATCGCTCGCCTTGTCTTGGACATATTTGGGTGAAATTACAAAAGCCTCACATACCCGGAATGCCAAGCCCGCCTGTGAGCTTCTTCATCTCATCCGCCGCCTGGGTCTTTCCTTTCTCAATCGCTTCGCTCACACCTTTCAGCACCAGGTCTTCGAGAAATTCCACATCGCTGGGATCCACTACCGCCGGGTCGATCTTAATCTCAAGAACGTCCCCAGCACAGGTAGCCCGCACCTTCACCTTGTCCCCGCCGACGGATACCTCCACCTCACGGCTCGCAAGCTCTTCCTGTTTCGCTGCCATCCCCGCTTGCATCTGCTGGGCCTGCTTCATCAATTTCTGCATGTTCATAAATTTGTCTTTCTTAGGTTCCTAAAATCTTCGCTTCAAATTTTACCAACGCCGCCTGAATCAGCGGATCCTTGTAAAACGTATCCTCGTCAACCACCGCTTCCTTCGCCTCCTCCTCGGCCACCGGAGCAGCCTCTGGGATCTCCGGCTCATCCTCCTCGTCCGGCGCGTTCGCGATCATATCCGCAAACTTCGCCGCCACATCCCCGGTCTTCTTCACAGGAGCCACAGCCGCAGCCACCGGAGCGGCCGCCTTCACAACATCCGCCACGGGAGCCACCTCCTCTTCAACTACGGCCTTCGCAGTAGCAACACTTTCCACAGGAGCCGCCGCAATATGATCCGCACCCTTCGTCAGCACCTTGATCACATCCGTGATCCGCACCTCGGAAAGCACCTGTATCGCCTTGATCATTCCCAGCTCGAAGTGCAGCCGCTTGTTCGTAGCCCACTTCATACGCCCCTCCGTTTCCGCAAAAACATCGATCGCCGCCAGAATCCGCTCCGGAGCGTAATCCCCCGCGTCAGCCATCAGCTTCGTCCACAGCTCCTCCGGGATGCCCTCACCATCCGCAGTAGTATCCAGCTTTGCGATCAAAAGCCCGCGCAAGCACCCGATCAGCTCACCCAGCAACTGCGAAAGCTCACGCCCGCTTTCCGCCTCGGTCTGGATCAGCTTCAGCGACGCCGGGGTCTCGCGGGAAAGCATTTTGGAAGTAAGCTCCGCAACCTTTTCCCGGGAAGTGAACCCGAAAATATCCAGCACGTTCTCCTCCGTGATCGTTTCCCCACAGAACGCCACCAGCTGATCGAGCATCGATTGCGCGTCACGCATCCCGCCATCAGCGCCCTTCGCAATCGCCCACGCCGCCGTCTCGTCCAGCGTGATCCCCTCCTCAGTCGCGATATGCAGCAAATGATCCGAGATCGTCTGGGTAGGGATCGGCCTCAGGTCAAAACGCTGACAACGCGAAAGAATCGTCGGCAGAATCTTCTGCACCTCAGTCGTCGCGAAAATGAATTTCACATGCTCCGGCGGTTCCTCCAGCGTTTTCAGAAGCGCGTTGAAAGCCGCGTTGGAAAGCATGTGAACCTCATCGATATAGTAGATCTTGAACTGCCCCCTGCTCGGCGCGTATTTCACACTCTCGCGAAGATCCCGCACCTGCTCCACCCCGTTGTTGGAAGCACCATCGATCTCCAGCACATCCAGAGACCGCCCCTCCGCGATCTCCTGGCAAACGTCCTCCTCCGGATCAAAATCAACTTTGGGGCCTTCTGAGCAATTCAGAGCCTTCGCCAGAATCCGCGCCGTGGAGGTCTTGCCCGTCCCCCGCGGCCCCACGAAAAGATACGCGTGTGCCAGCCGTTTCTGGTCAATCGCATTCCGCAGCGTCCGCACGACATGATCCTGCCCCAGCACGTCTTCAAACGTCTTCGGGCGATACTTTCTGGCAAAAACCTGGTAACTCACGCCGCAAGCATAGGCACCCGCACGCATTTGTCATGGCCGGATTTGAAAACCGTAGCTGGGGCATCCTGACACAGGCCGTTCAGGGGAATTCCAGCCCCCTCTCTTTCCCACCACCCAAAATCCTAGACCCCCGCCAAAACTCCCCTTACCTTCACCCGCATGATAGCAGCCATGGAACTCGGAGGAACCAAAACAGTAGTCGCAGTAGGAGAAAGCGACGGAACACTCACCGAAGAATACCGCTACCCCACCACCACCCCGGAAGAGACCTTTGAAATAGCCGTAAAATGGTTTTCCGAAAAAGGCACCCCAACCGCCATGGGCATCGCCGCCTTCGGCCCCATCCAGATCAACCCCAAAGCCGAAGACTGGGGCGACATCCTCGCCACCCCAAAACCAAACTGGAGCGGCTTCTCCATCACAAAAGCCCTCCTCGCGGCATTTCCCGATGCGAAAATCACCCTTGAAACCGACGTCAACGCCGCCTGCCTCGCCGAAGCAAAGATCGGTGCCGCCGAAGGCCTCGACAACGTCGCCTACATCACCATCGGCACCGGCATCGGTGCCGGCATACTCTGCGACGGCCGCCTCCTCCACGGCGCGCTCCACCCGGAGTTCGGCCACCTCATCCCCCCCCGCAAACCCGGCGATGAGTTCGAAGGCACCTGCCCCTTCCACGGAAACTGCCTCGAAGGAATGGCCTCCGGCCCCGCAATAGAACAACGCTGGGGCATCCCCGGCGGCGAACTCCCCCCCGAACACGAAGCCTGGGATACCGAGGCCTGGTATCTCGCCCACGGCATCCAGTGCCTCCTCGCCATCACCCCACCGGAGCGCGTCGTCATCGGAGGCGGCGTCTCCCAGGCCGAAGGCCTCCACGAAAAAACCGGGCTCATGGTCAGAAAACTGGCCGCCGGCTACTTCCCCGCCGTCAACAAACTCCCCTACGTAGTCCCCCCGAAATTCGAACAGGAAGCCGGCATCCGCGGCGCCCTCATGCTCACTGGGATTTGACTGACTCGGGTTGCGATATCAGATGGAGCGAAATTTTCTCCTGAAGAATCGGCCTATATTGCAAAATTCACAGTTGGCCGTGCCAATTGCTAAGAATCGACAAAGCCCAGAAAGCTCTCAAGAAAACCTCAAAGCGCCATAGATCCTTATAGCATAATGATTAAGCCGCCATTCCCGCTCCAATAACCATCATATGGCATGCCCGTTGCAATGTTGAGTGGTATGAAAACAACGAAATAGCCCGTTCAACGAAATCTCACTCCTCCACACTGATCCGCGTCATCATCGTGTGTGACCCGCCCGGCATTACGATCTCCGCCCTGTCGTTGGCGATTGCCGCTTCAATGCAGCAGAACTTCTGATACCCGTCATCCGGCATGTCCCCCAGCGCCACGCACTTCTCCACCCATGGATTCCACACCACCGTCGATGGACTCCCACTCTTCTCCACCAGTACCGTCCTGCCGGAAAGATCATCGACAAGTAAAACACTGCTAGAACTCTCGTAGATCCGATCCACCTCACGGTCGAAAACCACATCCCCCTTCTGCTTGCGCATCGTACGCTCACCCACCGTGTCCAGATACTCGCAGCCATCCAGCTTCACCACCCGCACCTGCGAGATATCGGAAACACCAAGATAGGTATGCAAAGCCCCGGAAACCACAATCGGCACCTTGGAAACATTTTTCGACACCAGCGCCACCTCCAGCTCCTCACCCGCCCTAACCGTCACCTCCGCATTCCAGATCCCCTCATTCACACCAAACCGCAGCGTCACCCCCGCATCATCCTCGCTCGCCTCAAGCAGTTCCCAAAAACGACCCCGCACCAGCCCGTGGGCAGGCTGAGAGGAATCCGCAGGATGCGCGTTGAACCACGGCCAACAAACCGGAATCCCTCCCCGTATTGCCTTCCCTTCCTTGAAAATCGCATCCGGACTCAAGTAAAGCACCTCGTCATCGTCTTTCGGCTTCCAGGACATCACATGCGCCCCGTGCAAAGCCACCCGCGCCTCGCAAGACGAATGGGAAATTTCAAAAACAGGATATTCTGGCGCAATCTCAATCTGGCGAATACTCGGCGGTAAATTCATATAAAAAATCTGCTCTAACAAAAA
>JBPOGC010000124.1:0-9008 GCA_051251795.1 Luteolibacter sp. | reverse complement strand
TCACCCGCTTCCCACCCGAGCCAAACGGCTATCTCCACATCGGCCACGCGAAGTCAATCTGCCTCAACTTCGGTATCGCACAGGAAAACCCCGGAGCGAAATGCCATCTCCGTTTCGATGACACCAACCCGGAAAAAGAAGAAACCGAATACGTTAATTCCATCAAGGAAGACGTGACATGGCTCGGCTTCAACTGGGCAGACGACCTCTACTTTGCCAGCGACTACTTCGAGTTCTTCCACGACTGCGCAGTCCACCTCATCAAGGAAGGCCTCGCCTACGTCGACGAGGAATCCCCCGAGGAAATCAAACTCCACCGCGGCAACGTCCAGACCCCCGGCACCGCCTCAAAATTCCGCGACCGCTCCGTAGAGGAAAACCTCGAAAAATTCGCGGAAATGCGCGGCGGAAAATTCAAGGAAGGCGAAGCCGTCCTCCGCGCAAAAATCAGCCTCACCTCGTCCAACATGAACATGCGGGATCCCGTGATCTACCGCATCATGCACACCGAGCACCACAATACCGGCAGCGAATGGTGCATCTACCCCATGTATGACTTCGCCCACCCGCTCGAGGACGCGAAGGAACACATCACACACTCACTCTGCACCCTGGAGTTCGAGAACCATCGCCCGCTCTATGACTGGTTTATTAAAAACTGCCCAGTCCCCTCCACCCCGCGTCAAATCGAGTTCGCACGCCTCAGCCTCACCTACACCATCATGAGCAAGCGCAAGCTCCTTCAACTTGTGCAAGAAGGCCACGTCTCCGGCTGGGACGATCCGCGCCTCCCCACCATCTCCGGCATACGCCGCCGTGGCTACCCGCCGGAAGCCATCCGCCATTTCTGCAAGCGCATCGGCATCACGAAATTCAATGGCACCACCGACGTAGCCCTCCTGGAGCACGACATCCGCGACCACCTCAACAAAACCGCACCCCGCCGCATGGCCGTGTTGGATCCACTAAAGGTCATTATCGAAAACTTTACAGAAGAACCTACTACCACCGCAGTAATTCCCAACCATCCGCAGGACGAATCCTTCGGCGAGCGCAGCGTCTCCCTTTCCGCAGAGATCTACATCGAGCAGGACGACTTCATGGAAGAGCCGCCGAAAAAATTCTTCCGCCTCGGCCCCGAGCGCTACGTCCGCCTCCGTGGCGGCCCCATCATCCAGTGCACAGGCTTTGAGAAAACCGACGCTGGAGAAATCACCCTAGTCCGCGCGAAGCTCCTCCCAAACACCACCGGCCAGGACGCCCCCGAGGGAGTAAAATGCAAAGCTGCCATCCACTGGGTTGATGCAGCCACCGCCGACGACGCCGAAGTCCGCCTTTACGACAGACTCTTTACCGAGGAAGACCCCGACGCGGCCGAAGGTGGCTTCACCACTGTCCTCAATCCGGATTCCGTAAAAACCGTCACCGCCAAAATCGAAGCCTCGCTCGCAACAGAAACCCCCGGCTTCGCCTGCCAGTTCGAGCGCATCGGTTACTTCATCACGGACTCAAAGGATCACGTCCCTAGCGAGAAACCCGTTTTCAATCGCACCACTCCACTCCGCGATGCCTGGACCAAGAAAAAATAGGACACTAAAAAGTAAGACCGTTCCTCTCTATGGAAAAAATGCTCGTAAGCATCTGATGACGGTGCATGATGATGACCATGAGAACAATTATCGAAGTTCCCGATGAAATGATCAGGTCACTCGATCTGGTGAGCGGTAGCGAGAAACGTTCCCGTGCCGCTTTGATCCGGGAAGCAATCAACGACTACCTCGACAAAAGAGCCGTCCCTACGGCGGAGGTAGCTTTCGGACTCTGGAAAGACCATCGTGAAGATGGAGTAGAATATCAGAATAAACTTCGCAGCGAGTGGGAACGGCGATGAAAGCGGTTTTCGATACCAATATCCTCGTTGATTACCTGAACGGAGTCGAAGCGGCAAAACACGAACTGAACCTCTATGACATCAAACTGATCAGTATCATCACATACATCGAGCTAATGGTCGGTGCGAAAAATCCCGAGGAAAAATATATAATTGAAGGGTTCTTAGCTTCTTTCCAGACACGCGACGTAAATGCCGCCGTCGCCCAGCAAAGCATCTCGCTCCGGAAAAGTTTACGCCTGAAAGTCCCGGACGCTATCGTATATGGAACGGCCAAGGTAGAAGGATGCCTACTGGTGACAAGAGACACAAAGGATCTAAAGCCCACCTGGCCAGACATCCGTTGTCCCTACGGACTTTAAGGGAAAGGATGAATTCATGAGCGTATTCAGATGGCCTGATACGAAACAAAATGAGCCTGAGTCCCCACTGCTGAGATAGCAGACAGAAGCCCAAGCTCTATTACTTGAATCCTAGTAGCTTCAGCCTTTCAGATCAAAGCGATCCAGCTCCATGACTTTCGCCCAAGCTGCGACGAAGTCCTTCACGAACTTCTCTTCCGAGTCAGCACAGGCGTAAACCTCTGCCACAGCGCGAAGCACTGAGTTCGAGCCGAACACCAGGTCAAAGCGCGTGCCAGTCCACCTCGGCTGACCGCTGGTGCGATCCACGCCAAGGAATGCGTTGCCACAGGGTGAAACTGATTTCCACTCAGTGCCCATATCGAGCAGGTTCACGAAAAAATCATTGGTCAATTCTCCCTCACGTGCTGTGAGCGCACCGGCCTTTTCATCACCGACATTCGCACCCAGGACTCGCAAGCCTCCGACCAAAACCGTCAGTTCAGGAGCGGTAAGAGTCAGCAGTTGAGCACGGTCGATCAGCAAATGCTCGGCAGGGATACTGAAGCGTCCTCCCAGATAGTTGCGGAACCCATCTGCGACTGGTTCAAGCTCTGCGAAAGAGTCCACATCCGTCTGCTCCTGACTCGCATCCGTGCGGCCTGGAGTGAATGGCACTTCAATGTCGCGCCCGGCAGCCTTGGCCGCCTGCTCGACACCCACACCACCAGCCAGCACGATCAGATCGGCCATGGAAACTTTCTTGGCACCTGCCTGGTTGAACTCGCCTTGGATTTTCTCAAGCGCACCGAGAACCTTCGCAAGCTGCTCAGGCTCGTTTGCCGCCCAGTCCTTTTGCGGAGCCAGGCGCACCCGTGCACCATTCGCACCACCGCGCTTGTCAGAGCCGCGGAATGTCGAAGCCGAAGCCCATGCCGCTGAAACCATTTCCGAAACACTCAGCCCGGAAGAAGCGATCTTTTCCTTTAGCGATGCGATATCGAACGACTCTACCGCCTCGTAATCCACCGCAGGAATCGGATCCTGCCAGATGAGATCTTCCGCTGGAACTTCTTCACCCAGATAGCGCGACTTCGGGCCCATGTCTCTGTGCATGAGCTTGAACCAAGCCTTGGAAAACGCTTCCGCAAACACATCCGGATTCACCAGAAAACGACGTGAAATCACCTCGTACGCAGGATCGAAGCGCAGAGACAAATCCGTCGTCAACATTGTAGGGCGATGCATCTTGCTGGCGTCATGAGCGTCCGGCACGTTTTCCGGCGCATCCTTTGCGATCCACTGATGGGCACCGGCCGGACTTTTTGTAAGCTCCCATTCATACTCGAAGAGATTCAGGAAATACCCATGACTCCACGTCGCGGGTGTTTGTGTCCAAGTGACTTCCAAACCACTGGAAATCGTGTCCACTCCCTTTCCGCTCTTGTGACCGTTCGCCCAGCCGAAGCCTTGCGCTTCAATCCCTGCAGCCTCGGGTTCAGCACCCACATGATCCGCAGAATCAGCCCCGTGGCATTTACCGAAAGTATGTCCACCTGCGATGAGCGCTACGGTTTCCTCGTCATTCATTCCCATGCGTCCGAAAGTCTCGCGAATGTCCTGCGCAGCGAGCAAGGGATCAGGATTTCCATCCGGCCCTTCCGGGTTCACGTAGATAAGACCCATCTGCACCGCAGCCAAAGGGTTTTCCAGCACCCTGTCGTGAACATCGCCGTCCGCATCATCATCGGATACCAGCACACCGGAGTCTTTCTCCGCCCCTTCCGAACCACATTCGTAGCGCTTGTTACCGCCCAGCCATGTTGTCTCCCGGCCCCAATAGACGTCTTCATCAGGTTCCCAGGTATCCACACGGCCACCACCGAATCCGAAGGTCTTGAAGCCCATCGATTCGAGAGCGACATTTCCAGCCAGGATCATCAAATCCGCCCAGGAAATCTTACGTCCGTATTTCTGTTTCACCGGCCACAGCAAGCGCCTCGCCTTGTCCAAACTCACATTGTCCGGCCAGCTGTTCAACGGCGCAAAACGCTGTTGCCCGCGGCCACCACCTCCACGGCCATCACCTGTACGATAGGTTCCCGCACTGTGCCATGCCATGCGTATCATGAATGGGCCATAGTGCCCAAAGTCCGCCGGCCACCAGTCCTGGGAATCTGTCATCACATTCTCCAGATCTTTCTTCACCGCCTTCAAGTCGAGACTTTCAAATTCTTTCGCGTAGTCAAACTCCTCGCCCATCGGGTCTGACTTGTTGGAATGCTGGGTAAGCAGATCCACTCTCAAACGGTTCGGCCACCAATCCTCATTGGTCGTACCACCACCGCTTGGCGCTGCCTGTTGGAAAAACGGACACTTCGATTCTTCGCTCATATTATCTATTGGTTTATTCGTTTTGTATTTGGTTAGAAAAATTTCACTTCAACTTCTGGCACTCCGGGCAAACGCCCCAGTAGAGGACTTCTGCCTCATCAATCTGGAACCCCGCGTCATCCACTGCATGCAGGCAAGGTGCATGTCCCACCGAGCAATCCACATCCACAGTCTTCCCGCATGTCCGGCAGATCAGATGGTGATGATTGTCCCCCACCCTGTCTTCATAGAGCGCCGGTGAGCCCGATGGCTGTATCCGGCGTATCAGACCCTTTTCAGCCAAAGCACCCAGCACATTGTAAATCGCTTGGCGGGAAACAGAACCGATCTCCTTCCGCACCTGTTCAGCGATTGCATCCGCAGTACTATGCGGGCGCGCCTCCACAGCCTTCAATACCGCCAGCCTCTGCGCCGTCACAGGCATCCCGTGATCGCGCAGTCTTTCGGTAGGAGTTGTCATGTGGCATGAGCGTTCCCCGCGTTCTGGACTCCGTCAATAGCTTAACTCAGTCCATTTTCACAAAAGATCACCATCAGAAACTCTTGCCGCAAACCCCGGCGTATGGCACGCCCCATGCACTTCACCTATATCTGATGGAAAAAGAATCAACACCTGCCCGCATAGACACATTCCCTGAGCCAGACGTCGTCCTCATCGGCGGCGGTATCATGAGCGCCACGCTCGGCGTCCTTCTCCATCATCTTGACCCTACCCTCGAGATCCAGATCGTCGAGGCTCTCGCAGAAGTTGCCAAAGAAAGCTCCAACCCATGGAACAACGCCGGCACAGGTCATGCAGCCCTCTGCGAGCTGAACTACACGAAGCCAAAAGCCGACGGCAGCTTCGATATTTCCAGCGCCATCCAGATCAACGAGGCCTTCGAGCTCTCCAAACAATTCTGGGCACACCTCGTCGAGGACGGCACTCTTCCCGATCCTGCGGAATTCATCCGCCATGTCCCACACATGAGCTTCGTCTGGGGAGAGGAAAACTCGGATTTCCTCAAACGTCGCTACCAAGCCATGTCCGCTCACCATTTCTTCGAAGAAATGGACTTCAGCCAGGACAAAGAAAAAATCAAGGAATGGGCGCCCCTCCTCCTCCAAGGCCGCGATCCAGCAGAACCAATCGCAGCCACCCGCGCCGACGGCGGCACCGACGTAAACTTCGGAGCACTCACCCAGGCACTTGTCGATTACTTGGAATCCAAGCCAAACATCAAGCTCGCCACCCATCACCAGGTTCGCAACATCAAGCGCAAGAAAGACGGCCGCTGGCACCTCACCGTCCGCAACATTGATAAGAAGCTCAATCGCTCTATCAAAAGCCCCTTCGTATTCGTTGGCGCAGGTGGAGCCTCTCTGCCTCTTCTCCAAAAATCCGGCATCCCGGAAGGAAAAGGCTTCGGCGGCTTTCCTGTCAGCGGTCAGTTCCTTGTCTGCGACGATGAAAAGCTCGCTACCCAGCATGAGGCAAAGGTCTACGGAAAAGCCGCAGTCGGCGCTCCACCCATGTCCGTCCCCCACCTGGACACCCGCATCATCGATGGAAAACGCTCCCTCCTTTTCGGGCCCTTCGCAGGTTTTTCCCCGAAGTTCCTGAAATCCGGCTCCCTCTTCGATCTCCCCGGCTCCGTCCGCCTCGGCAATCTCGTCCCACTCCTCGCAGTAGGAAAAGACAACATGGATCTCACCCGCTACCTCATCGAGCAAGTCATCCAGACCCCAGAAGACCGCCTCGATGCCGTAAAGGAATTCTTCCCCGATGCGAACCTCGACGACTGGCGCCTCCAGACCGCCGGCCAGCGTGTCCAGATCATTAAGGAAGACCCGGAAAAAGGAGGTGTCCTCCAGTTCGGCACGGAAGTTGTCAGCGCGGAAGACGGCTCACTAGCAGCCCTCCTCGGAGCCTCCCCTGGCGCATCCACCGCAGTGGATGTCATGGTCGACATCCTGCAAAAATGCTTCAAGTCACGCCTCCCGGAATGGGAACCAAAGCTCAAAGAAATCCTCCCATCCTACGGCGAGAAGCTCTCCGAGAACCCGGATCTATACAGATCCATCCGCGACAAATCGGACAGCGTCCTGAAGCTTTAATGTTGGAGAGCCGGTCTTTGGCTGGCTTTTTCATCGTTCTGGATCACTTCCCTTTTCGCATAGGGAACTTTGAAGCGCGCACTCCATCTAAGCGCACCCCCTCCAAGGGTAGAGCCGCGTCGACGATTCTAACCCCACTGATCACTTGGCACCCATCATTTCTTACTCCAGCATTTCCGCATGAAAAACGATATCGAACGCGTCCTAGTGGACGAAGCAGTCATCCAGAAGCGCCTCGACTCCATGGCGCAGCAGATCGAAAAAGAATTCCCCGCCGGCCCCATCGTCGTCATCATCCTCTTGAAAGGCGCACTGGTATTCGCAGCGGATCTACTCCGCCGCATCCCCCGCGAGCTCTCCATCGAGTGCCTCAATGTCGCCTCCTACCACGGTGGTCTTGAAAGCTCCGGCAAAGTCGATTTTCTCGACCGCCATTTCCCCGAGGTAAAAGGAAAACACATCCTCCTCCTCGATGACATCCTCGATACCGGCCGCACCCTCGCCGCAGTAGCGGAGCGATTGAAAGAAGAAGGAGCCGCCGCCGTTCACTCCGGAGTCCTCCTCGCAAAAGACAAAAAGCGCGCAGAAGAAGTCAACGCGGACTACGTCGGCTTCGAGATCAACGACGAATTCGTCGTCGGCTACGGCCTCGATTACAAAGGAAAATACCGCAACCTCCCTTACGTAGGCGTCCTCAAACTTTCCGCCGCGAAATAAAAAATCCCCGGCCTGTAAAGAACGGGGACACAATTGTAAGGTGGTCGGGACGGCGAGATTCGAACTCACGACATCCTGCTCCCAAAGCAGGCGCTCTACCAGGCTGAGCTACGTCCCGTATGACGGGGCGCGGAAATTGATACACCCAGCCGCACGAAGCAAGTACATTTTAGAACTTTCAAATTCATTTCCCGGAAGAACCTTAAAACTCCCCCTTAAACGAACATCTGGCCGTAGGCGTCTCAAAAATAACTATCTCCGCCAACCCGGGAAGATCCGGCGCAAGCTTCTTCCAGAACCACCCCGCCATGATTTCAATCGTCGGACTCTCCAGCCCCTCGATATCGTTCAGATACGCGTGATCCAGCATCTCCAGCAGAGGATTCATCGCATTGGAAATCAGCTTGTGATCATAAACCCAGCCAATCTTCTCATCCACCTCCCCCTCGATGTGGATCTCCACCTTGAAGCTGTGCCCGTGCATCTGCCGGCATTTGTGATCATCCGGCAGCGATGGCAAGGTGTGCGCTGCCTCAAACCGAAATTCTTTCGTAAGTCTTGCTCTCATGTTTCTCGCGGCACCCTATCTACAATTCCCCGAACTGAAAACCCATAAGCCTTCTCCGAAAAATTTGATGGAAACCCCAAACCGTAATCGTAGGTTTACCCGTGACTGATTTCAAAAAACATCCACTCCTACCACTACTCGCCCTGTTCGCAGGCCTCCTCGCTTCATGCGAGAAACCTGAGGCAACCGCCTCACTCCCCGAGAAAAAGGACGGAATGGTAAAAATCGAAGGCGGTGTGTCCACGGTAGGCTCTGAAGGATCCTTCCAGACACCTGTCGGCAAAAAAGATTTTCCCGAAGAGGCACCCATGAAGGAGTTCACAGTCGATGGCTTTTGGATCGATGAAACGGAAGTCACCAACGACCAGTTCGCAGCCTTCGTCAAAGCCACCGATTATGTCACCTTCGCAGAGCAGGAAGCCGATGTCTCGGACTTCCCTCCCGAAGCGCTGGCAAGCCTCCCACCCGTTCCTTTCAATCAAGGCTCCCTCGTTTTCACCCCGCCTGCCGACTTCGAAGGCGACCCCAATGAGCCGGGTGCCTTCATGACATGGTGGCGCTGGGATCCCTCTGCAAACTGGCAGCACCCCGAAGGCGAAGGCTCCAGCATCAAAGACAAAGGCAACCATCCCGTCGTTTGTGTAAACTTCGATGACGCCACAGCCTACGCGAAATGGGCAGGCAAACGTCTCCCTACCGAAGCCGAATGGGAACTCGCAGCCCGCGGCGGACTGAAAAACAAACTCTTCACCTGGGGCGATGAAATGAAACCGGACGGCAAGTGGATGGCCAACACCTTCCAAGGCGACTTCCCGGCGAACAACACTTCCGAAGACAGCTTCAGTGGCTCTTCTCCCGCCAAATCCTTCTCACCCAATGGCTTTGGCCTCTACGACATGGCCGGAAACGTCTGGGAAATCTGCTCCGATTACTACGACCCCGAGTTCCGCGCAAAATGCGTCAACTGCGAGCCCACCGGTCCCGAAACATGGTTCAACCG
>JBPOGC010000123.1:0-9070 GCA_051251795.1 Luteolibacter sp. | reverse complement strand
ATTCCGTGGTTAAGAAAACCACCCAATCCAAACCCTCCACCCAACCCAAGTCTTCCCCTTGTCACTGATCACTTGGCACCCGGCACTTCTTCCACCACAATATTCCCGTGTCAGACACCATCCTCCACTCTCCGCTAGAAGCCGCCCACCTCGCACTCGGCGCCCGCCTCATCCCCTTCGGCGGCTGGTCCATGCCCGTCCAGTATTCCTCCATCCTCTCGGAACACGCCGCCGTCCGCAACGCCGCCGGAGTTTTCGACATCTCGCACATGGGCCAGGTCTTCGTCACCGGGGAAAACCACACCGCATGGCTCGATACCCTGCTTACCAACAACCTTTCAAAACTCTCCTCCGGCCAAGGCCAATACACCCTCATGCTCAATGAAAGCGGCGGCGTCATCGATGACCTCATCGCCTACCGCCTCACCGCAGACGAAACCCTCCTCGTCATCAACGCCTCCATGATCCCCGAGGACGTCGCATGGATGGAAAAACACTGCCCAGCCCACATCACCCTCCGCAACGAATCGGACACATGGGCAGGCCTCGCCATCCAGGGCCCCGACTCCTCGGAAATCTTCCAAAAACTCTTCCCCTCCGAGACCCTACCGCCCCGCAATGGCATCCTCAGAACCGCCGGCGGCGAAATCGTCTGCCGCACCGGCTACACCGGCGAGGACGGCTACGAATTCTTCTGCCCCGCGAAAGTCGGCCCCATCTTCTTCGGGTCCTTCATCTCCGCCGGAGCCACACCCTGCGGCCTCGGCGCTCGCGACACCCTCCGCCTGGAAATGTGCTACCCGCTCAATGGCAACGACCTCGCCCCGGACATCACCCCCATCCAGGCAGGCCTCGGCTTCTTCTGCGATCTGGAAAAACCCGATTTCATCGGGAAATCCATCCTCGCAACCCAAAAGCAAGACGGCCCGCCCACCAGACTCACCGCCATCCAGCTCACAGGAAAAGGCCCGCCACCCCGCCCTCATTATTCCGTCCTCAGCAAAGATGAAGAACCCCTCGGCGAGCTCTCCAGCGGAGTCCTCTCCCCCACCCTCGGCATAGGCATCGCCATGGCCTACCTCCCGGCAAAACATTCGAAACCCGGCACCGAGCTCCTCATCGATATCCGCGGCCGCAAGCTCCCTGCGGTCACCGTCAAAAAACCCTTCCTAAAGAAAACAAAATAGCCCAAAACCCTTCCATATGAGCGCCTCCAACATTCCCTCCGATTTACTCTACGCATCATCACACGAATGGATCCGTGTCGATGGCGACACCGTCACCTGCGGCATCTCCGATCACGCCCAGGAAGAACTCACTGACGTCGTTTTCGTAGAGCTCCCGGAAATCGGGAAAACAGTCGATTCAGGAGATCCCATCGCCGTTGTGGAATCCGTGAAAGCCGCATCGGACATTTACTCCGCCCTCTCAGGCGAGGTCACCGAGGTGAATCCCGATGTCGAAGGCGACCCCTCCCTGGTCAATACAGACCCCTACGGCAAAGGCTGGATCTTTAAACTGAAAATTTCAAAACCAGACCAACTCCCAAGCCTCCTCACCCCGGAAGCCTACGGTGAAATGATCAGCTAGGCCCAGGCCCAGGCCATTACCCCGCTTCAAAAAAAGCCCAGTGCCACTTTCAGGAAACCCCAGGCTGCGCCAAAACTCATGGAAGAAAATCTTCCTCCGGGTCATATTGATCTGTGCCGGCTCCATCGCCATCCTTCTCCCGGCATGGCTGCCCAACCGCCCCGGCGCACCACTTGAGCGTGGAACCGTCGAGTTCCTGCAGGCCGGCCTCCTCGCCGCCTCCACCGCCGTCATGATCGGCGCCCTCGCCCATTCCGGACAGCGCCGTTCCGTCGCGCGGGTACTCGCCTTCGGCCTCGCCGCAGCCCTTGTCGGCGAGCTGGAAGACTTCATTTCCGGCTACCTGAACTGGGCTTTCCCGGAAGCGTGGATCATCGGCATCCTTCTCTCCCTCGCCCTCATCACAGCCATCCGCCATAAGAAAACCATGTCCCGTTTTCTTCGCACCGTGGGGCACCACGCCGGAGCCGGCTTCATCGGTGCAGCCCTTCTCATCCTCTACGTTTTCAACCGCATCGTTGGCACACCAAACTTCTGGCAGGCCTCGCTCGGTGATAACTTCTCTCCGGAAATCCCGGAAATCTGCAAAAGCTATCTTGAGCTACTCGCCTGTTACTTCATCTTCGTCGGCTCGCTCGGCCTGGCAATCACCCTCGGCAGACGCGAGGAATTCAACTGACCGTGGAAGCACCCTTCTTTAAAAAACTGACCTGGCGCATCGAAGCCGCAGCTCACACCGCCATCGCGGCCGTCCTCAAGCAGCTGCCACCGGAAACCGTCTTCATCACAGGCGAGTTCATCGGGAAACTCATCTGGCCGTTCATGACACAGCGGCAAAACACCATCATGCGGAACCTCCGCATCGTCACCGCCCCGGAAACGGATCTCGCAAACATCCGCACCCTCGCCCGCGAATCCTTCATCCGCACCTTCGCAAACCTCGTCTGCTCCTCCGTCCTCTCAAAAGCCAGTGGCAAGACCATCCGGGAAATCCTCACCGTAGAGAATCCGGAGCTCCTCGAAGATGCCTTCGCCAAAGGCAACGGAGTCGTCCTCGCCCTCGGCCATATGGGGAACTGGGAACTCCTCACACGCCTCCACCACTTCTTCCCGGAAGGCGCAAAAGCCGGTGCCTTCTACCGCCCCCTCAACAACCTCATCCTGAACGAACGCATCCTGAAAGAACGCGAGGCCGACGGCACCCGCCTCTTCTCAAAGCGCGACAGCCTCCACCACGTCACCGGCTTCCTCCGTGACAACGGCGTCATCGGCATCCTCGCCGATCAGCGCGTCGGCTTCCAAGGCGAGCTCCTCCCCTTCTTCGGCCGCATAACCCGTGCAAGTCCACTCCCGGGTCTCCTCGTCCGCCGCTGCAAAAGCGAAGTTCTCGCCCTCTCCATGCACACTACTGCCCCGGGAAAATGGAGCGCCCGCTACCATCCCGTCGAGCAACCCTACCAATCCACCAACATTTCCCTGGCCCTGGAAAAAGCCCTCAAGGTAAACATCATGGACGTCTTCTGGCTCCAGGAGCGTTGGAAAATCTACATCGGAAAACGCGTCACCCCGAAAAAGTGGTTCAAGACTCCCGACATCCAGGGACAAAAACCACACCGCGCCCTCATCTGGATCGAGCCCGGCCAGGAAAATCTCCCCCTCAACGAAACCTCCATCCACCAAGACATAGTCTACGAAAAAGCCATCAATCGCTCCATCGCAGACCTGGCCTCCATAGACCTCCAGCAACCCCTCCCCCTCGATTTCATCCTGATCTTCACAGAAAACCCCCGCCTACGCTCCGCCGCAAAATCCCTGGGCATCCCCGTCTTCCTAACCTCCGAAGTATAACCACAACCCGGAAAGGAACCGCGACTCCGAAGTCGCGACAACCCAAGCCCGCAACCCAATAAGGACAACGAGTTCCCAACCCCTTTGCAGAACCCAAGTCTCCCACTTCTCACTGATCACCCGGCACTGGAGCACCGCGACTAAACCACCTGCCCGGTAGTCTTGAAATGAAGCTTCGCAAACTTCCCGAGCACCTCCACCCCATGCTCCTTCACCAGCCTCCTCCCCGCCTCCACCACCTGCGGTGAAGCACCCAGCGGAATTTTAAAACCAACCTTCTTCGTCGCCGCATCCATCCAATCGATAAACCGCTCCCTTGCCAAAATCGAAGCCGCCGCCACCGCCGTGTCCGATTCCCCCTTCGTCCGCTGATCCAGCTTCAAAGTGATATTCTTATTCTTTAAGGCATCCTCCAGCACCTGCTTTCTAGCAAACTGATCCGAAAGAGCCCTCGGACAATCCGGCTTCAGCTCCACCAGCTTCTCAATCACCGTCGAGTGCCCCCACGCCAGCATGCTGTTCAGGTTCTTGAACGTCCCGTAGATCTCATTGTATTTCTCCGGTCGTATCGCGATCACATCGTAGAAAATCCCCGGAGTCCCCTTGATCACCGCCGCCAGCTCCCGGATCTTCTTCGGCGTATTGATCTTTTTAGAATCCGTCACCCCCCGCCGGATCAGCTCCCGCGCGATCTCCCCGTCAGTATAAACCCCGGCCACAACCAGTGGCCCGAAGAAATCCCCCTTCCCGCTCTCATCGATCCCGAAGTGCGGCTCATACATCCCGCCCTCATCCTGCACCACCTTCTCCTTCACACCCAGCACCCCCGTGATCTCCGGCTCCAACGTGAACTCCACAAAATCCGCCGTCTCCTTCCCCTGCACCAGCACCTTCGGCCCCTTCTCATATACATTCACACTCAGCTTCCCCTTCTTCGCCGCATAAATCGTGTAAGGCTTCGCCACAAACTCGAATCCCTTCTCCTCCAACACCCCACGCAATTTCTTTACCTGTGCTGCAGTCAACGGAGCCGTATGCGAATTCATATCACCACAAGCCACCAACATCCCCGAGCCCTTTGCAAGAATAAGGAGAAGGAGTTTTCAACTCCTTTGCACAACCTCCCGCGAACAAACCTTGAACCCTCTTCCCAATTCACGATCATACCCCAATGAATTTCCCTCTAAAAACCCTAGCCGCAGCCGCCCTCATCACAATCACACTCCCCTCCTGCGGGACATCCAGCTTCTCCTCCACCCCCACACTCCCTCCCGCAAAAACCTCACCCGCCATCTTCAAAAACTACCGCCCCGACGGAAACTCCAGCATGGCAGGTGGCTGGGCTTCCGGTATGGACATGTCCGGCGTCTCCTTCAATGACAAGCGCACCGCCACACTCATCACCCCCCGCCACGTCGTCATGGCAAAGCACTATACCCGCCCCGCCGGGAAACCCGTCGTTTTCCATGACCGCAGCGGAAAACACATCGAACGGAAGCTCATCGGCTTCCAGAACCTCTCCCAGGACATCACCGTCGGCCTACTAAACGAGCCCGTCCCCTCAAACTACACCCCCTATCCCCTGCCCTCCACATCCTCGGACTTCTCCCAACTCGCTGGCAAACCCGTCATCGTCACCGACCAGAACAAAAACCTCTTCGTCCACCTCGTGAGCTCGATCTACGGAGGACAAATCTCCTTCAAACAAGACGAGCGCGACATCTACGGATGGGGAAAAAGCCTCGTCACCGGAGACAGCGGCAACCCCTCCTTCCTCATCGTCGGAAACAAGCTCGTCCTCATCGAGACACACACCTCCGGCGGCGCCGGTTCAGGCCCCTTCTACGGAGACCCCGCAGTCCAGGCACAACTCCGCGCCGCCGTCGCGAAACTCGATCCTTCCTATAAAATCAGCACCATAAAAGTCCCCTGAAAAATCTGGAGCGCCGCGTCTCCGACCTGCTTCTTCTTCAAGTTCCCACCGCCCAAACCCAAGTCCCCCCGGCAGACCACAGTTCACACCAGCCAAAACCCCCGATTCCATACTCTTCATCTGCGTTCATCCCGTTCATCTGTGGTTGGGAAAAATCTAGATATCGACACCCAGATCCCCCCACTTCCACGCTTCCAATGTTCTTCAAATCCCCTAGAATCCCTCAAATCCAATGAAAGCCCTCATACCATCCATCCTAGTCGCAGGCGTTGCCCTGGTCGTCGTCGCCCAGAAGCCGAAGACCGCCCAAGCCCCAGCCGGAGCCGCCGAGAAAATCGAAGCAGCCCTCCCATCCGAAGCTTTCGTAAAGCCGG
This sequence comes from Luteolibacter sp., assembly GCA_051251795.1. Taxonomy (GTDB): domain Bacteria; phylum Verrucomicrobiota; class Verrucomicrobiia; order Verrucomicrobiales; family Akkermansiaceae; genus Luteolibacter. The sequence goes on along the minus strand of JBPOGC010000123.1, from coordinate 3,325 downwards.
AAAAGCCCCGGAAGCTCCTTGTCTTCGCCCGCACCAACGGCTTCAAACACAAGTCCATCCCTACCGGAAAACTCGCTTTCGAGGCACTCGGAAAATCCACCGGAGCTTTCGAGACCGTAGTCAGCGATGACCTCTCAAACTTCGAAAAGGAAAACATCTCCCAGTTCGATGCCATCTGCTTCCTCAACACCACCGGAAGTCCGTTCGGCCCCTCGCGAGGCGAAAAGAAAAAACTTTCCAAAGAAGAACTCAAAGATCTCAAAACCGAAGAACTCACTCTCCGCGAATCCCTGATGTCCTTTATCGAAAACGGCGGCGGCTTCGTCGGCATACACTCCGCCACGGACACCTTCTACGACTGGCCGGAATACGGCGACATGATCGGCGCTTATTTTGACGGCCATCCATGGGGCGCAGGCCAGCAGGTCAGCATCAAAGTCGAGCCTGGCAAAGAGCAACACCCCCTTGCCAAAATGTTCGGCGGTGAAAACATCAGCTTCAAAGAGGAAATCTATCAGTTCAAGGAACCTTACGACTCCTCGAATCTCAATATGCTCCTCCGTCTCGACACAGAGAAAAGCGACATGACAGGACTCAAAGGCCTGAAGCGCAAAGACAAGGACTTCGGCGTCTCATGGGTCAGGAACCACGGAAAAGGCCGCGTCTTCTACTCCTCCATCGGCCACAACCACGACATGTTCTGGAACGAGAAAATCCTCAGCCACTACCTCGCAGGCATCCAGTGGGCACTCGGAGACCTCAAGGTCACACTAGACGAAGCTGACTGACTGTGGTTCCTTAAAGCAAGTGGACTTCATCTTAGAAAATCTCATCTGGTTCATCGCAGCCGCCGCAGGCTTCGCGCAGTGGCTCAACGCCCAGCGCGAAGCGAAAAAGGAACGTCGGGAACAACAGACAACTCCCGAGGAGGACTACGATTTCCGCGAAGAGCTTGACGAAGAGCTGGAGCGCAGAAACGCCCGCCCCGCCGTCCCTCCCCCTATCCCCATGGGCGCTCCCTCACCGGCAGTCCCGCCACCGATTTCTCGCAGCCGGCCTGCGCCAGCACCTTCACTCCAACGCTCCGCTCCACCCCGGGAAGCACGTCAACCATCCACCAGAGCTGGCAAGGAACTCGAACGCCAGGAACAACTCGCCGAAAAACTCCAGCTGCTCAAGGAAGGGAAAGCCAACCGCCCCTCCTTTCACGAAGCTTCACAGAAAAGGCGCAAAACCTCCCCGTCAGGCACAGGCGGCACACTGAAACAACGCCTCACCAGCAGAACCGAATTGAGAACGGCCTTTGTCCTCAGAGAGATTCTCGACAAGCCCGTCGCCCTGAAATCCTGATAAGAAAGGAACCAAACAATGGGCTGGGCAGAACGAGGAATAGAACCGGACGGCAATAGCGGTGCGTTCGCACAGCTCACCCCGGTAGTGAAGTGGCTGCTCATCACGAACATCGCCCTCTACCTCGCCGATATCCTTCTCTTTGATTACGGCATCCGCGAGTTCGGAGCCTTCACCATCCAGTCCGGCATCTTCGAAGGGCGGATCTGGAAATTCGTCACCTTCCAGTTCATTCACGGCAGCATCCCCCACATCCTGATGAACTCCATCGCCCTCTTCTTCTTCGGCCCCTGGATGGAGCGCTGGTGGGGTTCCAAGCCTTTCATCGTCTTCTACCTCCTCTGCGGAGTCGGCGGCGCGCTCTTTTACACACTGCTCATCAGCGTCGGCATACTCCCCAGGGAAATCTCTGTTGTCGATCCTGACACAAACCAGGTCTTCCGCTACTCTGCCAATCTGATCCAGCTCATCGGCGCCTCGGCAGGAATCTACGGCATACTCGTCGGAGTCGCCGTCACCGCCCCCTCGCTCCGGGTTTCCCTGCTGTTCCCTCCCATCACCCTCACCATGCGCCAGCTCGCCCTCGCATTCATCGGTATCGCCGTGGCCTCCATCATCTTCGGCATAGGTGGGAACGAAGGCGGCGAGGCCGGCCACCTCGGCGGAGCCATCGTCGGATTCATTTGCATGAAGGCCTACCCCCTTCTGAAAAAATCCGAGGGCTTCAAAAGCTTCAGCCCGCAGCCGAAAACACCGCGTCGCGATATCGAGCCAAAGCTCCGCCCCAGATCCCGCGTCGATCTGCGCGGCGAAAGCGAAGTCGATCTCATCCTCGACAAGATTTCCAAAGACGGCTTCCAAAGCCTCACCGACGAGGAACGCGACGTGCTCAAAAGAGCAGCTGAAAGAGGAAACAAAAAATCATGACAGACCAGGAAATGATCTCCGGAGATATCCCCGGCTCACAAGTCATACGGCTCAAAGCCATCATGCACCGCCTCCGCGCCCCCGGCGGCTGCCCGTGGGATGCAGAGCAATCGCACGAATCCATCATCTCAAACCTCATCGAGGAAGCCTACGAAACCGTCGATGCCATCCAACGCGCCGATGACACCGATATGAAAGAGGAACTCGGCGACCTCCTCCTCCAGGTCGTCTTCCACGCGGAAATCGCCGAAGAGCAAGACCGCTTCGACCTCGAGGACATCGCCCGCACCATTTCCGAGAAACTCGTCCGCCGCCACCCGCACGTCTTCGCCACATCCGATGCTGCAGACTCCGATGAAGTCCTAAAGCAATGGGATGCCATCAAACGCCAGGAAAAAGGCGAGAAAGCCGATCTCCCCCACCTCCACGGAGTCGGCAAAGGCCTCCCCGCCCTAATCCGCGGCTCCAAGCTCCTCAAGAAAGCCACAAAAACCGGCTTCGACTGGCCCACCGAAACCGGCGTCGTCTCAAAGATCCGCGAAGAACTCGGCGAACTCCAGTCCGCCCTAGATGCCAAGGACATCCCCGCCATCGAAGAAGAACTTGGCGACCTCCTCTTCTCCGTCGTCAACCTAGCCCGCTTCCGCAAAATCGACCCCGAGATCCTTATGGCTCAAGCCAACACCAAATTCGAATCCCGCTTCGCGGAAATGGAAAACCTCCTCAAAGCCGCCAACAGCTCCCTCGAGTCCTCCAGCCTGAACGAAAAGCAAGACGCCTGGAACGCAGCCAAAAACAGCAGACACTAGGAAATTGGAACCAAAAGGCAGGGACGAGTCTCCCACTCGTCCGATTCTAGGATGATTCGTAATCCCGCCACACCAAGAGAACACCAGAGGATAGTTATCGCCGCTTTCCCTAATTTTCCCGCCGCAAAGAACCTAACCGGATCGAGCGATCCATTCTGAGAATAGAGCCTACTCCGCAATCGATGAATAACGGAGAGCTGGAGTGGGTGGATCTTGGGTTGAAACGTTCGGATGAATAC
>JBPOGC010000122.1:0-9147 GCA_051251795.1 Luteolibacter sp. | reverse complement strand
CTCCCGTAGTTCAACGGATAGAACAAGGGTTTCCTAAACCTTAGATACAGGTTCGATTCCTGTCGGGAGTATTTTTCCTTAAAGTGATTATAACTCGTCAGGCTTGAGAGTTGGGTGAGGATCAATTGAGTTCCCCGAAAATACTGTTCGTTTCGAACAGCTCTAATTTGCATCCAAGGGGTGAACCTAAGCAGAGGACGCAAGTCGGGAATTTTCCTGCATGCCGGAATTTATTTTTGTTTCGCCTCTTCACTCGCGCAAAGTGGCTCGAGTGATTTTGCGAAGTGCATGGATAATCGCTCTAGCATTGTAAGCGATTACCTTCAGGATAAATAAAATGCCGGATGTGGGAATCTAGGCAGTGGAATGGTGAAGGATCCGGGTGGGTTGCGAGGAAAATCCCCCATGATGGGTTTCGCATTTCGACGTGCGTGTAGATGGCGGGAGAAAATAGATCAGGCACGATCAGGCGAATAATTTGGCCATCAGGATATTGGGTGATGATCTCAACGTGAGGGCGATTCTCAGGCGTAATTCAGTGTTTCCTATTGGAGTAAAACGTCCAGTATCCATGAAACATGTTCGAGCAGACCTTCAAAAACATCGATAACATTCTCTTCAAGGACTCGGGAGCCGACAGTGAACTCGACTACATCGGCCAGACCTCCTGGATCATGTTTCTCCGCTATCTCGATGAACTAGAGCAGGATAAAGCAGACGAGGCCGAGCTGGAGGGAGAAAGTTACAGCTTCATTCTTGATGAAAAATTCCGCTGGCCGAACTGGGCGATGCCGAAAGGCGCGGATGGTAAGATCGACCACCACATCGCCATGACCGGGCCCGACTTGATCAAGTTCGTCGATCATGAGCTTTTCCCCTACCTCGGCGGCTTCAAGGCCGCGACTGATGACCCGCAGACCCTGGAATATAAGATCGGTGAAATTTTCTCCGAGCTAGATAACAAGATTAAGAGCGGCTACAATCTGCGGGAAATTCTCGATTACGCGGATGCTCTGCCATTCCGCTCCAGCAAGGACAAGCATGAGCTCTCCCACCTCTACGAGACCAAGATCAAGAACATGGGAAATGCAGGCCGCAATGGCGGGCAATACTACACCCCGCGTCCACTCATCCGGGCGATGGTTGCGGTGCTTGATCCTCAGATTGGCGAGACCGTTTATGATGGTGCTGCTGGTTCCGGGGGCTTCCTCTGCGAGGCTTACGAATACATGCAGGAGAGGATGGAGAAGAGCACTGCCAATCTCAAGAAGCTTCAGGAAAAGACCTTTTACGGAAAGGAGAAGAAGAACCTCGCCTACGTGATCGGCATCATGAACATGATCCTGCACGGTATCGAAGCTCCGAACATCATCCACACCAATACTCTCGGCGAAAGCATCCGGGATATTCAGGAAAAAGACCGCTTCAATGTTATCCTCGCCAACCCGCCATTCGGTGGGAAGGAGCGGGCAGAGGTGCAGCAGAACTTCGATATCAAGACGGGCGAAACCGCCTTCCTGTTCATGCAGCACTTCATCAAGTCGCTCAAGGCGGGTGGCCGTGCTGCCATCGTCATCAAGAACACCGTGCTCAGTAATACTGATAACGCCTCGGTCGCTCTGCGCAAGTTGCTCTTAGAATCTTGCAACCTTCACACCATCCTCGATATGCCCGGCGGCACGTTTACGGGTGCGGGAGTGAAGACGGTCGTGCTCTTCTTCCAGAAAGGCGAGCCGACCAAAAATGTTTGGTTCTATCAGCTCAACGCTGGCCGCAACATGGGCAAAACCAATCCGCTCAATGACAAGGACATGGCGGAGTTTATTGATCTTCAAAAAACCAAGTCTGAGAGCGAGCAATCGTGGAACCTCAAGGTGGCAGAGATTGATGAAAAAACCTTCGATCTCAGCGTGAAGAACCCGAACACGCCCGAGGAAGCCCCGCTCAGACAGCCCGAGAAAATCCTCGCCGAAATGGAAGCTCTGGATGAAGAGACAGCCGACTTACTCACCTTGATCAAGGAGCTGGTATGAAGGATGGCTGGAAAAAAAAGAAGCTCACAGAAGTTTGTAAACTCATCAATGGGCGAGCATACAAGAAAGCTGAGTTGCTTGATTCTGGAACTTATCCAGTCCTGAGAGTTGGTAATTTTTTTACGAACCGAGGCTGGTATTATTCCGATCTGGAACTACCAGCCGATAAATACTGTGACACGGGTGATCTACTCTATGCATGGTCAGCATCCTTTGGACCTAGAATTTGGGGAGGAGTGAAATCAATTTACCACTATCATATTTGGAAGGTAGTCCCCGATTCAAATCAGGTTAAGCGTGACTACCTGTTCCATTTTTTTGAATGGGACAAAGAGCTTATAAAAAACGAACATGGCACAGGGACAACCATGATACACGTTGGAAAGGGCTCAATGGAAGCACGAGTAGCCCCCATCCCCCCGCTATCCGAGCAGGAGGAGATTGTGGAAGTCTTGGACAAGGCCTTTGCCGCCATCGACCAAGCCAAAGCGAACATCGAACATCGAACATCGAACATCGAACATCGAACAAAACATCGCCAACGCCGAAGAACTCTTCCAATCCAAACTCAACCAAATCTTCTCCCAAAAAGGCGAGGGATGGGTGGAGACGACGTTGGGCGACGTGTGTGAGACAATTACGAAAGGATCGTCTCCCAAGTGGCAAGGTGTAAGGTATGTCGGTTCTCCGGGGGTTCTTTTTATTACTAGTGAAAATGTAGGGTCTGGCGAATTGCTAATGAATAAAAGAAAGTATGTTGAAACCGAGTTCAACATCATTGAACCCAAATCAATTTTGAAAAGAGGCGACGTGTTATCCAATATTGTTGGTGCTTCAATCGGGCGAACAGCAGTGTTTACACTCGATGAAATTGCCAATATCAACCAAGCAGTTTGTCTGATTCGATGTAAACCTGAAAGGCTTATGAATTCGTTTCTTTCTCATCTGCTGAATTCACCGTTCTTTAAAGATATTTTGCACGACAACGAAGTGAATATGGCGAGAGCAAATCTTAGTCTTACATTTTTCAGGGAATTACCCGTCCCAATACCTTCTTTAGATAAGCAAAAAGTCGTTGTTAAGAAAATCGATGCTATTTCAATCGAAGTCCGTCGCATTGAATCTCACTATGAAAGAAAACTCGCCTCCCTTGACGAACTTAAGAAATCCATCCTGCAAAAAGCCTTTGCGGGTGGACTGACCTGATTCTCTTTCAACTTGAATAATTAGTTAGTTTCTCTTAAGTAATCGCGTCGATATCACCAGACATGGCTTCCCGAATTTACACGGCATTAACGCTTAAGAGACTTTACGGTCTTTCTGGGAATTGCTGTGCGTATCCTGACTGTCCCTGCACTTTGCTTTATGCGGAGGGAAACAGCTCCGACATTTGCCATATCGAGGCACTCAACCCCGGAGGCCCGCGCTATAATTCCGACCCGGTCATTTCCGACAAGGAACGGAATGATTATCCGAACCTGATGCTGCTCTGTAAGACCCACCACGGAATCATTGATCAGACCGACGATCAGGGAGAACCCTACTATAGCGTCGAACAGCTCAAAGCGATGAAGCAGGTTCACGAGGATTGGTTCGAATCTTCACGCGCTGCTATTTTTAACGCAAAGAGCCCGAGCCTCCTTGCACGCATCGTGCAAAGCCTGTCCGCCCACCAGGGTGAGTCGAAGCCAAACCGAGGCTCTCATCCTTTTAAGATCCAAGAGAAAATTCAGTTCAATGAGGTAAGCCGCCACTACGGTGTGATTCAGAAATATTCAATCTACTATCATACTCTGGAGTCTCTTTACAATGAGTTCGAGTCCTCCCAAAAAGCGGCATTACTTGAGTCGATCAACGACACCTATTTGGCCAGCCTACGGCCATCGAAGTCGGCGGACGACATCTGGGACGATGTGGAAACGATGCTCATCGAGAAGATCCACGCTGAAGCAAATCTCGAATATTCAGAGCAAATCGAGTGGTGCATGAAGATCATCATGGTGGATGCCTTTATGCGCTGTAAAATACTGGAGCACCCCGAGGCATGATACTCAACCAAGACATTAAACCTGAGAAGCAAGCCTACTACCTTGGCTCGCGGATCCTTGAGGTTCTCAGATACGAACCAAACGAACGTCTGGACATTCTCAATGTGTTTGAAGAGATCAACCGAGCCGAGAAAACGAGCTACCACGCTTTCTCGATGGCGATGAACTGGCTGTATCTAATCGGGGCGCTAGAAGTCAAAGGAAAGGAGATCATCAAATGTTTCTAAAAAGCCTTACGATCTCGGGAACCAGTGGCGACATTCGTCAGATTAACTTCAAGAAAGGAGTCAACCTGATCGTCGATCACTCGGCAGGAAAAAATGAATCTGGCAACAACGTCGGGAAGACCACCATTCTTCGCTTGGTCGATTACTGCTTAGGCAGCAGCGGAAAGAATATTTACACCGACCCTGAGTTTGGCACGGAATCGGAAGTAAAAGATTTCTTAGTTGAGGAGCAGATTCTGGTCACTCTGGTCTTGGCCAGAAACCTCGATTCGAATGCCGCTCCCAAGATCACAATAGAGCGTAATTTCCTCTCATATTCTGATAAGATTCAAAAAATCGATGAGGTTTCCTATAACAACATGGAATTTCCGAGGAGGTTGGCTGAGCTAATTTTCCAACAAACTGAGAGTAAGCCAACACTACGGCAACTCGTCGCGAAAAACATCCGTGATGAAAAGGCCAAGCTGAACCATATCCTCAAGGTTCTAGATGGATACACCAGCGCGATAGCCTATGAGACGCTCTATCAGTTCTGGTTGGGCGTGAATACCTCCGACGGACATGACTACCAACAAGTCAAAGATCAGCACCGAAAGCAGGAGACTTACAAGACCCAACTTGCGAAGCAGTTCAGCATCACAGACTTCCAGATCATCCCCACCATCCAGTCCACGATCGATGGTCTGCAGCAGCAAAAGGAGCAGCTGAACCTAGCTCCTGATTACCAGAAGCGGCTTGATGCCTTTGATGCGATCAAGGCGGAAATGAGCCAGATCGGCACAAGGCTCAGTGTGATTAGCCTCAGGAAAGAGCTGATCGAAGAAAGTCGGCGTAGCCTTGAAGAAGACGTCTCGAAAGTCTCGGTGGAAGAAATTAAGAGCTTCTACGCTGAAGCGAAAATTCTGATTCCCGGTCTTCAAAAATCATTTGAAGAGAGTGTTCATTTTCACAATCAAATGATCGCGAACAAGCTGGAGTTCATCACCAAGGAGTTACCTGTATTAACGGCCAGCGAGCAGGAACTGACGAGTAGGCTGCAAAAAATGGAAGCGGAAGCAGGGAACTACAAGGATCTGCTCTCTAGCGATAAGACGCTGATTGCGCTCGAAAGGCTGAATCTTGAACTTCAACAGCTGATCCAGCGACACGCCAAACTCAGCGAACAAGAAAGAATCTGGAACACATGCCTATCCGATCTAGAAACATTGGGCTCCAAACTCGCGGCATACAGCGATCAGGCAAAACAGCTCAACGAGCAAATCGCAGATAACTTGAGAGTCTTCAATGAGAGCCTCAAAAGGATCTCCATTGCGCTCTATGGCCAGCAATATGTTCTGGCCAAGGCCACTGTCGACAAAAACGGCAAGGAACTCAAACAACTCCAATTCGAGATGCCCGGCGTGAGCTCAAACCCGGGGACCGGTGAGAAAAAAGGCCATATCACGGCATTTGACCTAGCCTACATCGAGTTCGCCGAAAAATTAGGAATCCCACACCTCAATTTCATCATGCACGACCAGATTGAGAACGTGGACGACCGCCAAATTGTCACCATTCTCGAGAAGTTAGTCCCTAGTATTAATTGCCAATACATTGCCCCAATTCTCAAAGACAAAATTCCCGAGGGAATCGATATTGAAAAATACAAAATTGTTGAACTTTCGCAGGACGAGAAGCTGTTCAAATTGTAGTGCGGAGTCATAGCTTCGTATATTGGTTGAGTTTCTTGATCGGGTTTTGATTCTAGCCCCCCTAAAATGCCTTGGAAGACACCTTTTGCCCGTAAAACCGAAGATTTCAACCCCTGGAGTTTCTTGATCTGGTTTTGATTTATACCCAAACTTTCTAAAAATGAACGAAGCCCAGACCAGACTCGACTACATCGACCCCGCTCTCAAAGCCGCTGGCTGGGGTGAGGTGGATGGGAGCCGCATCCGGGTGGAGCAAACGGCCATCAAGATCACGGATGGGCGGCTGATTGGAGGGGGAAGGCGAAAAGCTGCGCTGAAGGCAGATTACGTCTTAGAATACCGGAACAAGCGGCTAGCGGTCATTGAAGCGAAAGATCAGAGCCTCCCCTACACAGAAGGGCTGGGACAAGCAAAGGACTATGCTCAGCGGTTGAACATCCGTTTCACCTACGCGACGAACGGAAAGAAGATCTATGGGGTCGATATGCAGGAGGGCACGGAGGGCGATGTCGAAGGCTACCCGACTCCTGACGAACTCTGGGAGATGACATTCCCAACGCCGAAAGAGGCCTACAAAGTTGAAATAGCGGATTGGAAGACTCGTTTCGAGGCTGTGCCATTCGCTCTATTCAAAGGGCAGTATCCTCCGCGCTACTTCCAGCACGTCGCGATCGAAAAGACTTTGGATGCGATTGCGGCCAAGCAAGATCGTATCCTGCTCACGATGGCGACAGGCACGGGAAAAACTGCGACCGCATTTCATATTTGCTGGAAGCTGTTTCATGCGAAGTGGAACCTCAAACGAGACGGCAATCGTAGTCCGAGAATCCTGTTTCTCGCAGATAGAAACTTGCTCGCAGATCAAGCGTTCAATTCCTTCGGAGACTTCGATGATGATGCGTTGGTGCGGATCACACCCAAGGACATCAAAAAGAAAGGCAAGGTGCCGACTAACGGCAGTATTTTCTTCACTATTTTTCAATCATTCATGGCCAGTGACCAGAGTGAGGCAGAGCAGGAAAACCAAGAAGAAGACGAAGAACTGAGAGAGAAACAAGTGGAAGCCGAGCGAAAAATGGAGTTGGCAATGGTTGCCGAAGAGCCAGCAGTTTACCATTGCAGCAAGGAAACCGAATCTTATTTCGGTCAGTATGCCTCGGACTTTTTTGACTTCATCATCATTGATGAGTGCCACCGTGGAGGAGCAAATGACGAGAGCAGCTGGCGCGAGATCTTGGAGCACTTCTCGCCTGCGGTGCAGCTAGGCCTTACGGCCACCCCGAAGCGTGATGTAAACGTGGATACCTACAAGTATTTCGGAGAGCCCATCTATACCTACAAGCTCAAGGATGGCATCAATGACGGTTTTCTCACGCCATTCAAGGTGAAGGAAATCAGCACCACACTTGATGAATACACATTCACCAAGGATGACCTCATCCAGAACGGAGACATCGATCCTGATAAGGAATACACCGAGAGTGAAATCAACCGGATCATCGAGATTAGGGAGCGCGAAGCCTATCGCGTGAACCTATTCCTAAAAGAGATCAATCAGGATCACAAAAGCCTCGTTTTCTGTGCGACCCAGCGACACGCCGCGATGGTTCGGGATCTCATCAATCAGTATAGCCACAGCAAGAGCCCGAACTACTGCCACAGAGTCACGGCCAATGATGGAGGAATTGGAGAAGCCCACCTTCGGGATTTTCAAGACAACGAGAAGAGCGTGCCCACCATCCTCACAACTTCTCAGAAACTAAGCACAGGCGTGGATGCACCCGAGGTGCGAAATATCATTCTAATGCGTCCCGTGAAATCGATGGTCGAGTTCAAGCAGATCGTCGGTCGAGGAACCCGTCTTTTTGATGGGAAGGACTACTTCACGATTTACGACTTCGTGGACGCCCACGAGCACTTCAAAGACCCCGAGTGGGACGGTGATCCCATTCCCCCTGAAGGTGGTGGAGACGGTGATGGAGAGAAAGCACCGTGTAAGAAGTGTGGCGAACGCCCCTGTATCTGTGAGAAGCCAGATCCCGAGCCGTGTGCTGAATGTGGAAATGATCCATGCACTTGCGAGGGTGAGCCACCTGAGTTCATTGAGGTGAAACTATCCAAGGGCAAAGCGCTCGCGATTGACTCGATGATCCATACCTCCTTCTGGAGTGCTGATGGGACAATGATCTCTGCTGAGGAATTTGTGCAACAGCTCTTCGGTGACATCCCAAGCCTGTTTAAAGACGAGGAGGAGTTGCGCAAAATCTGGAGTCTCCCGAGCACTCGTAAAAAGCTACTTCAAGAACTCAGCGACAAAGGCTATACTGAGCCTCAACTCGAAGATCTCCGAAAAATTGTTCACGGAGAGGACAGCGATCTCTTTGATGTGCTAAATTACGTAGCATATCAAAAAGACCTCGTGCCACGTCTCGACCGTGCTCAGCAAGCGATGATCCAGATCAAGGATTACGATCCCAAGCAACAGACTTTTCTCAATTTTGTGCTTTCCCAGTATGTCAAAGAAGGAGTCACCGAACTCGATGATTCCAAATTGGCCGATCTCCTCAAGCTTAACTATGGAGCTATCGATGATGCCAAACAACAGCTAGGTGCGATCAAAGGCATACGCGAAACCTTCATCGGTTTTCAAGAGCACCTGTATCAGGAGAAGGTTTCTTAGGAAGCTTGCCAAGAGTTTGGATCTACCTGGGACCCTTAATTGGTAAATGACGCCGAATAGCGGTGTCAACGGGCAGAACTTACAAGAATTCGCCCTAGTTTTCTCTAAGTGAATTAGCCCACACCCAGACAATGGTTCGATTCCTGTCGGGAGTATTTTTCTGGGGATGTATGAGGTGCATTTCCTCCGCAGGAGCGAAATGAGCTCCGGCTGCATGTAGGTGTAGTTGTCCGGGATGTTGAGGACGGCGATTCGTTTTCCCGCCAATGCGCTTTTGAACTTCTGGTTCAGTTTACTGCGCTGGCTGTTTTCCATGACGAGGATCAAGTCCGCCCATTCGATTTGTTCCTGAGAGAGGGGGATCTCGGCGTCAGGTGCCAGGCCGGCGGAGTCTACTTCTAGAGAGGGATGGTCTGCGAAGATGGTTTCCGCAGTGGGGCTGCGGAGTTTGTTCCGCGAGCAGAGGAA
>JBPOGC010000121.1:0-9210 GCA_051251795.1 Luteolibacter sp. | reverse complement strand
TCCTCCGCCTTGTTCTGCTTTGGATTCGCGTAGTATTCTACGGCTTTCAGACTCCTCAAGAGCATCTCACTTATTATTGGGTCACTAACCATCTCTTCTGTCGAAAGATTAGTGCTTGGCAGTGGAATCACCATAGATGCACTAACAATCAATCGAGTAGACATGGTCGCAAGCACTTCACGTAATGATTCGTGTGCAAAATCACCGTGAACTCCAGTCCGTAGAATTACGACCTTCTTGAGGTAAAATCGCGGATCGCCAACCAACCACTCAAGGCAATTCTTCAGAATCGCTGGCATCGCATGAATATACTCGGGCGTAGAAAAATAGACCACGTCAGCATTTGCAACAGTAGCCCGAAACGAGACGACCTCTTCGGGTAACGAAGCATCACTTTGATTCGGGTCGAAGTGAGGAAGGCTCCTCAGCATATCAAGCGAGTTAATCTCTGCGCGCTCCCTGCCAAGCTGTGCAAGCGATTTTAGCAAAGCCGTATTAGAAGAATTCGCGCGGATACTTCCGCTGATAGTGAGAATCTTCATTTCTTGCAGAACAGTGTTATTAGCAGCACCGACTGCCGATATGCATGTCGATATTTTCAAAGGAAAGGGTGGCTCTTACCGCCCCAAAAGTCAACCAGGCTATGACTTTGCGGGAGTATCATCATGCACCATGGAAATAAGTGATACACAAACCCTGACGTGCCGGAAGTAATACTACGGCATATCACTTTTTCAGTTTTTGCGAATCATTTGGGGGCATGTACATCCTCGCTGCGCGAGGGAAAACACCCTCCCGCCTTCCAATAATGACAACCGATCGTGCCCCCTGGCTCGTTTCGATTGAAAAATCCTCCGCAACACCCAGCATCCCAGCGTGATCGACGCCGCCTACCCCATCGCCCGTAAAATCCTCTTCTCCCTCGACGCAGAAGTCGCCCACCACACCAGCATGGCCGCCCTCCGCCTCTCGGAAAAAACCGGCCTCCTGAAGCTCCTCTCCCCGCCCGTCCCGGAAACGAAACCCATCGAGCTCATGGGACTGAAGTTCCCAAACCGTATTGGTCTCGCCGCCGGTCTCGACAAGGAAGGTAACACCATCGACGCCCTCGGCCGCCTCGGTTTTGGCTTTGTCGAGATCGGCACCATCACCCCCCGCCCACAGGCCGGAAATCCCAAGCCCCGCCTCTTCCGCCTCATCCCACACGAGGCCATCATCAACCGCATGGGCTTCAACAATCCCGGCATCGATGCCGGAGTCGCCAACGTCCGCGCCTCAAAATCCTTCAACGGTATCATCGGCTTCAATATCGGGAAAAACAAAGACACACCAAACGAGAACGCCGCGGACGACTACCTCGCCTGCCTCGAAAAAGCCTACCCCGTAGCCGACTACATCGCCGTAAACCTCTCCTCGCCCAACACCCCCGGCCTCCGCGACCTCCAAGCAGCGGACGCCTCCGCACGCCTCCTGGAAACCCTGAAAAACTCCCAGCAAAAACTTGCCGCCCAACACGGCAAGCACGTCCCCATCCTCTTCAAGGTCGCTCCCGATCTCACAGAAGAAGAAATCACAGACCTCTCAAAAGCCTTCCTCGATGGTGGCCTTGACGGCCTCATCGCTACCAACACCACCCTCGACCGCGAGAAAGTAAAAGACCACCCGTGGGCAAACGAAGCCGGTGGCCTTTCCGGAAAACCAGTCCTCGAAAAATCCGACGACACCCTCGCTGCCTTCGCCTCCGCTTTTTCCGGGAAAGTCCCCATCATCGGAGTAGGCGGTATCTCCTCAAAAGCAGATGCCGAGAAAAAACTGAAACTCGGTGCAGACCTAGTCCAGATCTACACCTCCTTCGTCTACCAGGGGCCAGCCCTAGTCAGAGAGCTGGCTGAATAACGGCTTTCAACTCAAGGCCTCCAAGGCTCGTTCCCACCCTTCGGTTGAAGAAACTTCGCGCCCACCTCTTCATACCATCCGTGCAGCTTCGCGCGCATCTCACCCACCCGCTCGGGTTGTGTCGCAGCCAGATCATTCTTCTCACCGATGTCATCCTTCAGATTGTAAAGCGCCACGCTCCCATCCTCATAGTTCTCCACCAGCTTGAAATTCCCCACCCGCACAGCACCGCCGGGAATTCCTAATTGGTTGCTGTAGTGCGGATAATGCCAGAACAAAGCATCACGATCCAGCGACTCCCCTTTCAACGCAGGCAACAGATCCATCCCGTCCACCAAATGCTTCGTCTCGTAGCCCGCCGCTGCCAGAACTGTAGGAAAAAGATCGATCGAGCAAATCACCTCATCACTCACCGAGCCCGGCTCCGTAACACCCGGATATCGGATAATCCATGGCTCGCGAATGCCACCTTCGTAGACCCAGCCCTTTCCTCCGTTCAGCGGAAGATTGCTCGTCGGCAATCCCTCGGAAGTTGAGAGCCCGCCATTGTCAGAAGTCAAAAGAATGATCGTATTCTCCCACTCACCGGTATCCTTCAGAGCCTTCACCACATCTCCCACCGCCTGATCCATCGCCTCCACCATCGCCGCATAGACCGCATGCTTCTGGAGGATCCGCACTTTCCCTTCTTCCCCACCCGCAGTGATGATTTCTCCGAACTCTTTCCCTTTCACCTTCTTCGCCTTCTCCTCATACTTTTTAACCAGATCAGGCCGCCCGATCAGCGGAGTATGCACCGAGTAAAATGACAGATACGTCAGAAACGGCTGATCCTTTTTCTCCTCGATAAACCTGACCGTCTCACGCGCCAGTCGAGCCGGCAGATGATCACCTTTCGGGCTCTCTTCCATCTCAGGGTTCTTGAATGGCGCGAAATATTTATTCCCCGTATACGGCCCGCCCGCTGAGTGGCCGCCGATATTCACATCAAATCCCCGGTGCTGCGGATAGCCACTCTCTTTATGGCCCATATGCCATTTCCCGGCAAAAAACGTCGCATAGCCCTCATCCTTCAGAGCATTCGCCACAGTGATCTCATCCTTCGGCATCTCGGAGATGAGCGGAGCCGGGTTGAACTTCCCACTGCGTAGCCTTCTCATATTCTTCGGGAAAAAATTCGTCGCACCCACCCGTGTCGGATACTTGCCAGTCATCAGACTGTAGCGCGTCGGCGAGCAGACCGGATTCGCGGCATAACCATCCGTGAAACGCATCGACTCCTTGGCAAGCGCATCAATGTGCGGCGTCTCATAAAAACAATCCGGATTGTTCACTCCGATATCCATGTAACCAAGGTCATCCACCAGGAAAACCACCACATTCGGCTTCTCCGCGACCGCCAGGGAAATCCCCGCCAACATTGACAAAAAGACACCCCGCGCGCCAATCCCACTTTTTCCGTGATTCAATCCTAGGTTCATAACTGCCTGCACCCTTGCCCAATCATTGTCCTTAGGAAATCAATTTTATCACCCGCATCCAGCCGATAAAAATCATCGGCTCACACTCCACACCCTCAGCAAAAAAGGAAAAATTTATTTCAAAGGCCTGCCAGTCTCCGGATCCAGCCCCATCATTACCCAGACCTTCTTCATCAGCCCCATCGCGGCAGCTTCCAGAGTCGCCCTTTCGCCACGTTTCCCCTCCACCCCTATGTTCAATGACGGCACCTTGCCCGCTGGCATGGCTACCGTTCCCACTTTCACAAAAACCCGCTTCTCCATTTCCTTCACAGTCTCTTCGTCGGATCCAAGACCAAACTTCTCAGTCAAACCCGCCTCGGCCACCACTTCGTCCAGCACCCCTTCCCTGAGCAGGCCTTCCTTGATCTGTATGGCCAGCTCTTCCCTCTTTTCATCCGGCAGTTCGGGGTTCAATGGCATCTGCGCCCAGATCGGCCCCGGCTTCGCATCCCGGTATTCCTTCAGCGCATACAGACCTCCCGCCCCGGCCAGTATCAATCCGACCACAGCCAACCCGACATATAACATCCACCGTTGCATCACCCACATTTATGATGCATCCATCCTCCAGCCAAGCTGTAAAAAATCGACATGGAATACCCTCTCACACAAGCCACCACCCACACCCTCCCAAACGGACTCACCCTCATCCTCGATCCGGATCCCACCGCACCCGTCATCAGCGTCCAGGCATGGGTCGCCACCGGCAGCATCCACGAGGATAAAAAGCTCGGCGCCGGCCTCTCCCATTTCCTTGAGCACATGGTATTCAAAGGCACCCGAGACTACAGCTCGGAAGGCCTCGCCCAGGCCGTCCAGGCAGGCGGCGGCCACTGGAACGCCTACACCACCTTCGATCGCACCGTCTATTACATCGACGGCCCCTCCCACTCCCTGGACACATTCCTGAAATGCCTCACCGGACTGGTCTTCTTCCCCCTCATCCCCGAGGCCGATTTTGAAAACGAAAAGGACGTCATCCGCCGCGAGATCGACATGGGACTCGACGATCCCGACAACTCCTCCATCCGCCTCCTCCTCTCCACCGCCTTCGCAAAAGACGCCCGCCGCCAGCCCGTCATCGGCCACCGCCACCTCTTCGATGAAATCCAATACACCGATCTCACCGACTATCACAAAAACCGCTACACCCCGGACAAAACACACATCGTCATCTCCGGCGATTTCAATGCGGACGAAGCCCGCGCCCAGATCATCGCCCTCACCGCGGATTGCAAAAACGTCGCCGGCCCCGAGCCACACCTTCAGGCAGACACCCCGCAGCTAGGTGCCCGCCAAGCCTTCGGCACCTTCGCCATCCCCACCAGCCGCCTCTGCCTCTCCTGGAAAACCCCCGCCCTCGATCACCCGGACGCCCCCGTCTACGATCTCCTCGCCGCCATCCTCGGCCGCGGCAGATCCTCCCGCCTCCACCGCACCCTGCGGAACCAACGCGAACTCGCCCTCGAAATCTCCGCATGGACTTGGATCGATCCCGGCCAACAAGGCCTCTTCGCCATCTCCGCCGAGTGCCAGCCAGAGAAACGCGACGAACTCAAAACCGCCATCCTCGCCGAGCTGAACGAACTCGCCGCCAGCGCCCTCGACGAAGAACTCGCCAAGGCAAAACGCCAGACCGCCGCCAGCCAGTTCCGCACACTCACCACCGCCTCCGGCCGCGCCTCCGATCTCGCGTCGAACTGGCACGAAGCCCGCGACCTCGACTTCACCCGTAGCCACCTCGCCGCGATCAATGCCGTCACAGTCGCAGACATACGCCGCATCGCCCAGACCCTTACGGAAAACAAACTCACCTTCACCTCCCTCGATCCGGAAAACTTCGTCCCCATCGTCACCGAGAAAAAAGCAGCCTCTGCCCAACAAGGCATCACAACCCACACTCTCAGCAACGGCCTCAAGCTCGCCCTCCTCCCGGATCACCGCGTTCCCCTCATCCATTTCCAGGCCACCTCCCGCGCCGGCCTCCTCTCGGAAACCCCGGAAAAAAACGGCCTCAACCAACTCTTCGCTTCCACCGTCACCAAAGGCACCGCCACCCGCAGCGCCGATGAAATCGCCCTCTCCCTCGAGTCCCTCGGCGCGAACATCTCCGCCTCCACCGGCAACAACGCCCTCCTCGTCCAGGCCGCCGGCCTCGCCATCGACACCACCGCCATCCTCGAGATCTTCGCCGACGTCATCCAGAACCCCACCTTCCCCACCGAGGCCATCGAGCGCGAGAAAGCCTCCCAGCTCGCCACCCTGGAAGAAGCCCTCGCCGACCCCCTCCACACCTGTTTCAAAGCCGCCCGCAGCAGCCACTACTCTGCCCAAGGCTACGGCCTCGACTCCCTCGGCACCCTGGAGACCCTCCCGGAAATCCACCGCATAGACCTAGCCGCCCACCACTCCCGCCACTTCTGCGCGGCAAACCTCACCCTCGCCATCGCCGGAGACTTCGATCCAAAGCACATCTTGGAGCTCCTCGAAAATCATTTCAAAGACCTCCCCGCAGGCCAGCCATGGACACCTCCCGCTTCTACTATAACTCTAGGAGAAACCATCACCCACACCCTCCCCAAGAAACAAGCCGTCCTGGCCATCGCCTATCCCGGTGCAGACATCAACAGCCGTGAAAAACACGCACTAGCCTTCATCAACGAGCACTCCTCCGACATGGCCGGCCCACTCTTCGGCCGCATCCGCGAAGAACTCGGCCTCGCCTACCGCGTGGGAGCCACCCAGTTCCTCGGCTACGACCAAGGCCTCTTCACCTTCTACCTCGCCACCTCCCCCGAGCAGATCGAGCTAGCCACCACCGAGCTGAAAAAGGAGATCGCCAAGATCGCCGAAGAAGGCATCCCTGCCAACACCTTCGAGCGAGTCCGCTCCACCGTCCTCAGCGGAGCCGCCCTCCAGCAGCAATCCTCCGCCTCAAACGCCCGCCACGCCGCCCTGGATCTCCTCTTCGGCAACCCCGCAGACTCCCACCGCCTCCTCCCGGAAATCTACCAAACCCTCACCTTGGAAGAAGTCCGCGAAGTAGCCAAAGCCACCTTCGCGGCAGAACCCACGATCTCCATCGTCCTAGGAGAAAAGGAGTAGGCGCGTCCCCGCGCCTTAAGTTCCAAGCGGCGTCCCCACCGCAAACCCAGCATCTACCTTGAAGTTTAAAGTTTAAAATTTTAAGTTTCCCACCTATTGTCCTCTCATGAACCAAGCAGAACAACTCCGGGAATCACGCTCCCGGCACTTGTTGCAGAGCTACGAAGCCGCTGTGAAGCAGCTTCGCGTCTTCAGGGAATTACAGCCCATTACAACCAAAGAGTCAGAAGTCTCAAATGTCTTCCGGGTCAAGATCCCCACAAACGCTGCTCTACCCAATAGAAATCCCCTATGACCCGGTAGATTTACCGTTTCAATCCCTGGTGATTCTATGTAGCCATTGGATGTGAGAAAACAGGAGCGAATTAACGAGGCGATCAAAAACGTTGTGACCGATTTGATGGATCGTGTGATGCAGAAGGTGACTGTCATTGATCCCTTCATCAAAGAAGAACATCGGCTGAGAAAGCCACTATATGCAGCCTTGGTTCCTGATGAAATTTTTAAAGGCTCTCACTTCGAACGACGCTTTGTAACACCATTTGGCGGAGTCTGGGAAAAACTAGCTGAGGTTGTCGCAACAGAGTTTCATGGCAAGTGCACGATGGGGCATCGTATCACTGGGATGATTGGAAAAGAAAGCCTTCGCCGTATTCAGGAAGTATTGCAAAACCTAGAACACAAAGAAAAAGGCAAAGAGCGAAGCAGGCCTGACTGGAGCACTGAACTCTCATACATTAGAGCAGGTGGAGGTAAGCCCATTCCCGTAGATGTAGTCTGCGACATCTACGTGGAAAACCAGGAAAGCGGTTCAAAATACGCTTTCGAACTCAAAGGCCCCCTGCCCAACAGTGACCAGACAAAAGTTAGCAAAGAGAAGATGTTCAAGCTTCTAGCCATGTCGCCTAGGACAGTCGATGGAGCCTACTACGCGTTACCATACAACCCCTATGGTAAGAAAGAAGACTACGCATGGACGTTTCCAGCGCGTTGGTTTGACATGAAAGCCGATCCATCAGTTCTCATAGGCGGAGAGTTCTGGGATCTCATTGGCGGGAATGGAACATATGCGAACTTCATTTGCGAGGTTAACAAACTCGGAAAACTCTACAGGGAAAGAATTTACACCGAATATCTGGGTATTGCCATTCCTGAAGAATTCGAAGATGATGTACTCAGATAGACACCATGAAAGACGACAGTTTCACATTCATCGACCTTTTTTCAGGCATCGGCGGATTTCACCGGGCTCTTTCCTCACTGGGCGGGCGTTGTCTCGGTTTTAGTGAGATTGATAGGGATGCAGTGTCTGCCTATTGTGCGAACACAACCGAATCCATGGAAGCGAATTTCGGCGACATCACCCAGATAGGTGAGCTGCCTAAGCATGATCTCCTAACGGCAGGCGTTCCTTGTCAGAGTTGGTCGATCGCCGGCAAAAACTTGGGCTTTGATGATGATCGAGGTCAGCTTTGGAACGATACAATCTACCTCCTCAACCAGTCTCGTCCTGGAGCGTTTATTTTTGAAAATGTAAAAGGGCTCGTCGATCCTCGTAACAAACCCGCCCTCGAT
This sequence comes from Luteolibacter sp., assembly GCA_051251795.1. Taxonomy (GTDB): domain Bacteria; phylum Verrucomicrobiota; class Verrucomicrobiia; order Verrucomicrobiales; family Akkermansiaceae; genus Luteolibacter. Next base: position 1,111 of record JBPOGC010000121.1, on the reverse strand, counting down.
TATATTATGCAACGGATACGTGGAGCCGGTTACCACGCGGACTACCATGTTATCAATTCCTATGACTACGGCGTGATGCAAAACCGTGTGCGCATCTACATCATAGGATTTAGAGAAAGGGAGCATTTCGAGAACTTTTCCCTCCCTCCGAAGCAAGAAACCCACATGCGGCTGGGTGACCTTTTGGATATAAAGATCACCAAGAGGAAAACTTCCAACGAGGAACCCGATCTCTTCGGGAACATCAGAACTACGCGCCAGATGAGCCTCTCCGCCAGCGGAGGAATGAACGATTATTTCCTCTACAATGACATACGGAATGGAGATACCACCATTCATTCCTGGGACTTGAAGCCCACAACTGAGAGGCAGAAGTCAATTTGCCTACTCCTCCTCCGAAACAGACGTAAGAAAGCCTATGGCTGTTTGGACGGAAACCCTCTTTCACTAGCTCATTTTCAGTTCCTCGATCCAACAATTACCCAAAAAGAGATCGATGGGCTTGTTGAGCTAAAGATACTGGCGCCAGAAGATTACGCCTTCCGCGTTGAAAGCCAAACCCAAGATCTTTCTGATGATGAGACTGAACTGCTCTCACGTCAGACCAATCGTAGAATTATTGTCGATGAACTGAAGGCAGACAGGGATTTGAAGCTCAAAAGGACGCGTATTAAAGAAACATTGATGGCGCTTGTGGAAAAGAATGCACTTTCTTGCACAGAGACTCGATATGACTTCAAGAATACTAAAATCAGCACCGGACTGGATGGCGTGAACCGAGTGTTTCTACCAGGTTCTTCAGTCTTTCCGACCCTCGTTGCAAGTGACACCAATGACATGGTTGCAACCAGGGATATATCAGCAGTGGACTCCAAGGACTACAGACGTCACTTCATCGAAGAGATACATCAGGAAAAGAATTTCAGAAAGATCACCAGATCTGAAGCCTGTCTCCTGCAAGGGTTCCCAGCAGATTACAAACTCCCAGAATCTCGCGCACGCTGGATGAAACTCATCGGTAATAGTGTATCGGTTCCCGTGATTGAAACCCTATGTAAGTCCATCTTAGTCGCTGGAGCCCAAAGGGAAACAGCTCTCCGCTGATTTATAA
>JBPOGC010000120.1:0-9258 GCA_051251795.1 Luteolibacter sp. | reverse complement strand
AGAATTTTCTTATAACGTTTCATCAGTACAATAGCTAAGTTCCTTCCTTGCCGGTAGAAATTTGCTCACCGCATGGATATTCCGATCTCCTAAACGCGATAAAATCGCGTTTCTTTCGGTCAATCGGAATTGAAAACGAATTTTCTGAAAACCGCTCGGCTTCCAAGTCTGTTCCCGGAATCACGCACCCCACAAACTCCGGCATAAACTCATTCTTCCGCGCACTTGTGTCAGATACTCCCACACATCGCTCGGAAACCTACATCCAGCGATCTTCAAACAACAGCTAACCAACCAACGCTGCCTGAAAACTCTACTTTTGAAATGTCCCACTGACGGGGACTCTTATAACTCCATCTATCTTCATTAAAATTCGCCGGATCAGGAGTGAGTTCCAAACTGGCACAAATAAAGCTGCCCCCCCGGATAACAAATCCGGGAGACCAGCTTGACCGATCAAAATATGTCTAATTCCAGTTCTGGAATTAGAACTGGAATACTGTTCCGATCTGAATCTGACGGTTGAAATCGTCCGTATCCGGGCCGGAATCCAGAAGGAAGTCACCTCCGACAGAGAATGACAGGGCAAGGTTCTCACGCAGGAAATATTTCACACCTACTTCCATTCCGACAGTAATGGAATTTGAGCTGAACGCATCGGAATCCACTCTGGCCCAACCAAGGCTTCCTCCGATAAACGGCACCCATTTGGTTCCAGTATTGAAGTTATACTCGGTAAATAAGCCGAAGTTTACGTTGATGTCGCTTTCCTGACCTGTAAAGCCACCGTCAATACCAATTTGGATGTTGTCCGTAACGAACCAACCATAGTGCAGCTGAAGTGCGTATGTCACATCACCCGTCCAGTTAAGGTTTCCACTCAGTCCAAACTCTTGGGTGCCTTTTTGGAAGCCAGGGAGGTCATCTGTCCCTACGTTCATAACACGTCCCGGGGTGCTCAGAAGAGCGCCTGCCGCGTTTTTGGTATTATCTGCAGTTGTGGAAATGATTCCATCGTCTCCCATAATTCCCGCGGCATTGGCTGGAACGGCTAGTGCCGTGAATACGGTCACGATTGCTGTAGTTGCTATTTTTTTCATAATTTCAATTTGAGTCATGGACTCACCGTATTGGATACCGTGAGGCTGGGGTTTAGTCACATGATGTGAAATTTTTCTGAAAAAACGGAACTTTGTGCAGTTGTTTCGCCGGACAGGGATACGAATCGAAAATTACTAACGCTTCCCGTTAAATAAAAAAGCCCAGCATTGCAGGGCTTTAGTCATTCAGCGTTCATGCCACAGCTCCGAGAGCTGGAAAATCCTGGCAAAGAATAACTCTTACGAAATTTCCGAGAAAACCACACCTAGCGAATCCTCGAACCTCCCGATCTTCTTCCTCTCACGAGGATCAATCAGCGCGATCGAAGTCCCCTTCTTGCCAGCGCGCGCCGTCCTGCCACTACGGTGGGTGTAGTATTCCAGCTGCTCCGGCAATTGATAATGAATGACAAACGAAAGCCCTTCCACATCAATTCCCCGCGCCGCCACATCAGTAGCGATCAAGATCCGTGATCTCCCTCCTTTGAATCCACGCATAACCTTGTCCCTCTCGCGCTGGGAAAGATCACCCTGAATCACATCATTGGTGATTCCTAATTTTTCCAACTGGCGTCCAAGAGCAATCGCACCCGCCTTCGTCCTCACAAAAATCAAACCGCGCTCCTCATCACGCCTCCCCAGAAATTCCGAAATGAACTCGTTTTTCTCATCCTTTCCGCACACCGCATACTTATGGCCGATGTTCTGGTTTACCACATGTGCCTTGTCCACCTTCAGCGTCTCCGGCTGCCCATGCATCGAGGCCTTGACCAGCGCACCGAGCGAGTCCGGAAAGGTCGCCGAAAACAACCACGTACTCCGCCTCTGCCGCGTCATGCCGAAAAGCGTAACCAGCTCTTTTTTAAAGCCCATGCTCAGCATCTCGTCCGCCTCGTCCAGCACCACATGCTTCACATGGATCAGCGTCAGCGCCTTCTTTTTCAGCAGATCCAGAAGTCTTCCCGGAGTCACCACCACAATGTGCGTGGGTCGCTTCAGGTTCGCGATCTGCCTGTCCATCGGTTCACCACCTGTCAGCACTTCCACGAAAATTTTCTTCTCCGAATACTTCGTAAACCGAAAAAGTTGCTTCGCAATCTGCTTCGCAAGCTCCCGTGTCGGAGCAATCACCAGTCCTTGAATATCCTTCGACTTCGGATCGATCTTCGTCAGCAATGGCAACCCGAAGGCAGCAGTCTTACCGGTCCCTGTCTGAGCCTGCGCCACAAAGTCCGCCCCGCTTTTCATCAGATATGGAATCGACCGCGCCTGAACCTCTGTCGGCGTCACGATCCCGAGCTCATCGAGCCCCTTTGTCAAATCCGCCGGAATTCCTAATTGTCTGAAAGTGCTCAAAATATATTTTATTTACGGAAATAACTCTCGATAGCCTTCACTAACCCCGGGATCGTATGCGGACTCGCCTCAATCGCCGGCTTGTGATCGCAATCGATCAAAGTTTTTGAAGTCACCGGCCCAATACTCGCAGCCACACAATCCTCCGGCCAGTCCAGACCCAAAGCAAAGAAATGTTCCGCCGTGGAGCTCGAAGTGAAAGTCACCATATCGGCTCCATTCTCTAGGAACTTCGCCTGCGCACCCACAAGATCCTCCGTCTCAGGCACTGTCCTGTAAGCCACGCACTCATCCACGATGGCACCCAGCTTCATCAGCCCGTCGTAAATCACATCCCGGGACTCCGCCGCTTTCACCCACAGCATCGTCTGGTTCTCCACATTGATCTTCTCAAAAGCCTTGATTAAACCCTCTGCGACAAACTTCTCAGGCAAAAGATCCACCCCGATCCGATACTCGCGGATCTTCGCAGCAGTAGTCTCGCCAATCGCCGCGATCTTCGGATTCCCCAAACTACGAGCATCATCGTAGGTCGCGTAAAATGCCTCAAAGAACTTCTCCACCCCATTCGGGCTAGTGAAGACAATCCAGTCGTACTCATGCGCATGAGTCACACCTTCTGCAAAACCCTCCTTATCCTCTGGCAGCTCAATCCGTATCGTCGGCAGTTCGATCACATCCGCACCCAGATTCGTCAGACGTTTGCTCAGATCGCCAGCCTGCTCCCGAGTCCGCGTCACCACGATCCGTTTTCCGAAAAGCGGACGATTTTCGAACCAGTTGATCTTCGTCCGTTCCTTCACCACATTGCCAATCACCGCCACAGCCGGAGACTTGAAGTCCACTTTTTCAGCAATATCCGCGATCGTCTCCAAAGTCCCCTCGATCGTCTGCTGAGCATTCGTAGTCGCCCACCTTACCAGAGCGATAGGCGTATCAGACCCCGCTCCGTTCTCAATGAAAGAGTTAGTAATTTCCCGCAACCTCGCAACCCCCATCAGGAAAACCTTCGTCCCCGGAGTCTTCGCAAGCTGCTCGTAATCAATCGATGAATACCCCTTCGTAGGATCTTCATGACCCGTGAAAATCGTAAGCTGCGTATTGTGATCCCTGTGCGTTACCGGAATTCCCGCATACGCCGGCCCGCCAATCGCAGAACTAATCCCAGGCACCACCTCAAAGGCCACCCCGGCATCCGCCAGCTCCGCAGCCTCTTCTCCACCCCTTGCGAAAATCATCGGATCACCACCCTTCAAGCGAGTCACAACCCGCCCCTTCTTCGTATGTTCCACTATGATCTCATTGATCTGATCCTGCGGCACCGCGTGATCCTTCGCCCGCTTCCCCACATAGATCTTCTCACACCCCGGCTTCGTCCAGTGCAACAGCTCCGGACTACTAAGAGCATCGTAGACCAGCACATCCGCCGTCTCGATACACTCCTTCGCACGCAGTGTCACAAGCCCAAGATCGCCCGGCCCTGCGCCGACGAGATAACAAATTCCTTTTGATTTCATTTCAGTGATTGAAAAAGTTCCTTCGCGACCTCCAACGGATCGCCCCCCGCAGCCTGCCCGATTTTCGGCGCACCGCCACCTTCTTCCGGGAAAACTCTCGCGTGAAGCTCCATCTCTCCCTCTGCCAAGCTGGAATACACACCCACCGGCGTATGGCAACCGCCATCCAGCAACCGCAGGAACTCACGCTCCGCCGTCACTTTCGTCCAAGTCTCCGCATGACCTATCGCCTGTGCCAAAACCATCGACCCGGCATCCCCCGCCCTCACCTCCAGCCCTATCGCCCCCTGCCCGGCAGCGGGAAAAAACTCATCCTCCTCCAGCCGTGAAACATGCACCTCTGGAAAACCCTCCAGCGTTTCCTCACCCTCCGGAGCTTCTTCCGGCAGGAAATCCAGCCTCACCAATCCGGCCTCTGCCAATAAAATCGCATCATACTTATCACCTTCCGCCAGCTTCCTTACACGCGTCGGAACATTCCCGCGCAAATCCATCACCTCCAGATCCGGCCTTAGAAACACCACCTGCTTTGCCCGCCTCACACTGCTCGTCCCCACCTTTGCACCCTCTGGCAACCCGGCCAGACCACCCTCGCACTTCGTCAGCAAAACATCCTTCACAGGAGCGCGCTCCAAAGTCGCCACCAGCTCGAACCTCTCATCGATCACCGTCGGCATATCCTTAAGGCTGTGCACCGCGATATCGATCGTCCCGTCCGCCAGAGCCTCCTCCAGCTCCTTGATGAAAACCCCCTTGTCAAAAGTCCCCTCGGCCTTCGCCACATCCGCCAACGCCACATCCGTCCGCCTGTCCCCGGTTGTCTTGATCACCACACGGGAAAAATCCATTTCCGGAAACGCTGCCGCCAACAACCCCTCCGTTGCAGTCGCTTGCACCAGCGCGAGATCACTCCCCCGCGTTCCTATCCGTATTTCTTTCCTGCTTTCTGACATCCCGTTTCTTCCTCCCCCTTCCATGCCGCTCCCAGCCCCTTCACGCAAGACTAACAAGCCCTCTTACCACACAACTCCTTGTTATTTTTCGGATTTCACCCTCGTCCTCTCTTCAAATCTTCTTGCCAAACCCACTTTGGGTTTATATTTCCGCCACCCTTTCCGAGCTGCAACTCTACTTGGCTCGTCTCCTCAATCCCATGAAGTTAGCAAAATTACTCGATGTCGACCATATCCTCCTGGATATGAAAGCCACCGAGCACTGGCCTGCCATTGAGGAACTCGTCGACCACCTTTCCGAAAAAGGCGACATACCCGGCACCTGCCGCGAGAGCGTCGTGCAGGCTCTCCGTGAGCGTGAAGAACAGGTCAGCACCGGCATCGGCTCCGGCGTAGCCATTCCGCACACCTTCTCAGATACCATGGAGGATGTCGTCGCAGTCTTCGGCCGCTCAAAGGACGGCATCGATTTCGAAGCCCTCGACAACGCCCCCGTCCACTTCATCATTCTCTTCATCGTCCCCCGCAAGGACTACCACCTTCACCTTCGCACTCTCGCCGCTATCGCGAAAATGTTCACCAACTGTGAAGTTCGCCGCAAGCTTGGCAACGCCGTCTGCCGCGACGAGATCCTACAAATTCTCGACCCAAAACCCTTGCGCTCCACCTCGGAAAGCAGCGAGCCTTGCTGAGAAGTTCACCTCTCTCCGCATGACACTCCTCCAGAATCTCGAATCTCGCCTAGCCTCCGCACTCACCACCCTCCTCGGTGAGGAAACAGCTGCCAACCTTTCCCCCGCCGCAGACCTCCGCTTCGGAGACTACCAGAGCAACTCCGCAATGGTGCTGGCGAAAAGCCGGAAAACCAACCCCCGTGCCCTCGCCCAGGAAATCCTCGACCTGCTCGATCTCGAAGACCTCGCTACCGCCTCCATCGCCGGGCCGGGCTTTCTCAACTTCACCATCCTGCCAGAGGCCTACGCCGCCCATGCCGAGTCACTTCTCGAAGACGACCTCCTTGGCGCCCCGCAGCCCGGAAAAGGCCAGCGCATTGTAGTCGACTTCTCCGCTCCGAACATCGCCAAACCGATGCACGTCGGACACATCCGCTCAACCATCATCGGAGACTCCCTCTGCCGCATCGCACGCTTCCTCGGCTTCGAGGTCATCGCGGACAACCACATCGGCGACTGGGGCACACAGTTCGGAATGATTCTCCACGGCTGGAAAACACTCCTCAATCCCGCCGCTCTGGAGCAAGACCCCATCACCGAGCTAGTCCGCGTCTACCGCCAGGTAAACGCCTCCGCAAAAACCGACCCCTCCGTCCTCGATACCTGCAAACAGGAACTAGTAAAACTCCAGGCAGGCGACCCCGAAAACCTCGCCATTTGGCAAAAATGCGTCGCCGTCTCAAAATCCGGCCTCGAAAAAATCTACGCAAAGCTCGACGTCACCTTCGACCACTGGCTCGGCGAAAGCTTCTACAACGACCAGCTTCCCGCCCTCGCCGATGAATTCCTGGAAAAAGGCATCGCCCGCGAAAGCAACGGAGCCATCTGCATTTTCTCAGACGAAACAAAAGACCCAGCCCAAGACCCCTTCAAAGTCCAACGCGAAAACGGCTGGGAGGACAATCCCGCCATCATCCGCAAGGCAGACGGCGGTTTCCTCTACGCCACCACCGATCTTGCAACCATCGCCTACCGCATCGACACATGGGCTGCAGACCAGATCTGGTACATCGTAGGCGTCCCCCAGCAGCTCCACTTCCGCCAGATCTTCGAGGCCACCGCCCGCTGGGGGAAACAAGGCGACTTCCGCCACATCGCCTTTGGCTCCATCCTCGGAGAAGACCGGAAGCTGATGAAAACCCGCTCCGGCGACAACGTCGGCCTCACCGATGTCCTCACGGAAGCCGTCGAGCGCGCCGCAGCAGCCATCGCCGAGAAAAACCCCGACCTCACCGGCGAGGAAGCAGCCGAAATCGCGGAAATCGTCGGCATCGGCTCCGTGAAATTCGCGGAACTCTCCCAGCACCGCCTCACGGACTACGTCTTTTCATGGGATCGCATGCTAGCCCTCCAGGGCGATACCGCACCCTACCTCCAGTATTCCAACGTCCGCATACGCTCCATTTTCCGGAAAATCGACGGCCAGTTTCTCGCCGAAAACGCCAAAATTTTCCTCACAGAGCCAGCCGAACTCCACCTCGCCCGCCTACACGCCCGTTTCGGAGAAATCCTCCCGCTCGTCCTCGAAGACCACCGCCCCAACCTCCTCGCAAACTACCTCCTGGAGCTAGCCCGCGCCTTCCACTCGTTCTTCGAAGCCTGCCCCGTCCTCAAATCAGAAGACCGGGTAAAATCCAGCCGCTTGGCACTCTGCGAGCTAACTTCCCGCATACTCACCACCGGCCTCGGACTCCTGGGCATCCGCTGCCCGGAAAAAATGTGAAAACACAGATCCCATAAAACGGATTCGTAAAATTCGCGGTTCCAAACTCTTCCACCCGGCAAGCCTCGTAGTCAAAAAACAAGCAACCTGCAATCCGGCTCCTTTTCAATTGTAAATAAACCTGCATTCGCAAGGATCACACCTTTCAAAACCATGTTCCCTTTCTACGTCATAGGACACAAAAACCCCGATACCGATGCCATTTGCTCCGCCATCGGCCACTCCTCACTCCTCAAAGCCACCGGCGAAGAGCCCGATGCCATACCCGCCCGCTGCGGCGACATGTCCCAGAGAACCAAATGGGTATTGGAAAAAGCAGGCCTGGAAGCACCCGTCCTGCTCACGGACGCCCGCACCACCGCAGGCATGATCTGCAAGAAAGAGATCATAAAAGTCTCCGAGAACGACACCTTTCTCACCGCCCACAAACTCATGCGCTCGGCAGGCATCCGCTGCGTCCCCGTCATCGATAAAAAAGGCTCCGTCACCGGCATACTCCAATACATCAATCTCCTCAAACTCCTCCTCCCCGAGGACACCGAGGGCATCAGTGTCCGCACCGTAAACGTATCCCTCAGCAACCTCGCCAACACCCTAGACGCGGAAAGCCACGGCGCTCCCATCGAAGACCTCGTCCAGGAAGAGGAACTCATCCTCCTCGTCGGAGCCTCATCCGAAGCCACCGTCGAGAAACGCCTCAACAACGCTGAGGACGAACAAAACCTCAGCCGCTTCCTCGTCATCTGCGGAGACAGGCCGTTCGTCCAGCGCATCGCCATTGAAAAAGGCGTCCGCGCCCTCCTCGTCACCAGCCGCACCGAGATCACCCAGGAAATCAAGGATCTCGCGGCACAAAAAAACATCGTCGTCCTCCGTTGCCGCCACGACACAGCAAGCGCAAATACCCTCATCCGCTGCTCACGCACCGTCCATCACGTCATGGACCGGGAATTCATTTCCGTCCCCGAGACAGAACCCGTCTCAAAAATCCGCAAAGATCTCGTCAATATCGACCAGGATCTTTTCCCTGTAAAAGACCAGCACACCGGCGAAATGATCGGAGTCATCGCGAAATCAGACCTCGTTGATCCCGTCACCCTCCGCTTCGCACTTGTCGATCACAACGAATACGCCCAGGCCATTTCCGGTATCGAGGAAGCCTCCGTCGTTCAGGTCATCGATCACCACCGCCTCTCCGGAGACCTCGTCTCCCGCGAGCCCATCCGCTACCTGAATGAACCCGTGGGCTCCACCTGCACCCTCGTCGCCAGAAGCTACTCCTACCGCGATCTCACACCAACACCCTCGATCGCCCTCTGCCTCTGCGGTGGCATCGTCTCGGACACCCTCTGCCTCACCTCCCCCACCACCACCAAGCTCGATCACGAAATGCTCGAGTGGCTTGGTAGCATCGCCGGCATCGATCCCAAGGAATTCGCAGGAGAATTCTTCGCCGTAGGCTCCCTTATCGCCACCGGTACCAGCGACGAGATCATCAATACAGACCGCAAGGAATTTAACGAAAAGGGAGTATTCCTTACCATCTCACAGGTAGAAGAGCGCGATCTCCACGGATTCAAAGCCCGCCGCGAAGAGCTCGAAAAAGCCCTCGCAGCCCTCCAAAAAGACAACAGCTACGACCTCGCCGTCCTCGTCATCACAGACGTAGCCCTCCTGAAAAGCCTCATCCTCGCCGTCGGCGACCCAGCCATCATCGCCAGCCTGCCCTACAAGCGCATCGACGAAGGCCTCTACCTCGCCCCCGGCGTAGTCTCCCGCAAACGCCAGATCTTCCCCGCCGTCTGCGACGCCATAGACACCGCCCAACCCGCATAAAACTCACAAAAGAATTCGTTAGATTAGTGAGATTCGTGG
>JBPOGC010000012.1:0-31009 GCA_051251795.1 Luteolibacter sp. | reverse complement strand
GATCGGGTAATGCGGCGAATTAAAAGCAAGGTATGCGAAAAACGGCTTTTCCGCGCTTTGCTCTCCGATCCACTCCACCGCCTTTTCTGTCACCTTCGGCAAAATCTCATAGGGATCCCAGCCTTCAGCCATCGGCCCAGACCGGAAGCCTCCCCCGCCAGCAAGCGGCTTCGACCGGATCACAGGCTTAACCGGGATGGTCAGAAATCGGTCATTCTCGATCCAGCAATACGGGGGAAAATTGATAGTTCCATCGCCAAAATAGTAATCAAAACCTTGGTCTAGCGGCCCGCCTGGAAAGCGCTTTGTCCAATCATAGGACGACGCCAGTGGAATTTCCTTCTTCGTGACACCGGGTTTGCGAATCGCATCCCAATCCCAGCCAAGATGCCACTTGCCAAAGCAAGCCGTGCCGTAGCCTTGCGCCTGAAGCATACGCGCAATCGTGAATTCATCGGGCTTAAACACAGATGGCCCGAAGGCATTCACGATCCCATGAAACCGACGCCAATGATGCTGCCCGGTGAGCATCGCATACCGGCTAGGCGTGCATATCCCGGAGGAACTATGCCCATCGGTAAAAGTCATGCCCTCCTCCGCCAGACGATCAAGATTTGGTGTTTGAATCTTCGCCTCCGGATCACCGCAGGAAACATCCGCCACACCCATGTCATCGGCGTATAAGATCACGACATTAGGCGACGAAGGTGCCCCAAAGAGTGAGGTAGCCAGTAGGCTCACACCCACAGAGAATTTTATCAACTTAGTCATAGCCTGTCTTTTTACTAGAGGTACCAGTAAGGAGCTTGGAGAACATCTCCCCGTTCAGACCCTATTTGGAAACAGTGCCTTTCCAGAGTTTGATCTGATCAACCGGGATATCGTTCTCTTGCTTTGGCCCTTCAGTGCTCCGGCCGTTGCCAATGTCTTCTTTGAGCTGAGCCATGAGTTGTGCGACGACCTCCGGGTTGGTTTCGTAGAGATTGTTCTGCTCAGCGGGATCGGCTTCCAGATCATAGAGCTGCCCTACCGGAGCGTCCTTGTCCTTTGCCATTTCCTTCTCAGTAGGAGCAGTCCATCCCGCTGAACCTTTCGCCAACAGGAGCTTCCACTTGCCTTTGCGATAGGCGAAATGCCCGCTCACACTGTGATTGATAATTCCCTCGCGAGAAAATTCCACCGGTTTCCCTTCGAAGACTGGCAAGATACTTTCACTGTCTTCACCCGCATTGGCAGGCAGCTCCCCACCTACAAGTTCTGCACAAGTCGCAAGCAAATCCGTCTGACACGTCAGGACATCCGAGACACTGCCTGGCTTGATTACTTTTGGCCACTTCACTAGGAATGGCACCCTGTGCCCGCCCTCCCATAGATCTGCCTTTGAGCCTCTGTATTGCGCGCTTGGAAAGTGTCCCTGCTTTTCAAGGCTATCTATCTTCGCCGCCTTGGAGCACCCATTATCACTTGTTACGATGAGTATAGTATTTTCAGAAATACCCTTTTCCTCCAATGCCTTCACAACCTGGCCAACGAGGTCGTCTGTCTGCATCATGAAGTCACCGTAAGAACCCAGCCCACTCTTGCCCTGCCACTTTTTACTGGGAACAATTGGCGTGTGCGGAGATGGCAGCGGTAAATAAACGAAGAAGGGCTTCTCCCCCTCGTACTCGGAAATATATTTTACAGATTCCTGCTCAAGCTTATCGAGAACATCAATCGCTTCAAAGTCCTCAGTAGCAGGCCCCGGACGCCGGAAGGCTTTGGCGTGTGTTCCTTCACCCTGCCATTCGCGGTCACGAATCCAGACATAGGGAGGAAAATCCAAGGAAGCTGTAATCCCATACCAAGAATCAAAGCCAAGATCGACCGGCCCGCCCTGAATAGGACTTTTCCAATCGATATTCGATAGCTCCGCAGGAGGAAAAGCGCCCTTGTTCATCTTACCTTTTAGCGCACCTAAAGGTCTGGCCTGCTTGCCATCGGTCGTAGCGATCTCCAGCCCGAGATGCCATTTTCCGATCATCGCAGTCGTGTAGCCATTATCACTGAGGAAGCTCGGCACTGTCGTCCGAGTGGTCGGGATTAGTGGCAATCCGTAGCCATCCAGCACGTGATACTGAAGTTTTGTCCGCCAATTATACCGACCTGTGATGATGCCGTAACGCGTGGGCGTGCAAACTGAAGACGTCGTATGAGCATCGGTAAAAATCATCCCATCCTTCGCCACCTGATCCATGTGCGGAGTGGGAATCTTACCACGTTCGGGATTGAGTATCTGCACATCCCCATAGCCCATGTCATCGGCAAGGATGTAGATGATATTTGGCTTACTTGTCTCTGCAAAGGAAGCCGAGACAGCGAGACAAGTCGCTAGAAATGTGATAATTGGTTTTTTCATGATCGATTCGCTAATCTTTGGAAACAAGCTAGTAACGCCTTTTCGAGCTTTGAGCAAATGCTCTGTCCAAGCAATTTAATAGCAGCATTCCTTTTCTTGTCATTGCTGACCGAGTGCATGGCCATTGGCGAATCCCACGCGTGAATAGAAGCATCAATCGGACTCCAGTCCTCAAGGATCATCTTTTTACAGTCTGGTGCTGTCACTTGTCCACTTCCTCATTAAAGGAAAATACAGGCCAGCCGTTTTTGTCGCGCAGGTTCTGCACAGCAATGTTATTCCAAGCCATACGGACGTATTGAGGCGCATGAACTTCAGGACTCGATACAAGAACCTGCGCTCCATCGATTCTCACCTGAGCTGGAACAAACTCCTGGCCTTCAGCTGCGACCTCAAACCAGCTGGGAGCTTCGCCGTCCGATGTTTCAAGACCTTCGTCGATGTGATCAAAGGAAACCCTCACACTACTGCCATCTAAAGTCGCCTTCTGAAAGCGCGGCCCCGTAGAGACGATATCTTTTCCGTAGTCATATTTCAAAGCCAGGGCGGCAAGACGATCACCAGCTACTTTCTTATACGGAGGGTGCACGTTTTTCACATTTCCAAAAACAGTATCGGGAATGGTGATGACATCGCAGCCTTCAATCTCTTTCGCAGCTTTATACTGGGCGGAAACCACTGATTCATAGATCGCCTGAAATCCTATCTTCTTCGCATTTTTATGCCCATAGTTATAAGGTGCCATCTGCACTAAATAGAACGGCATCTTGGGAACATTGAACGCTTTCGACCATCCACCCGTCAGCGCCTTCAACTTCTTAAAATAGTCGTTGCTCGTCACGTTTCCTTCACCTTGATACCAGATGGTTCCTTTGACCGCGTATGGAGCCAGCGGTGCCACCATGCCGTTGTAGATGGCATTCGTCACAGTAGACTTCGGCACCTTCATATTGGCGGAAACAAGCTCACCGTTTTCGAGCGCAGTCCGGGCCGTCTCTCTCCAACTGGAAATCTTTTGTGCCAATTGATCGCGGGCGATCCTAGCCTCGGCCTCCTGCTTTGGTTGGATCTCGCGGTACTCCAGGCCTTCCATCTCATAGCCTTTATCAGAGATCCAGACTTCGATTGCCGTTGAGCCCCACGATGTATCAATGACCGCAACCGGTATCTTGAGCTCTTGCTGAAGCTTTAGTCCGAAAAAAAACCCAACCGCAGAGTGACTGTCATAAGTTCTGATTTTTCCTTTTTCCATCTGCTTAATGAAGTAAGAGCAATCGCTCCAATATCCGGCTGTATCATCCAACGGAAGCGCGCTCTGGATCTTGGGAGCGACGCAGAACATGCGTAGCAATTTGTTATCGCTCTCTGCAGAGACGATCTTCTGCTCATCCTCAACTATCGCACCAATGCTGAATTCCATGTTTGACTGGCCCGAGGCAATCCACACCTCACCGACAAGAACATCGTCGAGCGTGATGGTGTTATCCCCCTTGATGGTCATCACATGTGGCTTGGCCGCGACTTCCAGTGGATCGAGATACACCATCCATTTCCCATCACCATCCGCCGTGGCTTCCTTCGTTTGCCCAGCGAAGGAAACACCAATTTTTTCCCCGGAATCAGCCCAACCCCAGATTGGAGCTTTGACACCATGCTGCATTACCATTTGGCTATTTATAATCGCGGGCAGTGTCACTTCCGCCATCGCTGAAGAAGCCGTCAGCAAGGTAAATATCAAGCCTAGGAGTAATTTTGATTTCGAATGCATAGTAGGGGTTTAATCTGAAATTTATTGAGTGGTATGCTGCTTGATGAACTCCAACACAGGTGCCGGATCCTTCATTCCGTGTGTATGACCCTTGTCCTCCACGATCACGGTTACCTCTCCACCGAGCACCTTGTAGCGTTGTTCCAAAATGGCATCGTTTTCCTCGTAGGGAACCGCTTTATCCCTGCTCCCGCAAACCATCAGAATCGGGACACCCGCCTCGGCCAATGGCTCCAGCAAATCAATCGGACTTTCCTTGGTTTTGAGCGCTTCCGCATCGCCAGCATAGCCGAACTTCTTTTTGAAACGCTCCCAGGATCTGGGATCACCGCTTCCTTTGGAATCATTACCTGAAACAAGCTTGCCCGCAGGCCAGCTCAAGACATTGCAGACCCCGTTGTCCACATAGATGCTGTCCACCTTGTCCGGATTTTCCGTTGCCCAACGGAATAATTGCAGAGTCCCCCGGCTCATCGATGCCATCGAAAACTTTTCCGAGAATCCGTATTTCTGTGTCAACAGGTCATACGCCGCGTCAATATTCTTATTTCCACTGGGATGCCCGGAAATATCGCCATGCACGAGCACCACGTAGTAGCCCTGCTCCACTAGTTTCAGGTCAGCCTCGTGAAACTGCTTGATCTGATCCCAAAAAAGACTGCGCCATAACCAGTTTTTCGCAGGAGCGGGTTGCTTCGGGCAGATCACAGTTACCGGTATACCTTCAGTTTTAAAAGTATAACGGTCAAAGCCGTGGAAATCAGTTTTCTTACCCGGAAAAATGTTCTCTCCCTCTACCGCGCGAACAGTGGGCGGCGACAATATTGCTACAGCCAGCAGAATAAGGAGTCGCTTGATCATCGATCCACCATAGAGAGAATCTTTCACACCTCAAGGATACTGAAGCGCCTCAATCAGGCAATACATCCGTTTTCCCAAGCATCAATCCAAGAGACTTACCTTCATCAGTTTTTCTCAAAATCGTTTCAGAAACTAAAAAAGAGACCCGATGCAAAAGCACCGGATCTCTCCGCTGAAAAATTCCCTGTAGCTTCACTCAACCCAGTTACATCGAACTGGAAGCCGAATGATTTCTGAAATCTACAAAGTCACTTTGATTTCAATGGCTTTCTGATCTCGCACCACCTTGAGCTTCACTTCACCCTTGGCTACAGCAATTACCCTATTGAACTGCTTGACGTTCTTGATCATGCGGTCGTCCAGACCCTGGATTAGATCGCTCTCTTTAAGCCCGGCTTTGGCCGCTGCAGAGATCACCGAGATATCCGTAATGGCAACACCGCCCTCTTCCTTGCTTACTCCAAAGGCAGAAAACTCCTCACCTGATAGCTCGGTCAAAGTTGCACCCAGCCACTTGGTGGAATTGGCTGCATTTTTACCGCCTTTCACTCTCCCTTGCCTGAGAGGCGGAATCTCCGGTGTCCGGGCGATTGCCTTGAGTGATGGCTTTTTCACGCCGAACTGATCCATCGGAAAGTTCTTGAATCCTATCTCCAGGGCAGGAGAACCGTCCTTCACCCGGAAATCACCATTCTCAGGATCAACAAACATCGGGTCTCCGAAAACAGAATTTTCGTCCCAACCAAGTTTCTTGGAAATCCTCATCACTGCGGCTTCGTCAGCAGCAAAAAGATTTTCGTCCACTCGTGTGCCATCCGTATAAGGGCGACTCATGCGTGCCGGTTTGTGCGGGGACATGAATATATTGGAGTAAATCTGATCCTTACTGCCATCATACCAGACATGGGGATGCAGACCGTTGTTTACGGTGATGTTATTCCAAGCATGGCGGCGGAAGCCTTCGCGCAGCTTCAGTCCATTGTTCAACATCACGTTATTATAGATATCGTAGTTCGTAGAACCGTCGTCGAGATCGACGTCCCATCCGTGGTCACAACGCCAGCGGCTGTCGCGAATGACAGTCGTCTTCATCGCGTCGAAAAACGGAAGCTTAGGATCCTTGTCCACCGCTTCCTGGGTCGGTTTCACATCAGAGCGCCAGAAGCGATCACGCCCCCAAGAGTTGAACGAGCCATGATCGTGTGTTTCCAAAACCGTATCGAAAACATCCACTCGCTCGATCAAGTGGCCGCCCCAGGTGCCTTCGCTGATATTAATGCCCGAACGCGCGGTGTCATAGATGGACGTGTCACGCACAGTAATACCCTGCGCCATGGAAATCTGCACGCCGGCAGGCTGACGCTCAAGGCGCCCAATGCCATGGATCAAGCAATCTTCCACAGTGGATTCCGCCGGATAGTTGTTCGTCTTTGGGCCCACTGTCCGGTCGATCTTCGTCAAATCATTCTTCTCAGCGTATTCGAAGAGCGGATCACGCACCGCATCCGGGTCTCCTACGAAGCAAACGCCACTCGCGCCGGCATCGTGGATATGGCAACCCTTAACTAGGATATTGCGGTTGTAGTTGTTCACAAAAATCGCGTTGCCACCCACTTGGTCGAATTCTGTATCCAGGATTTGGATATCTTCCGTTCCAGTCAGCAGAAACGCACCGCCACGGTAGATCGCCCAGTCTGAGCGCAAGAGAGGCTCCTTTACGTCCATGAACGTCCGTGTCGCATGGCGCACTACGAAACCTTGAAAGCTGATGTGCTTTACAGGCGTTGCTTCACTTCCTTGGAACTCCACTAAGTGGCGCAAACGCACGACTTCCACTTTGGCATCATTTAGATCCGCACCTTCGGCAGGCTTGTAGTAGAGCGTGTTGGTCTTTGCATTGTGGAACCACTCCCCTTCCGCATCGAGTTCCTCGAAAATATTTTCCACCATGCGGTAGTCCTTGTGCATTCCCATCTTACGATTGTTTTGCCAACCGCCCTCATAAGTCACCTTACCTTTGGCATCCTTTCCGGTGATTTTGTAATGATAACCACCCCAACGCTTCACGTGCATCGCATGGATATAGCCGCCAGCAGGATCTGCCCAATTTTCAGCACGTTTATCGGAAAAGGCGTCCGCAGCAAAGCCCTGATACGGCTCCGCTTTCTTTGCCGGATCATAGTTCGGGTAACGAGCCATTCGTTGGTTCCGCCCATCGATGAAAAGTTGATCAATCACCAGACCTTCAGGTGTCTTCGCCATGAAAACCCCGTCCTGATACGGCTCCCATGTCAGATCGAGCAACGAGCCACCACTCAACACCGCACCACCCTCATTCACCGCGCGGTAGACGACTGGCTTCCCTTCACTACCGGAATCCTCGGGAGTGAAAACCAATGTCTCCGGTAAATAGTAAATCCCGTCCGCAACATGAACTGTCACCTCTTCTTGCCCGGCGAAACGAGCCACAGCCGATTTCGCTGCCGCAAGAGACCCAAGCGGTGCATCACTTGTCCCTGCACTCGCATCATCGCCAGCCGGACTCACAAATAAGTCCGCCGCGTAGGCGGAACCAAAACCTGCAAGTAAGCAGGCTACCGTAGTTGTTACTATTTTTCTCATTATCGATTTTTTTTGGTTTTTCATCCTCAATCTCGAAAAAACTAATTCAGTGAGGAAAGTCTCACCAGCTTCGTTTCTCCTTTTATTAGAAAACTCTGAAATCAGTGAAAGACCAGATAAAACCTAAGCACTAGATAAGCAAAAGGGCAACGTGGATTACCCACGTTGCCCTTTGAACTATAATTCAAATTTTCAGCCATTGCGACGGCGACGGAGAGCAAGTCCACCTACACCTAGAGCCAACAAGCTGAGAGACGAAGGTTCTGGAATTGCCTGCCAACCAGCGGTGACCAGAGCTGCTTCAAGGTCTCCCTCTGTAGCATAGCCAAACGCTGCGAAGTTGTTAGCTGTAAAGGCGCCGTCATACTTCGCTCCGATTGCTGTCACGCCATCAAATACACCTAAGTTGTTGATCAAGAGAGCTCCCACATCATCAGAAAGAGTAGCAGCACCAGCTCCAGAGAAGTTGAAATCAGCACCGGAAAAATCGACGGCATCCGCCGCATTCGCCGCAGTCGTTGCCCCAGAACCATCATTGAAGTACTGAGCTTGACCACCAGTGCCAATCGAGCTCCCAGTGAGAGTGATATTCCATACTGTATTCGCAAAACTCGCGTTCGCATAAGTAAGACCAGTCGGTGTTTGGTCACGGAACATATTGATGCGCATTACACCGGCGCCAGTTACATACGGATTCCAATTAAAAGTTACCCCGGAGAAATTGGCGCCTGATATTGCTGCATCTAGGAAGGGCTGATTGCCTACAGCTGTTCCGTCGCCGATGTTAATTCCTGTAACTGCAGTAAAATCCGCATTAGTAAAATTGTCGTTTCGCCCCAAGTTGTCTAAATTCGTGGTGATACTGCCAGTAAAGACTTCGTTGCTCCAATCAACAACACCATTCAGATTGTCAATCTCGGAAACCAGTGCCGCTTGAGTCATACCGGTAAGTAATAGGCTAGACGATAGTATCGTATAAAATTTGTTCATTTTCTTAGGGGTTGTTTAGGGGTTTCTAGAGCTGCGTCGTGCCGCTTTTACCAAGATATTCTAGAAACGAGTAAATCGCGCCATTACGTATTTGCGTGACCGCGAGAATATTCGCAAGTTGCGTTCAAGAAGCATCCAAGAGACCTTCATAAGAAAATAAAAAACCTTCCCGATATGTGGTTTCAATTGGTTTGTGGCAGTAGACCTTCCGATCATTCCCACACAATCCTACAGCTCAACCTTGGGCAACGATTCCTTCGGTAGGATGTCGCTGAGACTCCAGATGCGCGGAAGTTTTTCCTGAGGTAATGGGACGATAAATACGATTCGGCAGCTCTCCGAACCGTGGTGCAATGATGAACCTCCAAGTTCCTAGACATGATCCTGACATTGATGAGCACGCGGATTTTCGAATCGCCGCTCAAAAAAATTACCGTTAGATCCTCACCACTGAAGCAAAGATCAGATCACACAAACACCTGATGGAACGAGTTTACTTCCATCCAAACCAAGCCACCAACCAGCTATTCTTGAGGAGGAAACAATCCGATTCGATAAGCCTTCCCTACAGCAGCCGGGGCGCTCTGGACTTCGAGTTTCTCGTAAATATGCCGCACATGGATATCCACCGTGTTGTAGCTGATCCCCAGCTTCTCGCAGATTGCCTTTTTCGGATCACCTTCCGCGATGAGCACTAAAACCTCCATCTCACGGGCGGTTAAGACGTTTTCTGACTCCGTAAGACGCTTCTTATTCCTAAAGCAATCCAGAACATAGCGCGCCACGGTGGGATCCAGAGAAGCTCCGCCATTCGCTACCATCTTGATCCCGTTCTTGAGTTGCTCCACGGTAGATGATTTCAGTAAATATCCAGCTGCGCCTTTTTCGATGGCGACCACCACATCAGCTTCCGCATCCGACTGGGTGAGAATCATCACCGGTACATCAGGCATGTACTTCCTGAACCAGGGTAACGAATCGAGGCCGCCCATACCCGGCAGTTGAAGATCGAGCAGCAAAAGATGCGGGAAATCACGCGGATCAGCATTTTGAATCTTTCTGAGGGCGATCTCGGCCGTGCCGAACTCACCATGCAATTCCATGCCCGAATCACGGGTGAGCGCGAGTTTTATAACTTCACGATAGTCCCGGCTATCTTCCACAAGCATGACTCGAATGGGCTTCTTCATATTCTTCTTATGCTTTGATTCCGAACTTTCTCAACCTCAGAGTCAACAAAACACCCATACCCCCACCTTCCGCGCGGAGAGCCTGTGTTTTCGCTCCAAGCAAACGCGCTCTTCTCGCCAAAGATGCCGGAACGCCTCCTTCGCAGCCTTCACCATTGTCAGAAACTTCTAGGACGATGGATTGAGGCATGGCTTCGAGGCGCGTGACAACTCGTGTGGCGCCCGAGTGACGGATGACATTCACTAGGCATTCTTTGTAGAAAAGGTAGAGATCGATTTTCGTCCTGCGTTTCAATCCGGCAAGAATCTCCTCCCCCTCAATGCTCATTTCATGTTCCAAGTCGCATAGCAAACGTTCGGCATCGCGCCGCATTTCGACGACCAAGTCATCGCATACACCTTCCGCTAAAACCATATGTGCGCAATTGCGCGCTGCTTTGCCGGTTCTTTCCGTAAGCGACCGAATGCGATCCATGGTATCTTCCAGCTGCCCTTTATGGTCAAATGAGTCCTTAGCGAGATCACCGAGCATCCCGATCGCGTGAAGATTCGCCCCCAGCTCGTCATGCAGGTTCGCCGCTATACGCGTGCGAATTTTCGATTCGTTTTTTTTCTGTAAAACCCGGCTCAACAAAAACAGAGCAACAATCATCGCCAAAAGTAGAAAGACAGCACGCATGCTCCACCTGAGAATACGCGCCTGGCTCTCATAGCGCCCTGCAAGCTCCACCTCCAGACCTTCCAGCTCCACCTCCAGACCTTGCCGGCGCGCGAGCTGATTCATCCAAGTCCGCAAACTGAGAATTTCTCCAAATGCATTGTATCCATCTGTTAATAGCTGCGGTCGGCGCCCCCTCCTGAATCTCTTGGACATCCGAGCACGTTTCCCCTTCGCAATATTTACGCCTTCATCCAAAAGCTCAATTTCAGCAAACCCGATTCTCGAAATATTCATGGTGACGCCAATCGATGGATTCGGCTCCACATCCTCGATCTTCACAAACCTGCAGGTGACTTCAGAAAACCCCCATTCCATGATCGGCCCAATATCATAAAGCGTCGACCATTCGTAATCGATTAACACCCGTGCATCCGAGAATTTCCGCTGATCAGAACCTAAAATCCGGAACCTCCGGGGAATCCCCAAATCCCCCGCGTAGGACTGCGGAACGGTGTTCTGTTGCTCAACTGCATGGAGACGGATTCCCGAAAATGGCATAGAAGCCCCCAAGTCGATGAATAGATCCGGATGCTCTCCTATACTACTCAGAAAGGCATGCCTGCCCTCGTCTCCTGCGGCATCCATGGCGAAAGGAACCGTCTCATCGACGAGGAAACGTGGCTCAAAAGGGCTTGATACGTATTCGGGGTGACCAGGAAAGCTGCTAACCGGTTTCCGAAGCGCCACATTCTTTTCACCGCTGAAAACGAACACCTCCGAAAGTTGGAGCAGATATTTTTTCAGTTCGGTGAGTTGAGATAGTTCCGTGGTCTCAATCCTAACCCAAGATGCCGCAGTCTCAGGAAAGTTCACGACAACCGGTGCGATGCTGGCCTTGAACCCACTTTTCCTCGAATACTCACCGACCACCCGACCATCCTTGTCGTCTTCTTCACCCACCACCACTCGGAAGCCTACCGGGAAGGCATCTGGCAACACCTCACCACCACCCACCCCCCGCCACAACATTGGCACCAGGACGACTTGATCGATAATTTCCTGCTTCTCCAGATCGATTTCGACCCATACCAGATCATTCGCATTTCCCACCGCATCCGAACGGTAGCCCACCGCACCCATTCCTCCCCGCAGGCTCAAATTCGCAAGATTATCAAGCTCCACACGAATCATATCCCGGCGGCCTTCCAGTTCGGAAATGGAAGGTTCACCGGCGCAAGCAATACCGGATAGAATCCGTAGGATCAAAAACACCTTCAGAATCTTCCGGAAAGCGTCATTGGAAAAACTAAGCATCAGAGCCGATCATTGAACGCCATCCACAAAGCTCCAGAAGAAAATCCCAGAAGCGATTAAGCCAGTAGAGCTCTCTTAAGCCCCGATCCTGTGCGCAAAAGTCCTAGACCGCTTGGCTGAAGGGCGGTTACCGACGTTACTATGCCAATGCTGTGCAATCCCATCAATACCCAACGATATCCTTATTCCGCTCTGTCACTCGAACTTCACAAACGTGGAAGCTTTCCACGCGGAGGAGGTACGATGAAAACAATTTGCCGGCTGCTCGAGTTGTCGTTCCACGACGTCTTCTGGTTCCTCCGTAAGCGGAGTATTGATCGTGGCTTTGGTTCGCGTTTCGGAAACCTGACTAAATGAAAATTTAATGATTTTCATTTGTGTCTATCATAAAGACGCACGGACAACTGAATGCTTGGGGCTTTGTAAAAATTCCCTACACCTTACCGGCAAGGAAAGGGATCAGCTCGTCTACCCCGAAATCGGCGAGAACCTCGCCCTCCCAGTTCATGGTAGGAGCCTTGCTCTGACCGGAGAGCTTCACCATTTCATCCATTGCCTCGCGGTTTCCAGAAACAGTGATCGTTTTCACTTCGATGTTTTTGTCATCGAGATACTTCTGAACCTCGATGCACCAAGGGCAACCGGATTTCACATATAGAATTCTTTCGGCGGACATGAATGAGTAAATTTAAAACGGAATGTCGTCTTCTTCCTGATAATCGTCTGGCGGCCCGGCTGAACCACCTTGGCGGGAGGCACCGCCTCCACCCTGGCTGCTTTGCCCGGAGTCGCTTGACTGACGCGCGCCGCCGCCCTTTCCATCAGGAAGGAACTGCAGCACCTCACCGACAACCTTGAGCTTACTGCGCTTCTGGCCTGTGGCCTTGTCATCCCAGGTATCCATCTGGAGACGGCCTTCGATGAAAACACCGCGCCCCTTGCTCAGATACTTCTGGGCGTTCTCCGCCGTGTTTCCCCAGACAGTGACGTCCACAAAAGTGGTTTCGTCACGCCATCCGCCGTTTCCATCCTGAGTCCTGCGATTCACCGCAACGCCCAGATCCGTAACAGCCAAGCCTTTCGGAGTATGCCTGAGTTCCGGATCCCTCGTGAGGTTTCCGATCAACATTACTTTGTTCAGATTGGCCATGGTGGAAAATGGTTGGAGTTATGTCAGGCAGGCTGGCCTGGGCAGAACACGCACCTGGAACTCAGGCTACGCGGTTGAACTGATTCAGGTAAACGGAGTGATTCGCAGCGAGTTTCTCCTGGATCTTGGCGATGCAGGAAGGCTCTCCGGAAATTGTGTAGGTCACGTAATGCGCACCGCTGATATTGCGTGGCGTGTAGGCGAATTCCTTGCGACCCTGATTGTCGATTTTTTCGACAGTGGCTCCTTCGGATTCGATTTCCTTGGAAACAGCGGTGACAAGGTCATCCATGCTGCCCTCCTGGCTCTTGCTCGTCAGGACAATCAGACCTTCGTATTTGCGGCTCATCTTCTTTTTTAGGGGTTGGTTTGGTTCTAGGAGTATTAAATCGGTTCGATGCCAAGGCTATACCTTGGGAGCGGGAAACCTGCACAGCTTCCATTGCCGTGGCAAGCATGTTTTCAAGCCCCTCCCGCTCGTCCGGGGCGAACTTCCCCAGCACATGCCCCGTCATCTCCCCCGGCCTCGCCGCGCCTATCCCCATTTTCAGCCGCGAAAACCCGTCGCCCCCCAGATGCTCGATCAGTGATTTGATCCCGTTGTGCCCTCCAGCCGATCCTTTTTCGCGAAAACGCAGATGCCCCAGCGGCAACGCCACATCGTCATAAACCACCAGAATCCGATCCAGCTCCCATTTGAAAAACGACATCAGCGTCCTCACCGAGCGCCCACTCAGATTCATGAAGGTCTGTGGCTTCATCAGGATCAGCCCCCCCTCCAGCTTCGCGATGTGCGCTTGGAATTTCGGCTCACTCTTGAAAACAGCACCCTCCGCTGCCGCCATTTTGTCGAGCAGCATGAAACCCACATTGTGCCGGGTGTCCTCATACTGCCGCCCCGGATTGCCGAGTCCTATGATCAGGGAAATTGCCATCACCGAAAACAGCCCATCGGGCCCGGGTTTGGAAGAAAATTTGAGCGACCGGGCGGATCGGGCGCGGGGATGGATGTTGCCGGAATCGTTTTTCCCATGTTTTCTGTAATGCCGTCTATTTTTCCCGTCAGGAAATCATGTGATCACATCAAACTGCCCCTCCTGCCATCTGCCACTGCCTGCCGACGCCCCGGCCGGTCTCTGTCCCGCCTGCGTCCTTGCCGGAGCCCTGGAGTCCTCGCCAACCCACGACGGCCCCACGCTTGACGACCTACGCACCGCCTTTCCCCACCTCGAAATACTGGAACACATCGGTCGCGGCGCCATGGGCATCGTTTACAAGGCCCGCCAGCCGAACCTCGACAGGCTCGTCGCCCTCAAGATCCTCGTCCCAGGCCTGGGTGACGATCCCGGCTTCGCAGAGCGCTTTTCCCGCGAGGCAAAGGCTCTCGCCAAACTCAGCCATCCGAACATCGTTGGCATCCACGACTTCGGCGAATGCGGCGGCCTCTACTTCCTGCTCATGGAATACGTCGATGGCGTGAACCTGCGCCAGGCCATGCGTGCCTCCCGCTTCACATCCGCCCAGGCCCTTTCCCTCATCCCCGGGCTCTGCTCCGCCATCCAGTTCGCCCACGATCACGGCATCCTCCACCGCGATATAAAGCCTGAGAACATCCTCATCGACACCATGGGGAGGGTGAAAATCGCGGACTTCGGCATCGCCCGTCTCGCCGGAGAAGATCCTGCGCTACAACTCACCGCCACCGGCTCCACCCTCGGTTCCGCGGCATACATGGCGCCCGAGCAAATCGAGGATCCGGGCAACGTCGATCACCGCGCGGACATCTACAGCCTCGGCGTCGTCTTCTATGAAATGCTCACCGGAGGCCTCCCGCTCGGTCGCTTTCCCGCTCCCAGTGAGTCCGGCGTCAGCGACCCGGGCATCGACGACATCGTCATGCGCGCCTTGGAGAAGCAACGCGAGCGCCGTTACCAACGCGCCGACGATATCGACACCGATCTCGAAAAAGGTTTCCAAGCCCCTCCACGATCTCGCCACACCAAAGCCACTCCCAGCCGAGACGAAACCACCACCAAGATCCCCCTCTGGTCTCTCGGCCTGCTTTTCGGCGGCCTTATCACCGGCGCTGTCGGCTTCCTAACGAGTCCGGTCATCCTCGGACTTGGCACAATCGCCTTCATCTTCGGCCAGATCGGCTGTTGGTGGATGCTGATCCGCATGAAGCAGGGAAAATTCCCACTCGAATGGCGCCGCCTCCTGTTGGCCGTCGCTTTCTTTCCGGGGCTGGCAGGACTGCTTTGGCTGATCGTGATCGCGCCTCTTTGTATAAGTTTTTTCGACCTGCATTTCGGAGGAGGATTCGAGGACGTCATATATTCGGGTCAGATTATGCCGCTTCTCTGGGTAGTCATCCTGTTCATCATCTCCGTTCTTGCAGGTCGCATTCTGTGGCACCTTGTGGCTTTGCCTTTGGAAAAAAATTCGTCCCGCGCCTTCCTGCGTTTCCAGCGCGTCGCGGCGATTCTCGGCCCCTTGCTTCTGGTCGCCAGCCTCGTAGCGGCAAAGCACCTCCACGTGCAGCTTCACCTCTTCAACAAATACGCCGCGACTTCCTTCACCATCCGCAATGCTGAAACCTTCACTGTTCTCAACGATGAGGATGCGGCATTTGTAAAACAAGCAGCCCTCAAGGCGGCGGGAAACAACGAGGATCTCTACAGGATTGAGTTCCCCCCCGCATTTCAACAAAGCAATCCGGCCAAACTCCGTCCGGGATCCATGGGTCTCGATTTCATCTGTGATGCTCCGTGGATGGACGATCGGGCTCCGGAGCACTTTACCGCCTACGAACAGCGTCTCCGCGCACTGCTTCCGGATCGCTACTTCATCGAATCCAAAAACAAAGGACTCCGGAACCATGAAGTTGAAACCGAAAGAAGGACAGTTCGTGGCCTTTTCGGAATCCTATTCACAGTTTCACTTTGTGCGGGAGCTTTCCTGATCGTCTTCACTCGCAGGCGCGTCTTCGTCCTGAGCATTTCCATGGCATTGTTTTCAGCTTTCGTTCTCGGCAATATCAAACCATGGCCGACACCCGAAATTCTTCCCCCAGCCAAGCCCTATCGCGACCCGCTGCCTCAACTGCACTTGTCTTGGGAGGACTTCAGCAGCCCGGAATCGACTCGGAATTCAATTTTGAAAGCCTCCGATGCAGAAAATATCCCGACACTTATCGCCGCATTCGATGAGAAAAACCTGACCGCAGCTCAAGTTTACTCAATCATCGAACTCATGCCCTTCCTCGCAATCTGCAGCCCCTATGAATCTCCCGAATTGGATGAATCAGCATCCTCGGCGAAGGTCGGCCTCACTTTCGCGAGCAAAAGAATTCCCGAAAAGCCACGTATCAATGAGGCCTTCTACCTCCCCCTAATTCGACGCGACAACCAGTGGATCATCGACCACTCCAAAGTAGAACACCTGATCGACTACCTCGAAGGCAGAGCCTCTATCCCACACTTCAAACGAAAAGACCAGTAAACCCATATGAATTCATCCTCATTCCGCTCAACACGCTGGACTCTCATCGAGCGGACTCGCGGAAAAACCGAGGAATCCAAGGCCGCCCTCTCCGAACTCTGCGCCATCTACTACGAACCCGTTCTTCGTTTCATCGAAGTACGAACGCGTGATCCCGACCTTGCCCGCGATCTGACTCACGGCTTCTTCGAGCAACTTTTATCGCGTGAAAACATCGGCTCGCCGGATCCCTCACGCGGACGCTTCCGCACCTACCTGCTCGGCGCGGTCAAACACTACACCGCCAAACAACACCAAGCTCTGTTGGCTCAGAAACGTGGCGGTGATCTAGAACAAATCCCCCTCGACGAGCAGTTCCCCGACTCGCCGGACGACGGCACCCGCTTCGACCGCGACTGGGCATTCGCCCTAATCCGTCGCACTCACGAAGCGCTCGAATCGGAAATGGCCGCGAGTGGCAAAACCAAGATCTTCCACACCCTCAAACCATGGCTCGACGGCGGGCCAACCGCCTCCCGAGAAGACGCCTGCCACAAACTCGGGCTAGAAGCCAACGCCCTCAACGTAGCCATTCACCGCCTCCGTGAGCGCTTCCGCGCGAAAGTCCGTGCCGAGGTGGAATCCACTGTGGCCGACCCCGCCGAAGTCCGAGCGGAATTCCGGCATCTTGTCGAAACCATCATCCGATCCGGAGCTCGACAGTTCATCCCTGCGGACCGCAAATGATAAAACAAAAACGCCCGGAGCGGAATGCGCCGGACGTTTATGGAAAAAGAAATACTAAGCCTATGCTTCTGCAGGAGCAGGAGCTTCTTCTTCCTTCTGTGCGGTAGCAGGCACTTCAGCCTCTCCACCTTCTTCGCCGGAAGCTTGCTCGGAGACAAGTGCTGCCGGTGTGCCGATGTGAGCGATCACAGTCTCAGGAGGCTGTGTCGGTGTGATGCCAGCGGGAAGCGCAAGATCACTGATGTGAAGTGAATCACCGACATTGAGTTCCGTGATTGTGTGGTCGATTACTTCCGGA
Organism: Luteolibacter sp.; assembly: GCA_051251795.1. Classification (GTDB taxonomy): domain Bacteria; phylum Verrucomicrobiota; class Verrucomicrobiia; order Verrucomicrobiales; family Akkermansiaceae; genus Luteolibacter. The sequence continues at coordinate 13,530 of JBPOGC010000012.1, read as the reverse complement.
AGATCTTTCGGGAAGCAGACGATCTCAATCGTGTGGTTATACTGCTCGAGGATACCACCGGCTTTCACACCTTCCGCATCACCGTGCAAGTGCACAGGGATGTTCGCAGTGATCTCGGTCTTGTCGTTCACCGCGAGGAAATCCGCGTGGAGAGCGATACCGGTAAGAGGATCGTGCTGGATCGTTTTCAGGAAAACGGAACGAACGCCTTCGCCTTCCACATCAAGGTTGATGAGAATGCTGTCCGAGGTGCTGTGTGCCATCAGATCGGAGAAAGTCTTCGCATCGATCTTGAGGCTCTCTGTCTCCACACCACGCCCGTAAACAACGGATGGAAGCCAGCCTTCGCGGCGCATTTGCTTGAGTTTGCCGGAGCCGCTGCGGAGGCGGGGAGCTGCTTTGAGAGTCGTCTTCTTTGACATGGGAAAAAATCGGTTTGTAGTGAATCTGCGGAACCCGCGCGGAACATCTCGCTCGTGCGGGGGGCGTTCTTTAAACAGCAAACTGCTTCTTGTCAAAAATTTGTTCAATGTTTCAGGGAAAAACTCCCATTCATCCCACCGAACTCACCTTTGAATATACCAAATGAGCTTGCACAACCCTTCGAAAACCTCTCATTCTCCCGCCCCGCAGATTCAGCGCGCTTAGCTCAGTGGTAGAGCACATCCTTCACACGGATGGGGTCGCAGGTTCGAAACCTGCAGCGCGCACCATTCTCCAGGTCCATGACTGCTTGCATCGGCGCTCCCGATCAACAATCTTCTCCCCGTGTCCCAGACCGCCGAGAAAGCCTTTGAACTGATCCAATCCGCCCATGAGCGGAACCGCCTTGCCCACGCATTCCTTGTATCCGGTGCCCTCGGCTGCGGAAAAGAAGACCTGGCCTCGCGTCTCATCTCTCTCATCAACAAACCCTCGGACGAGAGTGGCATCGACCTCTTTGGTGAGCCGGTTGAGGAAAAAATTCTTCCACTCGACGAGCAGGAAAGCGGCTGGGTTCGCATCATCCGCCCCCGCTCCAAATCCCGCCGCATCACCATCGCGGAGATCCGTGATCTCGAACACACACTCCAACTTGCCGCCCCCAAAGGCGAAACCAAGATCGGTGTGATCGTCAACGCGGACCGCATGAACGAGCAGGCGGAAAACGCTTTCCTAAAAACCCTGGAAGAGCCACCCGACAGCACACTGCTCTTACTTCTCACCAGCCAGCCCCAGCGCCTCCTCCCCACCATCCTCTCCCGCTGCGTCCAGGTAAAACTCACCGGAGGCCGCTCGCTCTCCGCGGATGGAGGCGAAGAACTCGTAGCCTCCCTGAACAAAGTCGCCGCGAAAGGATTCGGCACACCCATCGCCGCGCTTCAGCTCAAATCCGTCTTCACAGATTTCCTCGCCGGCAAAAAGGCTGAAGCGGAAGCCGCTGCAAAAGCCGCCCACAAGGAGGAAATCGCCACCTACCGTGATGGCACCGATGGCACCTGGCTGAAAGAGCGCGAAGATTTCCACAAAGCCGGAGCCGAAGCCGACTACCTCGATGCCCGCAACCGCTACCTCGATGTCATCCTCGCATGGCTCGCAGACCTCATCCGCATCAAGACCGGCTCAAGCGATCTCGACTTTCCCCAGTCCACCCCGCAGCTCCAGAAAATCGCGGAAACCGAAACCGTATTCAACATCGGCAGACGCCTCGAAGCACTCGAAAGCCTCCGCCGCACCTTGGAGACAAACGCCTCAGAGCCCCTCGCCCTGGAAGTCGGCTTCCTCAAAGCCTTCGCCTAGCTCACGGCCGGGTTAAAAATCATTTTCCGCGTATTCATTCGTACCCGCCTCACTCACCAGCTCCAGAAGCTGATCCAGCCCGTCCAGGATCACCTCGATCCCAAGCTCCCATTGCTGGGAAAGCAATGCCGGCCCGGCCATTTCCAACAAATGCGCCAGCGCCGCATCCTGTAGCAACGGCTCCAGTCCGTATCCAGGCACCACCGCCGCCTCGTACCTGTAGGGATCCACCAGAATCATCACCGAGTGATTCTCCTTACCCCTCTTCCCTTCTCCTGCAAAAGCACCGGAATTGAACAACCAGAACGCATGCATCGCCAGTGGATGTTCATCCGGGAAACGGTTCATCACCACTTGGATCACCACCTGGGAAAATTTCCGCTGAATTTTAGCGATCCTCTTCCTGATCTTGTCGGCAACCCCGGAATTGAGCCGCCCCGTCGTATCAGCCACGATTGGATTGAGTCTTGGCATCGCACCTACCAGCGCGCCGGTTCTGGGAAAAGTCATCATGCATGCCGGGCATTCCGGTGCCTGCGGATGAATCTGGGTCTGGCAATACGGGCAACGGGTCACTTCCGGATCATAGACAGAACTCCCCATCCGGGTCGAAGAGAAAACGAACACTCCTCAGTCTTGGCTTGACCACCCCGCGCCTTGCCACCTCCCTGTCCTGCAGTGAATTTTTTCATCACAGGAACAGATACAGAAGTAGGAAAAACCTACGTCACCCGCCTCATCGTGGAGACCCTCCGCGCTGAGGGAAAAAACGCCATCGGCTACAAGCCCGTCTCATGCGGGGATCGTGACGATGCCACCATCCTTGCCGAGGTCTCGGGAAACATTCCCATCGACGAGATCAATCCCCTCCACTTCAACAGCGCCCTCGCCCCCCACGTCGCCGCGCTTCTTGAAAACAGGACGATCGACCCTGCCGAGCTCCTGGCTGCATTTCGCTCCATTTCGGAAAAGCATGATACCGTCCTCGTCGAGGGCGCTGGCGGCTGGGAAGTCCCCATCACGGAAAATTATTTCATCTCGGATCTCGCCGCAGATCTCGGCCTTCCCGTCATCCTCGTCGCCGCAAACCGCCTCGGCGCCTTGAACCACATCCTTCTCACCCTCGCCGCCATCAAAGCAAAAGGCCTCGTCTGCGCCGGCATCATCCTCAACCAGCTAGAGGACGAAATGGACACCCCCATGATCACCAACAAAGGCATCCTCGAGTCCCTGACAGACGTCCCCCTCCTCGACCACATCATCCACGGCCAGGACTTCCTCTCCCCAGAGCTTCTCGACGTCATCAGCTAGAAAGGTCTTCCTTGAGAGTTGAAAATTGAAAGTTGAAACTTATGCCTACGAAAAACTTCCACGTCCGCCAAGCCGCCGTATCCGCCCTCCGTGCCTGGGCAAAAGGCCACGACTATGCCGAAACTCTCGTAGACCGCCACGCTCAGCGCCGCATGCTCTCCACCTCGGATCGTGGCCTCCTTCAGGCAATCCTCTTCGGAGTCCTAAGGCACCGCCGCCTTCTCGACCACTGGATCACTGAGCTCCGCAAAGGCAAACTCGATGCAGAAACCCGCGATGTCCTCCGCGTCGGCCTCTGCCAGATCCTGATCCTGAACATCCCGGATCACGCCGCTGTGAACGAGACCGTCGAGTCAGCAAAATCAAGCGTCCGTCCGCTAGTCAACGCAGTCCTGCGCAAGGCCATCACCACGAGGAAAAAAATCATGGAAGATCTTGATGATCTTCCTCCGGCCGTCCGCCATTCCCACCCGGACTGGCTTTTCAACCGCTGGCGTAAAACCCTGGGCAAGGACAAGGCCATCGCCATCATGGAGTGGAACAACCAGCCCGCTGAGACTTTTTTCCGCCTCAATCCTCTCACGACACCTCCGGAAGAAGTCCCCGGCGAAAAACTCGGCCACTCTCCAAACTACTACCAGCTAGAGGGAGAGCTTCCCACCCATCTGCTCGCAGAGGGAAAACTCTACATCCAGGATCCCGCCACACGCCACTGCGTTGATCTCATGGCTCCGAAGACCGGCGAAACCGTCCTCGATGCCTGTGCCGCCCCTGGAGGAAAAGCATTTCTAATCGCCGCCGCCCAAGGAACCGGCGAACACCTCACCTGCACCGATTCCAACGAAAAACGAATCCCCCGTCTCCAGGAAAACCTCGACCGCCTCGGCATCAAGCCCGCCTCCCTCACAATCCACGACTGGCTGCAGCCAGCCCCAGAGTCTTTCCACGGAGCCTTCGATGCCATCCTTCTCGACGTCCCCTGCTCCAACACAGGAGTCATCCGCCGCCGTGTCGATGTCCGCTGGCGCATCCAATCCAAGGACATAGAGGAACTCTCAAACATCCAGACAACTATCCTGGAAAACGCACTCCCATGCCTCAAACCCGGCGGTCGTATTGTCTACTCCACCTGTTCCATCGAAGCCGCCGAGAACACCACTTTGGTCAAAGCCTTCGTCGAGAAGCACCCGGAACTGACATTGAAAAAGACCCGTCAGATCACACCCGTAGATCATGGCACGGATGGCGCTTTCGCCGCTCTGATCGTCAAGGATTAGTCGTCCCGCTCCAGTCTCTTACATAGCAACCGAGACGTTTCACATGGTTGTAGAGCTCGAAGTCGAACGGGAAGGCTTCCTCCACCTGCTTTCTGAAATCCTCATCCTGCTTACCCCTCTCCGCCTTGTTGAGCACTGGAAACTCTTCCGGGGAAACCCCGGTCAGTTTCTTCAGCTGAGCCAGGAACATAGGCATGGAATCCAGGACACCGATCAGCATAAACTTCTCGCAATATTTCTCAATGGTATCGACATCATCATGCCTAGGAAGGGCGAAGCTTAATGGGCCTTCCGGAACAGCAGTCTTGATTTGAATATATTCCTCAAGGGTTCTCGATGTCGCCCACTCAAAGTTGTTCTGTAGTCCGTAGAAGTAGCCTGAGATGCACGCCTCGTAGGGATCCCGGATGATCGTTATGTAGTTCCGGATCCCCGGGCAGACGTCCTCTACGGAATTGCCCTTCCGGACCTCGAAATGCCCGTGAATGAAAGTTCCCGGCTGGTTCCAATCGTCAGGGAGGAACATGTCCACATCAGGATAGTAGTATTCCACACGGTATTTCTTGCTGACCTTCTGCTTGATGATTTCGCCAAACGACTGCCCCCCACATTTTGGAACGTGAAGTGATATGATTGGTTCGTGCCTGAATGGATCTGAACACACTGGGGCTTTCCGCCCCAGAAGCTTTAGAAAGGCATCCTGTAGCTTAGATCTCTTAGTTCCGCAGTAATTCACAACCGTTTATTAACTAACTTAGGAGCTGCTAAAGAAGAAAATAAACCACTTACTAAAAAAGACCACCAATCGCCCTCCCTTAGAATCATTTGAGGTTCCTGCACATCTTGAACTATTTCGCCACTATCCGATACACACTCCCCGTCAGATCAGTTAGATATACCTCCCCTGTCGCGTCTTCGCCAAAGGACGATATCAGGCTGATACGCCCACCCTCCGGTTGCATCTCGCTTGTGTGATCCGTGAAGTCGGCAGCCTTTCCACTCTTCTCCTCAAATGACCAAATTCGCGGGTTCTGGTAGTCTGCAAATATGTAACGCCCCTTCAGCTCCGGAACGGCTGTCCCACGATAGACAAAACCGCCTGTCACCGACTGACCCTCAGTCGCTCCACCTCCATGCTTGTAGACGTAGATGGGTTCATGGTGATTTTGCGGGATCTCGCCACCTACCTTCTTGAACTTTCTCGGAGGCGTCTTGATTTCGCCCTCGCGCAATTTCCATCCGAAGTTCTGACCGCCCAGTTCGCCGGCCTTCACCATATCGATTTCCTCAAAAGCATTTTGTCCCACGTCCCCTATCCAAAAATCATCAGTCACGCGGTCGAAAGAACATCTCCACGGATTCCTCAGTCCGGATGCATGGATCTCAGGCATCACATCCGTCTTCCCCACAAAGGCATTATCCTCCGGTATCAAATACCCTCTTTCACCGGAGACATCGATCCGTAACAGTTTCCCAAGAAGACTCGACATATCCTGGGATCGATTCTTCGGATCATTCGCCGATCCACCATCACCCGTGGCAATGTAAAGCATCCCATCCGGCCCGAAGTCCAGCCAGCCGCCATTGTGATTCCCGAAATCCTGACCGTATTCCAAAATGGTCTCCCCCTCATCTTCCGTCGTCACCCCATCCTTGGATACGAAGCGAACGATCTGCGTGTGCTTATCCTTGTCTGTGAAATTCACATAGTATTTCCCTGTTTTCGGAAAATCCGGTGCAAATGCCAGCCCCAGCAATCCCTGCTCATTCCCCTTCCGCTCCACCCGTTCCTCGATTTCCAGAAACGGCTCCTTGGACTTCTTCCCGGTCTCCAGATCATAAATCCAAACCGTCCCCGCCTGCTCCATCACCCACAGCTTGCCCTTCACCCCGTCCGGAGCGCCAACCCACACCGGCCTCTCCAATCCCTTCGCCACAAGCTCCGTTCCCAGATCCGCCCAGACGGAACTTACCAAAGCAAAAAACACAGCACTCCCTAGAATCCCCTTTTTCATAAGCCTGAACGCTACCCCGCTTTCTGCTCAAATCAAGCGATCCGTAAAACCCCTCGACTACTCCCTCACGAAAGCCCGCTCCACTCCCCATCCGGAGTCTTGGAAAAACCGTGAAGAGTCCGCCCTTCTTCATCCACATGCCGCACGATGAACCGCTCCTGAGTCACCTCCAGATGCGTAAACCCAGCCACTGCCTTGCCAAACGGCTCATGCTCTTTGCTGCTTAATTCGCGAATGTTCGCACCACCACCGCCTGACACCACGAACGATGTAGGATGTCCCTCGATCTCGATGTGCTGAAGGTCATGCTCGTGTCCACAAAAGTAAAACTGCACCCCGTTCTCCCGGAAAATCTCATCCCATTCGTCCAAAACTATACTACTATCACCGTACTTCCCGTTGCTATACATCGGATGATGCCCCAACGCCACCATCCACGGCGCCGTTCTCGGCTTCGCCAGCTCTGCCTTTAGCCAAGCCGTCTGCTCCTCACGCTCCTCCGGTGTCAGTGACAAACGCTTGTTTTTGAAATTGCTGTTCAGCGCCAGCACCGTCATCAGAGGCTTGCCGTCCTGCTCCAGATCCAGCCGATACCACTTCCCTGGCATGTTCCAGCGCGTCCCCGGACGTGCCGTCGAATACTCGAGCTCCGCATTCAGCTTCTTCACCGGCTCATCATCGTAATCATGGTTCCCGAGGATCGCGTGGCATTTCCCGGGAAAAACTTTCTTCGGATACACCCCGGAAAATTGAGTCCTCCACCTCTTGCATTTCGTCCCTCCTTTGAACGGCCCATAGAAATTGTCACCCAACAGGAACATCGCCTCCGGAGTAATGCCCCCCGCTTTCATATAGCCCTCCATCCCCTTCGCCACCGCCTTCTGCTGCTTGTCACTCTTATGATTCCCCCAGTCGCCGATCATCATGAAATGCTTCGCTCCCTGACCGAATTCCGACGCGTTCAAAAATCCCCGACCGGCAAACAACGCCGCACTGAAACAAAAACTCTGCCTCAACATCGTACGCCTCGAAATCCGTAACTCCTTCATAACGAGGAATTACAGATAAAAACCCACCCGTAGGCAATCCGCGAAAACCACTAAATCACATCCAGTGAAATCAGCGGTCTTTCCGCTTCAAAAGCGGAATCTCCCGGACAAGCGAAGCCCTCCCAATCATCTGCGCCGCTATCGGTGTCGTCAGATAGAAAAAGCATATGATCAGCCCGCTCTGGATATATGCCCGCGGCTCGTTTGTAAGAACACACAACGCGATCAACAACAGACTCAGACCAAACGCACCCGCCTTCGTCGCCGCGTGCATCCGGCAATAAAGATCCGGCATACGCACCACTCCCAGCGCGGCGATAAAGCCAAACGAAGCTCCCAGAAGTATCAAAATACTTGCGACAATTATCATAGCGGCACGTCCTTGTTTTCCAGATACCGGGCGAAGGCCACCGTGGCCAGGAAAGAGATGACCGCGATCGCCGTGGCCACATCCAGATACGAAACAAAGCCACTCGTGATCGCCAACAGAACCGTCTGCGCCATAATCAGTGCGGCAAGCAAATCCAGAGCCACGATGCGGTCGGGGATCGAAGGCCCCTTCCAGATTCGCCACCCTGCCAGGAGCATCGCAGCAGCGATGATAGCTTGTGCAACGAGGATCACCCACGCCGGTATTTGTTCGATCGAAGTAAACATTTTCTCGTCCTTGTTTTAAAACACCCTGCGTATCCGACGCAGATAATTATTCTCCATATCCCTCGCAACCTGCTCCGCATCTTTCACATACATGCAATGAACCTTGAGCAACTTCCTATCCTCGGAAACATCCAAACTCAGCGTCCCGGGAGTCATCGTGATCAGGTTTGAGGCCGCCAGAAGCTGCCGGTCTGTCAGATCGGAAACGTTCACATAAACCATCTCAGGCTGCATATGATGGGTTGGCGTCAGCACATCATGGGCTACCCGCAGATTGCTGATCAGAACCTCGTAGAGGTAAAACAGGAAAAGTTCTATGGCTGAAAAAATTCGCATGATCTCTGGGTTCTAGGGATTCAGGACTTTATCGATATATACCTCGGGACTCAGCAACTGGTCGCTGGCCATCTGCGCCAGTTCAAACAAAGGATTGCTGAAAAGACCTATCGCCACAGTCATTACCGCCAGCACGATACACGGCACTGTCATGGAGAGAGGCAATGGCGTCGGATCCAGCGGGCTTTCCCCTTCTTTCGCCGCCTCCTTGTCTTTCCAAAAAGCCTCCGCCCAGATCTTCGTCATGGAAAACAATGTCAGCACACCCACCAGCAGTGCAGTCGTCACCAGGATGAAATGTCCTCCCTCCAGCCCGGCCTTGATCACCGAAAACTTCGCCCAGAACCCGGAAAGCGGAGGAATCCCGCCCAGCGAAAATGCCGGAATAAAAAACAGCAACGAAAGCCCCGGAGCCCACTTGTAAAGCCCACCGATCTTCTTCAGATCCGCCGTCCCGCACTTCGCCATCACCAAACCTGAGATAAGGAACAGATTCGTTTTTACAATGATGTGATGCAGCGTGTAGAAAATCGCACCCGCGATCGCCAGCGAGCTCCCGATCGCAAGCCCCATGATCATATAGCCGATCTGCGAGACAATGTGGAACGAAAGGATCTTCCGTATCTCATACTGCACCGCCGCGCCAAAGACCCCTGTCACCATCGTCGCCCCCGCCAGGAACAAAAGAATGTCCTGCACCACGTCGAACTGCGTATGGAAAAACAAAGTGTATGCCCGGATCAGCGCATAGACACCCACCTTCGTCAGAAGCCCTGCGAACAACGCGGAAATCGCCACGCTCGGCGTATGATAGGAAGCAGGAAGCCAGAAAAAGAATGGAAAGATCGCCGCCTTCACCCCGAACGCCGCCAGCAAAAGCATCGCCGAAGAATTCACCAGAAAGGCATCATCAGTCTGCGAAAGCTGCAGCGCGATGTCCGCCATGTTCAGCGTCCCCAGCTTCCCGTAAAGCAAGCCCACGCCCGAAAGAAACAGGATCGAAGAGAAAAGATTGATCACCAGATATTTCACCCCGCCCTCCAGTTGGTCGCGCTTCCCGCCCATCGTGATCAACACGAAGGATGAAAGCAGCATGATCTCAAACCACACATAGAGATTAAAAAGGTCACCCGTGATAAACGCCCCGTTCACCCCCATGATCAGAAAGTGGAACAACGCGAAATAATGCTTTCTGATCAGAGTCTCCGGAATGTCCCGCAGCGAATAAACCGCCACTGCCAGTCCCACCACCCCGGTGATACAAACCATCGCCGCACTGAACACATCCACGATCAGCGTGATCCCGAACGGCGCAGCCCAGTTCCCTGCCTGCATCACAATATAACCTTCAGCCAGTGTCTCCTTGAGAAGCAACGCCGAGGAAACCACCAGCAGAGCAGCCCCAGTCACACCGGCAATACGCGCCAAGCCCGGTCGCGAGCCGCAACAAAGACAGACCAGAGCCGTGGCGAATGGAATGAATATGGAAAGCAGAAGCAGGATCATGAAATGCGGTCAGTCCGGTTGAATTCGTTGAGATCATCAGTCTCCACCGCGCGATACACCTTGAGCAGCAGCGCGATTGTGAAAACCACCAGCCCGAAGCCGATCACAATCGCAGTGAGTACCAGCGCCTGCGGGATGGCATCGGCATACCCCACTGGTGGCTCGCCGGTTTTGGAATTCGCAAAAATCGGGATCGCTGAAGTCAGCCCTCCTGACGCGAAGACCAACAGGTTCGCCGCTTGGCTCAGAAGCATGATCCCGATGATCAGCTTCATAAAACTCCTGCGCAGAATGCAGAAAACGCCCCCTGCGAAGAGAACACCGATGAGTATGGCTATGAGGATTTCCATGTAAGTGAATTGAGATAGTAAAAATAAATCAGCTGTCTTTTTCAGCCTCCGAGCCAAGGGCGATAGCGGATTTCAAAGTAAAGCCGACGACCGCGAAATAGACCCCTATATCGAACAGCAGCGGAGTTCCCAGCTTCAGCTTCCCGAGAACCGGAATATACCAGGCAGGCCCCCACTGGGCTGTCATGTATGGCGTGCCATTAAAAAATGCCGGAATCCCACTCGCCATGGCAAGTCCCAGACCGATCACCAAAAGATTCATAGGATCGAAACGGATCTTCTCACGCACCTCCGCCCAGCCATGCGACAAAGCCCAGAGCAAAAACGCGGAAGCAGCGATCAGGCCACCGATGAATCCTCCACCCGGATAATTGTGCCCACGGTAGAGCGCGATCAAAGACAGGACGATCAGTACGAATCCCACGTAGCGACTGGCGATGCTTAGAATGATTGAGTTCATGTCAGGAAGAAGACTTTCGGTTCGATTTTGAGAACAGGTTTCCCACCAGCGCCCACACACCCAGCGCCGCTATCGCCAGCACACAGATTTCACCCCACGTATCCAGCGCGCGGAAATCGACCAGAATCACATTCACCACGTTCGCACCATGGGCAAGCGGATAGGACATCTCGGTAAGCGTCTCGGAAATCTTCGGCCCCAGCTCCACGGATTTCGATTTGAGAACCAACATGGTCACCACAATCCCGGAAAGAGTCGCGATGACCCCGTCGAAAGCCTTCGAGCGCTTCGATGACAGATCGCGGTATTCGGGAAACTTGTGCACCACCCACGCGAAAAGCACCACCGTCAGCGTCTCGACCAGAATCTGCGTGATCGCCAAATCCGGGGCACTGAAAATCGAAAAAATCAAAGCCACACCATAGCCAACAGTCCCCAGCGAAATCAGCGCTGTAATCCTCGACTTCGCCGTTACCGCCAGCCAGGTCGCAAACATCATCATGCCTATCATCACCACACCGCCCGGTGTCGCGCTGTTCTTCACTTCAATTTCACCCAAGCCGCCAAATCGTGTCAGCTTGATCAGGATCAGTGTCCCTGTCGCCATGATAATGATGATCAGGTAGTTCCGCAGGTAACCAGATTGCAAAGTCCGCGTCACCTTCGTTGCCAATGCAAGCACACCCGCGAAGATCGCCTCGTAGGCACGTTCCGCACCGGGAATCCTGATAGCGTTCAGCACCTTGGAAATCGGAGCCCGCGAAAAGAAAATCCCAAGACCCACCAACAGGGTCAGGCCACTCAGCAGAAGAGGCAGATTGAATCCCGACCAGAGTTTCACCACTGGCTCCACCTGTTCTCCCAGGATCGCCGATGTCGCGCTGGACACCAATGGCGAAGCCAGCCCCGGAAGCAGCCCCACCACCAGACCAAGTCCCGCGAGCAACAACGGCCCGGCCAACATTGAAGGAGGAGCCTCATGCGGACTCTTTGGCAGGGTTCCCTGTTCCTTTTTCCAGAATGGCAAAATCCCCGTCCGGATCGCAAGAGCAAGAAGGATCGCGCTACCCACCAGCAAGGTCGCTGTCAGCAGGATCTCGGAAGAAGAATACAGCGTCGATTTGTAGGCATACTCCTTCCCTATGAAACCATACATCGGCGGCAGTCCCATCTTGGAAACCGCAGCCAGCCCAGCAGCAGCGGCAGTGAAAGGCATCGTCCTGCGCAAATCACCCAGCACCCCGGTCTCGCGCGTCCCAGTCTCGTGATCTACCGAGCCTGCCACCATAAAAAGAGTCGCCTTGTAAAGCGCGTGACCCAGCAACACCAGAACCGCCGCCAGAACCGCCTTTTCAGAGCCGATCCCCAGCAAGAGCGTGAGCATGCCCAGCACCGCGAGAGTCGTCCCTGCCAAAATTTTCTTTAGATCCGTCTGCCGCATCCCGAAGAGACCACCCAGCAAAAGCGTGATGCCACCAGCCGTCGTAAGCGTTATAGTCCAGGCTGTCGTATTCCCGAGAACCGGTAGCATAAGCCCCATCAGAAACACACCTGCCTTCACCATCGTAGCCGAATGAAGGTAAGCCGAGACCGGAGTCGGCGCTGCCATCGCATTCGGCAGCCAGAAGTGAAACGGAAACTGCGCGGATTTTGTAAAAGCCCCCAGCAGCACAAGCGTCAGTATCGCCGGATACCTTGCGGAGGAAGTCACCAGATCACGCGTATCCGCCAGCTCGGAGAGCCGCCAAGTCCCCGCCACATCAGCCAGTAGAATGAACCCTGCCAGCAAAGCCATCCCACCCAACCCGGTCACCAGCAATGCCTGCAGAGCGTTCTTCCGCGCCTGCAGATCCGAGTGATTAAAACCAATCAGCAAATAGGAAGTGATACTCGTCAGTTCCCAGAAAATGAAAATCAGCAACAGATGATCCGCCACCGCCAGCCCCACCATCGCGAACATAAACGCATACAAATAAGCGTAGAGCCGGTGAGCCTGCGGATGCCCTCCCATGTAGCCCGTCGCATAAATCAGAATCAGACTGCCTATACCCGTCACCAGCAGCGCCAGCAGAAGTCCCCATCCGTGCAGATTCACCGCGAACTGCAGATCAAGCGCCGGAACCCAGTCAAAACTGGCCGCCACCACCTCACCGGAAAACACCTGCGGAGCCGCAAGTGCAAGTATCACAAACGATACAAGCGCCGGAACCGGCAGACAAAACACACGGTGCCCCACCGCCACATGCCGGATCAGGAAAGCCGCCGGCACTGCCGCTGCGAGCAAACCAAGTATCAGAAAAAGAGACATGTCAGTGTATAAGCTGCTTTTCAGCCATGTAGGAATGTTTCCAGGAAATTCCTTCCCGTTCCCTTCGCTTTTGCAGCGATAATCGGAGCCGAGGAATGTTCGAGGAGTGCCTCCGCGTTACTCCCAAGGAACCACGCGGAAATCGCGTTCTTACCACGGCAGCTGGTGACCACCAGATCAATCTGCAACTCATCGGTGACTTTAGTCACCGCCACTGGCACCGAAGTATCACAGACCAGCTTCATATCCACCTCCACCCCTCGGAGATCGGTTCCTTCCAGGAAATCCTGATGCATCTCGTTGGCAAAATCCTGCGCCATGGACATCTGCTGCTCTTCCGGAAGAGTCACCTTGTGATGCACATTCCCGAGATTGAAAACGTGGAGACTGTCGATTTTCGTAACCCCCTCCGACTCGGAGAAAGCCACCGCCACGTCAAGCGCGTTGCGCGATATCTTGGAAAAATCCGTCGGAACGAGAAT
>JBPOGC010000119.1:0-9323 GCA_051251795.1 Luteolibacter sp. | reverse complement strand
TCCATGAAGCCCTTCGCCTGATAGGCCACCCAGCTAAGATTCGCACCCTTGAGGTCAGCGGGGTCCGCTTTTTCCAGCCAACCGCAGATCAGCCCGAAGTAGGAAAGAGACTCCTTGTCAGCCGTACTGTTGGACATGCGATCCGCGGCGCCGATCACCGCGGTCACGAAATCATCAGATTTCGCCCAGCGGTTGATAAGTCCAACCGCGCGTTCCTTTTCCTCAGGCGGCAGTAGAAATGCCAGCTCGGACGCTACGTTGACATCATCCGGCCTATCGGTGGCAAGAAGCTCCAAAGTCTTCAATGCCAAATCATTCTTCCCGAAAAGAGCACAAATCCGCGCATATTCCTTACGCTTCGTCAGACTGGGCGAATCATTCGGGTCGATCATCCTCACCACCTCTTGACGGACGTTTTTCTGTATCTCCGGCAACAGACGCCGCAGCTCATACCCGCTGTTGTGTTTCTCCCCCAGAGCTTTCCGCAGAAGAAGAAGAGCCTCCCGCGCCGCAGCTTCCGTTTTGCCTTCGGAAGAAAATTTCTTGAGCTTATCCAACGAGCCACCACCTGAAGACTGGCCTTTTTGTTTCGCGCTGAAACCAGCTCCTCCCATCCGGCTCACACTACTCTTCGACACGATAACCGGCGGAAGAAAACGCTTCGCCAGATCCTCGAAGCCCAGCACCTTCGCCTTCTCAGCGAGTACCGGTGCTCCGGAAACTCCCATCACTCTACGACACTGGATCAGTAGCGCCCGCAGGTCATCGGAAATCTCCGCACGCTCCTCCTTTGTCATTTCCAGCGCCAAGGCCACGAGATTGAAATTCAGCCAACTGGTCTTTTCGCGTTTCGCGGAATACGCGGCACGGTTCAGCTCCAGCAGGCGATACGCTTCAGCGTATTTTTTCTTATCCAGAGAGAGGAAAGCGCGCATCACATTGAAGTCCGCTGCCTCCAGAGGAGATGCTTCCACCGCGAGCGCCTTTTTCAGAACTTTCTCTTCCTCCGCACAATGCGCCACCCATGCTCTCAGTAGCGGCGATTCAAACTGCTCCAGCTTCGCAACCAGATCCTTCGGATCAACCGCAGCGTCCTGATAATAACTTCGTTCACTGGAACCGGAAATCTGGAAAATATAATCCGCCGGAAGGGATTCCAGTATCTCAGCTCCAAGTTTGGCCAACACAAAAGGATCCTGTCCGTTATTCCAGTTCTGTGTCCTGTATCCCATCCTCCTTTGAGGCGGGGCGATCCCGCCCTTGGCTAGCTCGTCCTGATGATCTTTCACCAATGTATTCAAGGCGCCAATCCACTGCTCCGTCGTTCCGGCTGTCGCGGTGATGAACATAGTGAAATAGCCGTCAAACTGGCCATCCCCTTTTACCATATGGTTGAGCGACAGATCCAGCAGCACAGCATTGATTTTTTCCTTGGCCGCATCTGGCACAGGCTTGTTTTTATCCTGAGTGAATCTCATCAGGGAGTATGCAAGCGCCTGGATCTCGCCTTCTTTGGCCTCTTCCACGCTCTTCTTCGCCAAATCGATCAGTTCATCCCAAATAGGATCTTCCCCGGAAGCACCTTCAGCCAAAAGCCTCGTGGCCTGGAAGCGAGTGATGGAAGAAAGATCCTCCCTCTCTTCCACAAGCTTGCTCAGGGTCTCAATTTCCACTTCCACTCCCTGCCCATAGCCACGGTAAAGAAGCACCGTTTCGAGCAACCCCGGGTATTTTGGAAATTTTTCAAGCATAGAGCCCCAGTCCAGCCTTCTCAGATCCCCCGCCTTGGTCAGCTCGGCCAGGAAATCCAGATCATCCATCCCCACGGCCTTGGCGCGCGCGGCCACTTCAGGTCGCGTGGAGGAAAGCTTGGCCAGATGGATCGCGGAAAGCTCTTTCACCTCATCCTCGGTTTGCGGGAGATAAAACACTCCCGTCATCGGTATACTCGTTGATGAATAGTTGGAATCGCCCTCGTGCACGTAGGCCATTCTTATAGTGTGATTCAGGGCGATGAGATCCCTGACACCCTCCGCATACCCCTCGAAATTCACTGGATTTTTGGAAGCCTTCGGCTTCGTTCCTTTCAGCTCTCCTGACGCCTGTTGCAGTGTCAGGAAAATCGGAATCGCCTCCGTCTCCCTGCCATCCGCCTCCAGCAGCACGGCGAGAAGATACCTCGACCTCCAGTCACCGCCATCTTTAAGCGACTCGCTTAGAAAACGGATCGCCTCGTCATAAAGCCCGGCTCCTGCAAGGGATGCCGCGCTGCTCTCCAGGGAACGCGGATCATCGCCCCGCGCACCGGCAATCGCCCGCAGCTCACGCATTCCTTCAACCGTTCTCCCCTGGCGCAAATACGCCTGGGCAAGAGCCGAACGAACCCTGCCCGTCTGATCAAAACCCACTGCCTCCTGCAGTACCGCAATCACCCTTTCCGCATTGCCGTCCTGTTCTTCCAGATTCGCGATCTGAAGCCGTAGATCCACATCCTTCGGCTGCAGACGCACCGCCTCGAGAAGCAGGTCGCGCCGCGAGTCTTCGTTTTTCAAAAGCCGTGCAAGCTCAGCCCTCGCAAGAATCGGCCCTATTGATTTCCGGTTGCCACGGCTTCTCTCCTGCAGCTTCGCATCCAGCTCTTCAGTGCGCCCTGTTTTCAATGCCAGTTGCGCCAGCTGCGAGCCCCACCTGAGCTGATCCATCGGATTCACCGCCGCATCATAAAGACGCCAGTAGATCCCCTCCGCATCCGCCCAGTCACCGGCCTCCTCGTGCAGGGATGCCAGAGTAGCCGAAAGCTCCTCGTCGCCGTCAAATTTCGCCACTGCCTGCCGCGTCATCCGTGCCGCGTCATCCGGCTTGCCCAGATCCCTCAGCAACGCACTTGCAACGACCCATGCGGTCTTGTCCCCCGGAGCCGCCTGTTTCCATTTCTCCATCGTAGCCAGAGCCTCGTCGGTCTTACCCGCACGCTCTTGCAATTCGGAAAGTTCCTTGAAAAACGACGCCTTGCGTCCCTCATCGGTATCCGCCAGACGGATCAGCGCAGCGATCGCACGTTCGAACTCCCCGCGCCGATCCAGTATCGCCGCATGGAAACGGATCAGAATCGGATCCGAGATCTCAGCAAAAAGAGTTTCCACCGCATCGAAGTCCCCCTGCCCCTCAGCCAGCGCGGCAAGCAAGCAGATCTCCGGAACCGATCTCTCTTCCTGCTTTTCCAGATCCGCCCGCAGATCCAGCGACTTGTCCGCTGCGATGATCACACGCATCGCCAGTGGAACGCTCGAGGCGATCTCGCCAGTTCCCTTGGAGAGGCGGACAAGCTTCATCGCGACAGGAACCCCGTCGGCGGCCTTGTCAGCTGCCAAAGATATCTGCGCAAGCACCGTAAGAAACCTGGTATCCGTGGGATACTCCTCCGCCTGCGTGGATAACAACTCAAAGGCAACACCACTTTCCCCAAGCCCGGAAACCGCAGCCGATGCCCTGAGCAACGTGTCCAGAGTCCCTTCCGCAGCGATCTTTTTCCAAAGTACAATCGCCTCCTCCTTGCGCTGCGTCTTCCCATACTGAGCCGCCAACGATTCGGACGGAGCGGTCGTAGCCTCAGCTAGTTCGATCAGGCTTTTCAAAAGAGCCTCACCCTGTTCCGGAAGACCGTATTGAAACATCAGCCCGGCTACCTGCACCCCGCTGATCTCATCGCCACCTGCCAGCTCATGCGCTTTCTCAAGAGCTTTCAGTGCCTCGTCTTTTTTCCCCTGCTGATTTCTCAGACCGGCCATCCGCAGCTGCAGCCCTGCATCGTCCTTTGCCAGCTCGATCATCTTCTCAAGCTCTGCCACCGCGTCATCATAAAGCTCCGACTCCATCAGAAGCTTCACAAACTCCTCGCGCAGCTCCGCATTACCCGGCGAGCGCTTCAGCACCTCACGGAAACGGCCTATCGCCCCGTCCGTATCTCCCTGCGCCGCTTCCAGCTTCGCCAGCTGCCTGTGAATCAGCAAACGCCTCGGATTCGCCTCACTCAGCTTCGTCAGCTCTGCCAGCAAATCATCCAACCTGTCCTGGCTCCTGAAAAGTTTTTCAATCTGCGCCAGAACCTCCCGCTCCAGCCACGAGCCCTCGCCTACCAGCGCCAACGTCTCAGAATACGCCACCACCGCATCATCCATACGCCCCGCCAAGGCCAGCAGATCCCCACGCCGCAAAGCACGCAAAGTCTTCTGATATGGATCGCCACTCGCAGCGATTAGCTTTTCCACATATTTGAGAGCTTGCTCGGTCTCCCCCTCGGTCGCGGCCGACTCCACGAGATCTTCCAACAGATCCTCGTCATCCGGGTTTTCCTGAAGAAGCGCGTCCCATGCTTTGATCGCCTCCTCAGAATTGCCCTCCCGTATCCAGGACTTGCCGATCATTTTCCCTGCCTCAAGCGCCAGCTCAGCGTCACCAGCAGCCACACTCCCAAGATCCTTCCTCGCCTCGTCAAACGCCAGCCGCCGCATCAGGATCTTCGCACGCTCCATCGGCAGCGAGGGATCATCTACCTCCTCCATCGCCTTCCCCAGCGACACCAACGCCGCGTCCTCCTGCCCACGCCTCAGCTGATACCTCGCGAGCACACTCCACGCCTGTCCGCCCTTTTCCTCTGCCTCGGACATCAGGAACTTCTCAAGTGCCTCCACCGGCTGCTCGTCGATCCACGCACTGTAGAACCTGTCGAACAAAGTCTCGTTTTGCGGACGTTTCAACAAAACCCCATGATATTTGAGTGCCTTTTCAGGAGGCGCCTCCTGCCCGTAGCATGAAATCAAGAACACCGGAAACAGCAGGAAGAGTAAAATACGGTAAGATTTCATAACTGGTTTTTGGGAATTACTATCCCTCTCATATCATCTCTTTTCTGTCCCGTGAATAATCAGGGATTTACACAAAGATTACCTGCAATTCCCTCAACTCTCCATTTCCTTCGGAAAATGGAATTTACCGATTGGCAGTCCGTTTCCGACTAACTACAAATCACCTGTTATTTAACACTATATCAACATCATGTCATACGAACTCAAGCAATCCACCAGCGGTAAATTCATGTTCAACCTGAAAGCCGGCAACCAGCAGGTCATTCTTACCAGTCAGCTGTATTCCTCGAAAGCTTCCGCCCTCGCAGGCATCGCCTCAGTCCAGAAACACGGAACTGATGACAAATACTTCGAGCTAAAAGAATCCACCTCGAACCAACCTTACTTCAACCTCAAGGCATCCAACGCACAGGTAATCGGGAAAAGTCAGATGTATTCCTCCGATGCAGCTGCAAAAGGTGGCATTGAATCGGTGAAAAAAAATGCTCCTTCCACTGAGATCAAGGAGATCGAGTAAAACCCCTCAATTTCCAACCAGGAAAAAATCGTTGGAAACCAACGACTCGTGAGAACTTTTTAGAAAATAGTAAGGAAAACTTAAATTTTCTTGCCGATTGAATAAATTCATGGACAATCCCGTTCCATGAAGATGAAAGCACACCTCGCCTCGCTAGTCGTTCTCTTCGCATCCTCCGCTCCTCTGCTTTCCGCCACGGAAGTAGAACGTCTCCGTGCGCTTTGCGCAGAGCAGGAACTACAGATCGCCCAGTTGGAATTGAAAATCTCCCGTCTTAACGACACACCGCCCTCTCACAGAACCAAGCAGTCTTCACTGACAGCTTCTACAGGCTCCACAACGGAACCCCGTTCCTACACAATCGTGGCCGGTGACAATCTGGTCAAGATTTCGAGAAAGCTCGGTGTTTCCATGGAATCACTTGAGCAGGCCAACGGCATTACTCGCAACACCATCATACACCCCGGTCAGAAACTGAAAGTTTCCGGGATGCACGAGAAACAAGCTTCCGCCAAAGCAGCCAAATCCAAAGCACCTTCCACACAGCGCAAGCACACAGTGGCATCCGGCGAAACCTTCTACAAAATCTCCAAAAAATACGGAGTTTCCGTAAACCAGCTGATCGCCGCCAACCCGAACGTCAATCACAGGGCGCTTCGTATCGGCCAACAGATCAATGTCAGCACTACCGCTGGCCAGGCCGCAGCACAGCAGCCGGTGAAGAAACCCACCGCCTCGCTCGATACCACACTTTCCGTGCCAGTATCGAACAAACCTGCTACATCGGTGCCCGCACCACGCTCACCTGACCAGCCGGTGAAGATCAGCAAAGAGATTACTTACGGCCAGTTCGCCGCCAATCACTACACTACTACCACCCGTCTCGACGAACTCAACGGGCTTCAACTCGACTCTTCAACAGTCCTCGCAACAGGCTCCGAGCTGTATGTTCCCGCCCAGCCATAAGCGAACAGCAAGGACTGAGTGAAACACAACAACATCCGCCGGGAGAGCATATCTTCCGGCGGATTTTGTGTGTGATTGAAAACGTAGCAACGAAGTGAACATACCGTCCGGACTAGAGGACTAACCCAGAGCTATGGAAACCACCTCAACCTCCTGCCTTAAAAGCTGTCGATTAAAAGCTACTGGTTAAAAGTGGGCACACCTGCAGAGCCACCCTCTCCAGACATTTGATTCCAGTGAAATAGTCTGCGAAAAACTACGAAGCCCCATCACAAGCCTTCTTCACTGCCGCAACGTCCACAGCTTCGTGGAAATCATCGTTTACAAGGCAAACCGGCGCGGTGCCGCAAGAGGCAAGACACTCCGCAAATTCCACCGAGTATTTCCCGCAAGGCGAGACACTGATCGGATGGTGATGCGAATCAGCCGATGTGCGGTCGATCCCGAACTCCTTGCAAAGGTCTTCCATGAGTTCACCGCTGCCACCCATCGCGCAGGATAGCGTGCGGCAGACGCGGATATGATATTTCCCCGGAGCGTATTGGCGGAAACCCGGGTAAAACGTCACAACCTCAAGGATCTTGATCGGCTCCAGATCCAGCTTCTTCGCAATCCAGTCGATCGATTCAGCTGAAATGAACCCAAAATTGTGCTGTACGATGTGCAGAAGCGGCAAAACCGCGGAGCGTTTGCTTTCCGGATAGTGCGAAATCCGCTCGTCGGCCTCAGCCTCCAGCTCGGGGCTGATCGCAAACTGCGGATAAAACTTATTGCCGGGAGTTTCGTGGGAAGCGATGGATTCTTCTAACGTGGAGTCTGACATGGAATGATTGAAAATTGTTCGGGCAGCTTGCACCCATTAGTTGAGGAGCTTCTTCAGTTCGCCAAAGTCACGGGTTTTTGCGACAATGTTGCCTTCAAGATCACAGACCACTACCGAAGGAATACCTGTGACATCATGATCAAATTTACTGCGGAATTTTTTCACATCGGACATTTTCAACTGCGGCCAAGGCATCTTCTTTGATTTGGCATATCCCTCCATCGCATCTTCATCTCTGTCGCTGGAGATGAGAACCAGCTCGAACTTGTCGTTGTCTGTTTTCGTGCGTTCGTAGAACTTCACAAGATCTGGAGTGTATGCCTGACAAGGAGGACACCATGACGCGGTGTAATAGAATACATAATACTCAGTGGGGGTCGACTCAGGCTCGTAGCGCTTGAGAGATTTCCCATTTAGCTTCACCAGGTTTCCTTCTAAAATGTCATCGAAAACACTTGGAACCGAAGCATTCTCCGCAGCGATTTCCTCAGGTGACTTCCAGTTGCGCAAAAGCTCCGCATCCGTATCGGACAGATCGGCTGCTGATACATCCACTGTCCGCCCGTTCCTCATACGGAATGTTCCTGTAAGATCATCGCCTTCGCCAGCGGTGCTCACGAGTTCTAGCGATGCGCTTTTTCCATCACTCCGTGTCCATGTGCGGAACTCCGCATGAAGGGTGCCAGAAAGAAAAGCGGCTGTCAGGAGGAAGCAGATTGTTTTCATATTCGTAGTTTTTATCGATCGCACTCTCCCATTACAAAGTCCAACGATCCGAGTATAGCGGGAATGTCGGAAACCATATGGCCGGGAAGCAGTTTTGAGACAATTGAGAGATTGCAAAATGAAGGACTACGGATCTTCAGGCGGTTGGGAACTCCCCCGCCCTTCGAGTGAATGTAAAAGCCAAGTTCACCCTTCGGATTTTCCGCAGCGAAATAGACTTCGCCTTCGGGCGCATCAATACCCTGAGTGGATACGATGAAATGATGGATCAGCTCTTCCATGGACATGAGTACACGCTCCTTGTCGGGAAGCATACTTTTGGAATCAGCCAGATTCACCGGCCCTTCCGGCATCGTGTCGAGCACCTGCTTACAGATCGAGATCGCTTGCTTCATCTCTTCCATCCTTACCTGGTAGCGCGCGTAGCAATCGCCATCGTCGGAAATCGGGATATCAAAATCGTATTTTTCATAACCGAGATACGGGCTGTTCTTCCGCAAATCACGGTCAACCCCGGAAGCACGCAGATTCGGCCCCGTCATGCCGAATGAAATGGCGGATTCCTTGGAAATCGTTCCGATATCGATCATCCGGTCGCGGAAAATCTTGTTGTTATCAAGGAGCTTTCCGATCTCACCAATGGCAGTCTCGCACTCGATAAGGAACGCCCTCACCGCTTCCTCGAAGCCTGGAGGCATGTCGCGCAACTGTCCGCCCACCCTTGTGTAGGAAGTCGTGAAGCGTGCTCCGGTAAGCTGCTCACAGAGATTGTAGATCTTTTCCCGTTCCGTGAATGTGTAGAGGAAAACGGTCATCGCACCCACGTCCATCGCACACACACCCACGCCCAGCATGTGGGCGGAAATCCTTGCCAGCTCGCAGCACAGCACCCGCAGTGCCTGACCGCGTGGTGGCAGCTCCCAACCCATCAGTTTCTCCACAGCACAGGCGTATGCCACGTTGTTTGCCAATGGAGCCAGGTAATCCAGCCGATCCGTGTAAGGAACGAACTGGTTGTAATGCATGTTTTCCGCAATCTTCTCGTCTCCCCGGTGCAGGAAGCCGATATCAGGATCGGCTGAATGAATCACTTCACCGTCCAGTTCCAGAATCAGGCGCAGCACACCGTGTGTTGCAGGATGGGATGGCCCCATGTTGAGAACCATACGCTCGCCTACGAGATCATCCGTCTCCTCCTGGTAGGATTCCACGGCTTTCGCGGCTTTTCCCAGAGTATCCGGGGCTTCATATTCTTGGGATACACTCATACTTTCGCTCGCAGGAAATAAAGCACCGGAATCACCCTTTGTCGCAAGGGCTTTGTCAGTTTTTTAGTAAAATCAGGACTTCCCGTAACGCTCGCGGAACTGCTTCAGCAAATCGTCCACTCTATCCGTCGATGCAGCAGAAGCCTCATCATCGGCAG
>JBPOGC010000118.1:0-9363 GCA_051251795.1 Luteolibacter sp. | reverse complement strand
CGAAGCCGCCATAAAAGTCCACAACCTCTACCGCTTCTTCGGCCCCCTGCAGGCCGTCAACGGAATCTCGTTTGAAATCCCCCACGGCTCCGTATGCGGATTCGTCGGAGCCAACGGAGCCGGGAAAACCACCACCATGCGCATCCTCGCATCGCTCGACTACCCCACCATGGGTCACGCCGAGATCTGCGGGATCAATGTCGTTCACCATCCTGCGGAAATCCGCCGCCTCATTGGTTGGATGCCGGATCACTTCGGGAACTATGACAACATGACAGTCCTGGAATACCTCGATTTCTATGCCCGTGCACTCGGCTACAAAGGAGCCGAACGCCGCGAACGCATTGATGAGGTCATGGAATTCACAGACCTCGTCCCCCTCGCGGATCGCTTTTCCAACAAGCTCTCAAAAGGCATGACCCAGCGCCTCTGCCTCGGTCGCTCCCTCCTCCACGATCCGCAGGTTCTCATCATGGACGAGCCCGCCGCAGGCCTCGACCCAAAGGCACGCGTCGAGCTCAAGCACCTCATCCGCGTCCTCGCAAAGGAAGGCAAAACCATTTTCATATCCTCCCACATCCTCTCGGAGCTAGGGGAAATGTGCGACTCCCTTCTCTTCCTTAACAACGGCCGAATCGTCCACCACGGCGATGCAGAGTCCTTGCAAAAATCCACCGATATCCTTGGTGGAGTCCTCTACGACGTCCAGCTGGACGGTGACCCGCAGGCGCTTTCCGACTGGGCAGTCCTCCAGCCAAACATCGAGTTCCTGGAATCCCGCAAAAACGGAGGCCGCATCCGCATCGACACGGAAGACCCCAACAAAGCCGCGGACGTCCTGTCCCGCATGGTTCGCGACAACCTACGCGTCATCGACTTCCACCGCGAGCAACGCAACCTCGAAGACGCCTTCATCGACATCCTCTCAAACCTCGAAAAAGACCAGCCGGCTCTCACCACTCCACCGCCACTTCCAGGCGCCGTTCCTCTCGCGGCAGCCACGCCCGGCAATCCGTAACAAAAAACGTTTTAGCACGCCCAATCCGCGCAACTCAGCTTGCTTCGAAAACATCTACCCATTTCCAACCACTCTCCTGTCCAACAGCACGGTCGGATTTGTGTAGCCGAGTGCTACCATCGCCTCTCATGGGGCCGCCCAGAAGTCCGCATCAGTTTCAGCAAAGAAGTATCCATTGATCGAATGCCAGCTAAGCCCTCCAAAATGAGTGGCCAAAGTGAGATAGCCATCAAAACCGTTTGGCTCCTCCGGAACGCTAGTCCAGAAAAATGGCGTGCTGAAATGAGGCCCCTCGATCACCTTTGGATGGAATATCCGAACATGGAAAATGCGGTCACTAAATCTGACATCGATAGCCTCATTTCCCTTGGTGGGATAGTCGACTCCACTCGACACTTTCTCGATATGAAACCCCTCTTCAACCTGGGATTCCTGCGCCTTTAGCATCCAATTGGAACCAAGGAAAAACGTAAGTATGAATAGTCGGATTTTCATCATAATTTCTTCAACGAACATTCCCAAAGAGGAACTCCACCCCCTGTCAACCATGCAGGTTCACTCCCAGAGAAAAGACTGCTTCGTCGCAATCGTCTCCCCATCCACTTTCAAATAAAGCTTCCACGCAAGCACGCGACCCTTCTCGGAATAATTCTTTCCGATCACCGCGAACTCTTGCCGTCCCTTCCTTTTCTCATCCGGTAACGGTTGGCGCATCGTGTTCACCTGGCTCTTCGTGCTGGCCTGCAAGAACTCAAAGACCAGCTCACCCTGACCCATCTTTTCCTCGGGGATCGCGTAAGCAACTGTGAAATACTGCCCCAGCAGCTCCTTCCTCTCCGCCATACTCACCTTTCCGTAAAGACGCTTTCCCTTGGAAATGCGGAGAAAGCCGTCCTGTTCCAACAACGGATTTTCATCGCGCAGCGTGTACAGTGTGACCTCAAGAGGCTCCCGGGCGCAGCTAACAAGGAAACACGCAGCGATTATAGGTAGAAATTTCATAAGTTGGTTAAAATTCAATCAAGCTTCCAGGCGCGCTTTCAGCCGGCTCAAAACCTCTTCATAGGCTTCCATCACATCCCCCAGATCCCTGCGGAACCGATCCTTGTCCATCTTCTCACCCGTCTTCAGATCCCACAGACGGCAACCGTCCGGACTGATCTCATCCGCCAGGACGATCTTGCCCGGATCACTCGCCAACCTGCCGAACTCCAGCTTGAAATCCACCAGCTTCAGACCTACCTCGGCAAAAAGCTCTTTCAGGATCACATTCACCTTCCGCGCGGAAACACGCAGATGCTCCAGATCCTCCGGCGTCGCCAGCTTCATCTCCCGGATGTAGTCATCATTGATCAGCGGGTCACCCAGCTCGTCACTCTTGTAGGAAAACTCAACGATCGGCTCGGAAAAATCCAGTCCTTCCTCCATCCCGGTCCGCTTGCAGAAGCTCCCTGCGGAAACGTTCCGCACGATCACCTCCACCATCAGGATCTCCACCCGCTTCACCTCCACATTCGTCTCATCCATCTGCCGGACGAAGTGCGTAGGCACCCCCACCTTTTCCAAATACTGGTAAATCAGAGTGCTGATCGAGTTGTTCAGACGCCCCTTGCTGTCAAAGCTCGCCTTCTTTTCACCATTGAAAGCCGTCGCGTCATTCTTGAATTCCATCCGCAGCGTATTCGCATCGTCAGTCTCCCAAAGTCGCTTCGCTTTCCCCTCGTAAATTGGCTGCATGCCCTGTCGTAAATTTTCCCTCACACCCGGTCAAGCTTCCTCGCGCCGCAGGCTCTGGACTGCTGCGGTTCTCATCCGCAGCTTTTTCAGTGAGATCCCTTTCTGAAAACAGCCACAGCCCCGGGTTCAAAGCCCTATCACAGACCCAAACTCCGCAAACCATCCTTGTCCGGAGATCTCTCAATCTGCGCGCCAACACCCGGAAAACACAACCTGGTTTCTTATGAATCCGCAGAATCAAGACCGTCAGTATTTCCGGAAAATTTCAGCACCTCTCAGTCCAATCCACCTTCCCATATTTCTCCGAGACCATTTTTCCCACCCTCACATCATCCACTACCACCTCCACAGCCTCCCAGCTTCGCGAAAGTATCCCCGCAAAAAACTCCGCCCTCCTGCCCCCCTCATCCCGCACACTCACAGAACCCTGATGCAACATACCCAGCCTGCTCCTCCGCTGCGCTGCCCCTGCAAGCTTACTCCCACCCTCATCCTCGATATCAAAAGCCACCGGATTCTCAAAACAAAGCCCACCCTCCTTCGTCCTTCCCCTGGAAAATCCCGGCACCACCCCTTCACCACCCAGCACCTCCATCAGACACTCATGGATCAGCCGGTAGCTCTCACCACTCCTCACACCATCCAACCCCGTCCCACGCGGCACGATCAGACTGTAAGTCCAGTCCTCCCGGTGATCCACAGTCCCTCCACCCGTCCATCTCCTCACCCACTCCACTCCCGGCAGTTCCTCACGTGCCTCAGCGATCTTTCCGAAATATCCCACACTCCCCCAACACCCCTTCCAACCATACACACGCAGAAGCGGCAGCTTCCTCGTTTCCAACAACCACTCATCCACCGCCATCGCCTCCACACCACATCTCTTCACAGGATCTTCCCATAGCTCCATTCCCTCAAAAATCACTCCTTCATCATCGCTGGAATCCTGACAACATTGCAATCAGGATAAGCACTCAGCCACCTCTCCGAAAAAAAATCATCTTCCTAGCAAAAAAGTGATTGCACCAACCCCGGAGCCTCCCCTAGCTTGCCGCCCACCCGAACGGGATGGAGCGGTAGCTCAGTTGGTTAGAGCGCCAGCCTGTCACGTTGGAGGTCGCGGGTTCAAGTCCCGTCCGCTCCGCCATCCCCGTTCGAGTTGACCCCGCCATCGGCCCTTAAAAAGCCAATCGGCGGGGTTTTTCTTTATAGCTTGCAGACGTCCGTAACCATACGCTCTGGCAAAGCTCTTCCTTGAGAGTTGAAAATTGAAAGTTGAAAATTTATGCCCACCGTCGCAATCGTAGGCCGCCCAAACGTAGGCAAATCCGCACTCTTCAACCGCCTCGCCGGTCGGAAAATCTCCATCGTCCATGACCAGCCCGGCGTCACACGCGATCGCATCGCCGCGCCCTGCACCATCACCGGCCACCCCTGCACACTCATCGATACCGGCGGCATCGGCTCCACATTGGAAGACGGCTTCGCTGAACAGGTCACCATCGAGGCGGACATCGCCATGCAGACCGCCGATCTCATCCTCTTCCTCGTCGATGCCCAGGAAGGCCTCACCCCCGTTGACCAGGCACTCGCCCAGAAGCTCCGCAAGGCAAAGCCCCACGTCGTCCTCGTTATAAACAAAGTCGATCACGACAAGCACGAGGCCTCCTTCTCAGACTTCTCACGCCTCGGCATCGACGACTCCGTCTTCGTCTCCGCAGAACATGGCCGGAACTTCTCCGAGCTCATCGACAAGATGGACGAAACCCTCGAGCCTCTCGCCACAGAGGAAGAGGAAATCATGGAAGTCGTCGAGAAAGTCGGCATCAAACTCGCCATCATCGGCAGACCCAACGCCGGCAAATCCTCCCTCATCAACAAAATCCTCAAAGACGAACGCACCATCGTCTCGAACATCGCCGGCACCACCCGCGATGCCGTCGATCTCCCATACTCCTTCAACGGTGAAAACTTCACCCTCATCGATACCGCCGGCCTCCGGCCCCGTGGAAAGCGCGACAACTCCGTCGAGGTCTTCTCCGCCATCCGTTCGGAAAAAGCCATCCGTCGCGCCGATCTCTGCGTCCTCGTCATCGATCTCGCAGCCGGAGTCACCGCACAGGATCGCAAGATCGCCCAGCTCATTGTTGAAGAGAAAAAGCCATGTCTCGTCGTTCTCAACAAGTTCGACCTCTACCATCCCGGCGCTGATTACAAAGAACGCATCGCCGAGGCCGAGGAGCATGTGAAGCGCGAGCTCTTCTTCCTTTCCTACGCACCTTTCGTAGCTTGCTCCGCAAAAACCGGAGACTCCACCGACCACGTCCTGAAAAAAGCCATTTCCATCAAGAAAAGCTCCCAGGACATCCCCGGCACCGGCAAGCTCAACCGCTACCTTCAGGCGGCAATGCTCAAGAATCCACCGCCGACCGACAACAAGGCAAAGCGGATCAAACTCTATTACGCCACTACGGCAATCAACGAGAAATACACCGTCATACCCGTCCCCACCATCGTGCTCTTCGTAAACGACAAGCACCTCATGAAGGACTCCTACGAGGCCTATCTCGGAAACCAGTTCCGAGAAGCACACCCCGCCCCGGGCATCCCCATCATCTTCTCCGTCAGATCCCGCCCCCGCCGCGAGTGGGAGCCACCGAAAAAGAAGAACCAGGGACACTAAGAGACCGCCGGAGGCTCTGGACTGCTGCGGTTCCCATCCGCAGTTCTTCCAGTTGTCAGTCTTGTCCCACTCGGCAGAAAACCAGGAAACGGCCATCTCCCCCGGCTCTACCCGTCGCCACCACTTCCCATTTCCACAACCCTCTCCCGGATCAGGATCATCCCTGCAGCCACAATTCCGGCCACCCCACAAAGCACCCACAGAACCTCTGGACTCCAGGCGAAAACCCGCAACCCCACCAGCGGCCCGATGCCGATGGCAAAGTTCCAGCTAAGTCCCATGACACCCATGTAGCGTCCCCGCATGTCTTCTGGAGCCAGTTTTGCAACATAACCACTCTGCACCGGCATAGCGATCATCTCGCCAAAGGTCAGTATGATCATGGAAACGATTAGCATCACCATCCCCGCGTCCACCGCCAGCAAAGCCAGCGACAGACCCAGCAAACTGTAGCCCACCGCGATCACTTTCTGCGGATCGAAACGTCTGGTCCAGTTCGTCAGAGGAAGCTCCAGCAAAACGATCATCAGACCGTTCAACGCCAGCAGCATTCCAAAGACCTTTTCATCGAAACCGGAATTCTCAGTTACCTGCAGACCCAACGTACTGCTCGTCTGCCAGAAAATCATCGCCACGAAGAACGAAGCGATCGTCACCCGGATGAACACGCGGTCTTTGGCGATCACACGGAGCGCCTCACCCCAGCCTGCTTTCGCATGCGATTTCCTGCCGATCCCCCGCGGAAGCCCGAAGAGAATGATCAGCCCGAGAACCAGCGTCGTGCCCGCGTCAGCGATAAAGAGCCAGAAGAACGAGGATGCAGCCACCAGTCCCGCCGTCGCCATCCCCAGCCCGAATGCCAGATTGATCGAGAACCGCTGAACGGCAAACGCCCTCAGCCTCAGCTCCAGCGGAATCAGATCCGCGATCAACGAACTACTAGCCGGATAGTACATACACGTCATCAGCCCGGAAAGAAACGTCCCGCCTACAATCGTCGGCACACTCTGCGCAGTACTGAGGATCAGCATAGCCGTAGCCGCCCCGAAGCAAGAGATCATCAGAGTCGGCTTGCGCCCGATACGGTCGGCAAGATACCCGCCGATGAACGAAGCCATCAATCCACCAAGGCCAAAGGCGGCAAGCGCATACCCAGTCACCCATGAATCAAACCCAAGCTGACGCAGATAGATCGCTAGGAACGGAATCACGAAGTGTCCGAAGCGATTGATGAATGTTCCGGCCACAAGTAAGTAGAACGGCTGCGGCAGCCGCCTGAGGTCGGATATCAAGCTCCCCCGTATCGGGGGAATGGTAGTTTGTGTGTTCATGGATTCATTTGTCTGGAAAACAAAAAAGCCCCGCTCACCTGGGTAGGTGGCGGGGCTCGTAAAAAGGAAAGTTGCTGTCGGTAATTTAGATGATTACTCGCTGATGTTTACGATGTCCCGCCTTGGTATAAATCTTACCGAGATCTTGCGCGGTCGGCTTTGACCAGGAGCGCACTGAAAAGCCTCCGCGGACGCGGTCAATTAGGCATGGTGCGATGGTGTGCTTTTCGTACATCAGAGCGCGCAGACTGCCCGGATAGAGCCAGAGGTCAACCCACAAAATCAGAACCCCTGCAAACACGGGGATAAAAAATCACTTCATCGGGAAATGAACCGTTGTGACCAGCTCCTCCGCCTTCACCACCTGAGGATCATTTTCATAAATCTCGAACGGATCGATCTTCTTGTCCGCAGCAAACACCTTCGCACGCCCGTGCATCATTCCCGAAGCCCATGCATTCCCGAGAAACTCATACGGCCCGGTATGCTTCACCACATAAACCTCACACGCCGGAATCTCGCCACCCACCAGCCCCTCCCCCGGATCGGCAGGAGCTCCATCCACCGGCATCGCAATCGTATACTCCACCTTCCCCTTTGCCGGATCCCATTTGTGATAAATCGCAAACGGCTTCCCCGAAGCCTCCTTCCCACACCCGCCAAGCCACCCGGACACCTTCCCCATATCCTGCCCCATCCTCTCACTGATCTCTTCAATCCCACACAAAGTCCGCACCCCCACATACCCGCAACCACCGAAAGACCTTTTCCCCTCAAAATCCAGCCGCGACGGATTCACCCCCGTCTCCACCACCGCCTTCAACATCTTCAACCCCCGCTCATAATCCGATCCAATGAAGGCGACCATCATCCCCTTCATCCAGAACATGAAAAAAGGCAAAGACCCTTTCATCTTCCATGTCACTTCCGTCCCACCCTCCCTTTCGGAAAACAAAAAATCCACCCGGTTCACCGATTTCCATGGTTTCAGGAAAACCAGCTCACAGTTCATAAAACGGTTTTTCTCCTCCTTCAGAACAGTCATCCCGCCCGCTCCGGTAATCCTTCCTTCCCAGGAGTAGCTCTTCCCTTCCTCGTCATACTCCAGACCCGCACCCGGCTCCGCGATCAGCCATGGCGACCATGATGGCCATTCCCGGAAATTCCGGACTTTCCCATAGACTTCCTCCACAGACGCTGTGATACGGACGGACTTGCTGACATTGAATGTTGGCATGGCTGGTAAGTAATACTCCCATACCGTCTACGAAATATCGGGAAATCCGGCGAGAATATTTGATCCCGGTTCCAGCTGAAATGTACACAAGAAAGCCGCTGGATTTCTCCAGCGGCTAAAAAACAATCAGGTTTGGAAATTAAGCGAGTGTGCCTTCTTCCTCTTCTTCCTCCTCCTTTTTCTCTTCTTTGTGCTCTTCGTCGCCAGTGCCGCATTTGCCACAATGAGCGATCAGTGTGCTTTCTTCTTTGTCGCAGTCTTCCTTGCCCTTGCAGTCCTTGCCAGCGATCAGTGTGCTTTCCTCTTTGTCGCAGTCTTCCTTGCCTTCGCAGTCCTTGCCAGCGATCAGTGTGCTTTCTTCTTTGTCACAATCTTTTTTGCCTTCGCAGTCTTTCCCAGCGATTGTATCTTCTTTTTTATCCTTATCGCACTTGTCACAATCACCACTCTTGCCTGTGATGATCATCGTGCCCTCTTCCTCCTTTTTCTTCTCCTTCTTGTCTTTGCAGCCACATGTATCACATGCGATCACAGTGGACTCTTTCGACTTTTCTCCGTCACACTTACCCCCGCTGCAGTCTTCTGCGTAAGCGAATGAGGTTGCCAGAAAGGCGGAGCAAATTGCTGTTATGATAAGTTTCATTTTGTTTTAATGTGTTCTAGTTTTTTGGTTGGAATCACGATATCCATTGCATCGTAACCTAAATTACGAGGCACGCCAGCGATATCTTATTCAATTTAATGAAAAAAATCTGCTTTTTCAGCCGATCCACGCCAAAAACTCCTGGTTTCCGTCCATACCGGAGATACTTGCGGGAATCACACCCAGCCATTCACGGCCATATTCTTCAGAGCAGAACGCCTTGATTTTTTCCACTGCACGCTCTCGAAGCCCCTCATCGCGGACGATTCCGCCTCTTCCGACATCCTCCCGCCGCAGCTCGAATTGTGGTTTAATCAGACAGACAACCTGCCCCCCCTCCTCCAACACCCCGAACACCGCCGGAAGCACCTTCGTCAGGGAAATAAACGAAAGATCCATCACCGCCAGCCGCACTTTCTCTCCCAGATCCGCCTCCACCAGCCCGCGCGCGTTGAATTTCTCCCTGGAGACCACTCTCGGATCACTCCGCAACTTCCACACCAGCTGGTTCGTCCCGACGTCAATCGCATGAACTCTCACCGCCCCCCGCTGCAACAGGCAGTCCGTAAACCCACCCGTCGAAGCCCCCACGTCGAGACAAGTCCATCCGGTCACATCGATCCCGAAATACTCCAGCGCACCCTCCAGCTTCAGCCCGCCCCGCCCCACAAACCTCGGCTTCTCCTTGATCTCCACCACCGCGTCCTCGCCAAA
>JBPOGC010000117.1:0-9364 GCA_051251795.1 Luteolibacter sp. | reverse complement strand
GCGGCGCGCAAAACGATTGATGAACGATTGACTAATGGTGGCGGTCACACCGGCTGGAGCCGCGCATGGATTATCAACTTTTTCGCCCGTCTGCTGGATGGTGACAAGTGCTTGGAGAATATTGAGGCTCTACTTGCGAAATCGACTTTGTCGAACCTGCTCGATGTGCATCCGCCATTCCAGATCGATGGCAATTTTGGTGCGACTGCGGGGATTGCCGAGATGTTACTCCAATCTCACGAGCAGGCGAACGAAGGTCTTCCGGTTGTCGTGCTTTTGCCCGCTTTGCCGAAGGCATGGTCTGACGGCTCTGTGAAAGGGCTGGCGGCACGCGGTGGTTTCGAAGTCGATTTGACTTGGAAAGACGGGAAGCTAGTGTCCGCGGAACTGCGTTCGAAGCGAGGCCAGCCCTGTACCGTGCGCTATGGCGATAAAACCCTGAATCTGAAAACCGATACGGGCGGAAGCTACGATTTAAAAGAACTCTATTGATAGATCACAAAAAGAATTAGAAATATATATATGAAAACAAATAAAATCTTGCTGTCCTTTGCTGCGCTCTTGGGTAGTGGCCTGTCTGTTCAGGCTGAAGAAAAAGTCGATGAAGCAAGTTACGAATACCGCTTCGACAAAAGCCTGAAACAGACCCCGGATTCGATCGAACGAAACAAGAAGTGGTTCTATGATGCGAAGTTCGGTGCCTTCATCCACTTCGGCGTATATTCGGTGCTTGAGGGTGCTTACAAGGGTAAGCCCCAAGGCCCTAAATACGCCGAGTGGATCTGGGCGGATGCGAAGATATCCGCAGACGAGTACCGTGAGGTGGCCAAGGGCTTTAATCCGAAGGAGTTTGATGCGGAGGAGTGGGTGAAAATTTTCAAGGACAACGGCATGAAATATGTCGTGATCACCTCGAAGCATCACGATGGCTTTGCGTTGTTCGATTCCGCAGTGAGTGATTTCGACATGGTGGATGCGACGCCATTCAAGCGCGACATCATCAAGGAGCTGAGTGAAGCCTGCCATCGCAATGGTCTGAAGTTCGGCGTCTATTATTCGCAAGCCCAGGACTGGGATGAACCCGATGCACCCGTGATGATGAGGAGGCGGACGAATCGCAGTGTGATGCATCCTGATCTTGAGAAAGGATTCAAACCGGATTTCGACAAATACCTGCTGGAGAAGAGTCTTCCACAGGTCGAGGAGCTGATGAAGAACTATGAGATCGATTTGATCTGGTTCGACACTCCTATCGAAATGACTTTTGAGCGGGCAAAGATGTTTACTGATGTGGTTCGGAAATACCGCCCTGACTGTGTGATCAACTCCCGCCTGATCCAGAAGGGTAGGAACAAGGTGCTGCAGGAAAACCTGGAACTCTTCGACTACATTTCAGTGGGTGACAAGGAAGTGCCGACAGAGAAGTTGCCGCTTTACTTCGAGTCTCCGGATAGTGTGAGCACTTCCTACGGCTATAAGACAAAAGGGAACCACCAGTATCACACGGAAGAGGAAATGATCCATCGCTTGGTAAACACGGTGTGCGCTGGTGGCAACTATCTGCTCAACAACGGCCCTATGGGTAATGGTAGGATCGATCCTGAAGCGGTTCGCCTTTATGGTGTGATCGGTGACTGGCTCAAAGTGAATGGAGAGTCGATTTTTGACACGAACCGCAATCCATTTTCCAAGCCTCCGGAATGGGGCAATTGTTCAATCAGCAAAGACGGCAAGACACTTTATCTGCACGTCATGAAGTGGCCTGAATCCGGAAGTGTTTCGGTTGATAAGATGCTTGGCAAAGCGGCAAGCGCAACGTTCCTGGCTAACGGGGACAAGGCGGACTTTTCCCAGACCGGGGATGTTCTCGAAGTCAATTTGCCGGGCGCGGCTTTGGACAAGTATGACACGGTGATCAAGATTGTCCTTGAATAGGCTTCTGGATGGTCTGACTGGCGTCTTCCCGGAAAACAGGATGGATTGACTGGTGATACTGAAATTGATCCGGACGATAGTTTGGGTGAAACAGAACGTAGTGTATTGACGGATACGGGCAAACGTTTCTTCTCAACCGAGTTAAAACCTTGATCTAAGCTGTCGCAATCTAGAGGTTTTTTCGCAAACATAAATCAGTGCAGACACTTCTCCGAATCTTTCTCACGCTGGGTGTCCTGGCGCTTGGCACCGGCCTAAATGCGCGAACGACACATCCCAATGTGCTTATCTTTTTTATCGATGACCTCGGCTGGAAAGACATCGGTGTGAATGGTTCCACATTTTACGAGACGCCCGAGATCGACGCGCTCGCAGCGGGCGGAGTGAATTTCAAGCGATCTTATTCGGCGAATCCGGTTTGCTCACCAACACGGGCGGCGATGATGAGCGGCAAGGCGCCCCAGCGGGTGGGCATCACCCAGTGGATTCCCTCAAAGAGTAAGATTGGATTACCACTCTCCGAAGTGACGATTGGTGAAGCCTTTTTAGAATCCGGTTATCGGACTGGCTACGTGGGTAAGTGGCACCTGGGTAAGGCGGACTCAATGCAACCGCAGCATCAGGGATTTGAATACACCAGGGCGGTAAACCGCGCGGGTCAGCCTGCTTCGTTTTTCTATCCATTCGGGAAAAAGAAGGGTGGCTCCAGCGTACCGGATCTGGAGGGTTATCAAAAAGGTGACTACCTTACAGACGCTCTGACGGACAAGGCGATCGAGTTCATTGATCAGGTTGATGAGAAGCCTTTCTTCCTCTGCCTCGCGCATTACGCGGTTCACACACCTATCGAGTCTCCTAGGCCTCTGGTGGAAAAGTATGAGGCCAAGAAGAGCGAACTAGGGATGAAAGGAAAGCCCGAGCTCATGAAGGAAAAGTATGACACACGCTCCACGGCGGAGCAGGGCGATCCCGCATACGCGGCTATGATGGAAAACCTGGATACAAACATTGGCCGGGTTATGGCTCATCTGAAGGACAAGGGAATACTGGAAAATACGATTGTCGTCTTCACGTCTGACAATGGTGGTTTTGCACACCGCAAGCAGACAGGCGGGCCGACAAGTAATCTCCCCCTGCGTTCCGGGAAAGCTTTCAACTACGAGGGTGGTATCCGCATACCGACGATCATCAGCTGGCCAAGCCGACTTCAGCCAGCGACAACGGATTCTCCGATGATCACGATGGATGTGTATCCTACTCTCCTGGATCTTGCCGGCTTGCCGCTCAAGCCAGAGCAACACTTGGACGGTCACTCCTTGAAGGCCGTTCTGAGTGGCTCTGAGGTTGAGTCAGATCGCATACTCGCCTGGACTTATCAGCACGACCACGGCAACGGGCACAAACCCTCGGATGCGATTCTGAGCAAGGACTGGAAATTGATTCGCTTCCAGAGCGATGAGCCGACCGAACTTTATAATTTATCTGCGGATATAGGCGAAAAAAACAACCTAGCTAAGCAGTATCCTGAAAAGGTTCAAGAACTCGAGACGCTTCTGGATAACTGGCTAGAGAAAACCAAGTAACCGAAAATCTGTTCGGCACATCAAATTTAAGAAAAAACAAAAAGTATGAAATCCATCCCGAAATTATTGTTTCTGACTATAGTGTGCTCCTGCACGGCTCTCAATGCAGACCAACTCGTTGTCACTAGCGACTCTAGGGCATTGATCACCGAAAATGTCGAAGCGCTCAAACCGGGAAAAGATGGCGTTGTCCTTACTCGTGAATTGAAGCTACCGACTTTCAAGCGCGGTGCCTACTACCGTCCGCACTCTAAGTCCAGTGCTTCTGGAAATCGTGTTGAGGCTTTGGCCTTCAATTCTATTGCTGAGCTGGAGGCCTACGTTCCCTCAGAAACACGAAAGCAGCACAACAAGGTGCAGGAAGGGCAGTTCATACTTCTTGAGGTTGAGAATGGCCGTTATCTATCCCTGCTGCCGATGACATCGGAGAAAGTTAACGGGCAAATTTTTATCGAAGATGGCAAGTTGCTAATTAAGAGCGCCACTTTGGGAACCGAGGCAGTCAGTGGAGAAATCCCGCTTCTTATCTGGGCATACGGAGATTCTCCCTACTCGGCGACACGTGCCGTTTGGGAACAGGTCTTTGAGTCTGGCTATGTCGCTGCACGGCCACGTTCTGGAAAATCATACCCGGTAGAGCCTTACGGCTACCTTGGCTGGTGCTCATGGGAATTTTACAAAACTAATATTTCGGAAAAAATTCTGACCGATGCTGTGCACACTATAGAAGACTGCGGCGCGCCTCTTCGCTGGCTCATGGTTGATAACGGTTACCTAAATCACAATGGCAACATGATCGTAGACTTCACTCCGGATGTAGAGAAATTCCCCAATGGCTGGGAGGCGGTCACTTCCTTGAAAAATCCAGAAAAGATCAAGTGGATGGGTGTCTGGCGCAATATGCTTGGCTTCATGCAGGGTATTTCCCCGCAGCACAAG
Organism: Luteolibacter sp.; assembly: GCA_051251795.1. Classification (GTDB taxonomy): domain Bacteria; phylum Verrucomicrobiota; class Verrucomicrobiia; order Verrucomicrobiales; family Akkermansiaceae; genus Luteolibacter. Next base: position 4,907 of record JBPOGC010000117.1, on the reverse strand, counting down.
ATGTCGGACATCTCTGACCAACTGATCAAAAAGGGCAAGCGGATGCTTCCGAAAGACAGCGCAATTGGAGCAACGGCGTTTTACGATAAGATGGTGCTGGATTCCAAGAATGCCGGTTTTGACTTTACTAAGGTAGACTTCCAATCACGCCTCCCAGAATTTTACAAAGGTACGGCAAACGCCATAAGTGCGACACGATACAACAATGAGGCGCTGGAGGAGGCTACGAAGAAGTATGATGTGCCACTGCTGAACTGTATCGCACAGTCGAATGTCAACTCCCTGCAGACGAAATACAGTGCTTTGACTCGCTCTAGCCCAGATTATAACCAGTCCGACAAGAACAAGAATAAGTGCAATACATACCAGAGCTTCGCCAACCATCTCTGGATGTCTCAGACCGTCTGGGGTGACTTGGATATGTTCCATACACACGACAAGCGCGACGTGAAACCAATGGCGATTGCCCGCGCGATTTCTGGTGGCCCAGTCTATATTTCCGACGAACCGTCCAAGATCAATCCAGAGGTATTGATCCCATTTGCTTACGCAGACGGTAAGCTATTGCGCACAGCAGCACCGGCGACTTTGCTTCCAGAGAGCTTCTTCATCCATCCATTCCGTGATGACAATATCTTCCGAGTCGTCGCACCAATGGAAGACGGGGTGGCTGCCATAGCTTTGTTCAATTTCACTGAAAGCGGGAAAACACTGAAGAGTGGATTCACTGCCAAGGATTACACCCATGCCGGCGAGCTAATGTCCAAGGGTACTGCGTGGACGGAACCTGCTGAAGGTGTTCTGGTTTATGACCGCGAGGCAAAAAGTGCAGTCGAACTGGGCAATGGCTTCTCTGCCGAGGTTTCAGACTTTGGTGCGAAGCTGTTCTTCCTCTACCCGAAAACCAGTGGGTGGGCGGTGATCGGTCGCGGCGACAAATATCTGCCAGGTGCGGCAGTGAAGATCAGATCTGTTACGGACAAGGAAATCGCCTTCTCGCTCGCTGAATCCGGTCCGTTGACTATCTGGAGCGAAAACGGTAGTCCGAAAATGGAGGGGGCTGAGTTCAAAGAAATCGGCGAGAATCTCTATCTTGCCGATCTGCCTATCGAAAAGGGTGCTTTGGAAGTGAGTGTCACGAGATGACCATCTTGCTCTCGGTTCGTTGAAAGAAAAAATTACAGGGGGTAGCGAAACATCGCAATTGCTTGCGGCGGGATGTGAAACTCACGTGACGGCTCTCGACGTGCTGGGTCAATGCCAGATAAATGGACGGCACAGAAAAAACCATGAAACTACATCTCATGCCTTTACTGATCGCCTGTTTGGGCAGACTCGCCCAGGCGGCGAAAAAACCAAATATCATCTACATCCTCGCAGATGATCTGGGTTATGGTGATGTGCAGTGCCTGAATCCTGAGCGTGGAAAAATCCCGACTCCGCACATGGATCAGTTGGCCAAGGATGGCATGACTTTCACGGACGCACACACATCGTCTTCGGTCTGCACCCCGACACGCTACAGCATCATAACCGGGCGCTACAATTGGAGGACAAAGTTGCAGAAGGGTGTTTTAAATGGATACGGATTGCCATTGATCCCTACGGACCGGATGACTGTGCCGAGTTTTCTGAAAGAAAATGGCTATACCACTGCGATGATCGGCAAGTGGCATCTGGGGCTTGGGATAGCGACGACCGATGGAAAGAAAGCCAATACATCCATGATGGTTTGTTGGCCAGGAGCGTGACGCAATTCAGCATTCAGGCTTCGAATCCTTTGATGGCGAGATTACCCGTTTCCCAATACATGAGTGTCCTCTTAGCGACCCGGAGCTATTGCAGACAGTGGGTTTTATTGTGAATTCTTACAATATTCAGAAGACGAAGTAATCGTTTTGATGGGGTTTTGATGAGACTGATGTCTTACGTAATTCCTTAATATATGGAGGGTTGTATCCTGTGAACACGGGATTGTCTGCTCCTCGGTTTTTCTTACGATCTCTTGTGTAAGAGATATGCGAATAATCATTCGGACGATTGATTGAGATTTCTGTAACTCTGCGTCGTTCCGCGCAAAACCCATTAAGAAAAACAACCTAAACTCAAATCAATGAAAAAAATAACCACACTACTAACCGTTATCGCATCCGCGTCCTTTGCTCAGGCGGCTACTGTCACTGCTAGCTCAACCACTCTTTTGTCCAGCAGTCAAAATGGTGAGGGGTCAGCAGTTATCGATCTTACGACAGGTAGTGCGTCTGCCGGCGGTACTTCTGCTACAACGTTCACTCTCGGAGACGGTACTGTTGAAGAATATGCTTTCGTCAATGGAGTAGGCGCAAGTAATGCGTCTGGAGGAAGCTTAAGCATCTACGCATCGTCAACTACTTCGATCTCTACACCGACAATTCCAGCGGGAACATTGAACGGTAGTAGGTCAAACGTTGCGTTAACATTGCCGGATGGCACCACAACGTTTACAACGGATACTGGTGCGGCAGCATCAGACGCCTCAGGAACAATCGATACCTCAGGCTACAGCTCCGGAACTGTCTATTTCATCTTCGGCACTTCTGCTGACTTCGCTCAAGTGGCTTTCGGTGGTGAGGTTTCTGGTTTTATCGGTAGTGAGGATAGTGGCGACGCATTTGACAAGACTGGAACAGCCTTCACCTTTCCCGACCAAGGTACAGGATCGGCTGGAACTTTAGGGGCTAACGGCACCGCCATCGCTGCCTTCACCTTTGATAATACGGCTGATAGTTTCGCGGATACGAACTTGGCATATCGTTCGATAAACACTGACATCGATGGTTCACGCGCAAAAATTTATGGAATAGTCCTCGACGGTGTTGTCGTCCCCGAGCCTTCTTCTTCAGCACTTGTTTGCCTTGGTCTCATGATCGCCGCTTTCAAGCGCCGCAAGGGATAACAATGATCTAAAAGTAGCATAAACTTTTTGCCGTGTTGGTCTTTGGGTCGGCACGGCATCTTCATGTCTACCGTCCCCTATATGCGGCAAATCGGAAACTTGACCTGAGGTAATTGCTCTTTGAATCTCCGTAGCGAGTTATGAACTTTATGAAAAAACGAAATATGATCTCAAAAGCCTCTGCGGCGGCTCTTGTGCTTCTCTTGGCTCTGCCGGTGATGGCTGAACCGGCAAAAGAGAAGGAGAAGGGAATGGATGAAATGTGGGGTGAAGATAAAATCACCATCAAAGGAGATCATCCGGGGCTCAAATGGTTCCAGGACGACAAGTATGCCATGTTTGTCCACTGGGGTGTTTATTCGCAGATGGCCGGTGTCTGGAAGGAAAAGACTTACTATGGTATCGGTGAGTGGATCATGCACATGGCTGAGATCCCAGTGGACGAATACAAAGCGGCCGCAAAGGATTTCAATCCTGACAAGTTCGACGCCACATCATTTGTGAAGCTCGCCAAGGCAGCAGGAATGAAGACCATAGTCATTACTGCGAAGCACCACGAGGGCTTTGCAATGTTCGACTCCGAGGCCAGTGATTTTACGATCACCAAGGCAACGCCTTACGAGGGCGACCTGATGAAAGAGCTCGCCGACGCCTGTGCGGCGGAAGGAATGCGTTTCGGCTTCTATTATTCCCAGAACCAGGATTGGACAGAGCCTTTTGGTGGTAGCTACAAGGGTGAGCGCCCGGAAGGGTACACCGAAGCGGATTTTGGCATCTATTTCAAAGAAAAGGTCGTTCCCCAGGTTACTGAGCTACTCACAAACTACGGGCCGATCTCCATCATCTGGTTCGATACACCGGGTGGCATGGACAAGAAATACAGCGCTGAACTCATGGAGCTGGTGGCAAAGTTACAGCCGGACTGCCTTGTTAACAGCCGTGTCGGCGGTGGCTATGGTGACTACGTTTCTCTCGGAGATATGCATATCCCGCCAGTACGTCCTGACGTAGGTGTTTGGGAGACCGTGGATACCACCAATGATTCCTGGGCTTACGCATGGTATGATCAGAACTGGAAGTCTCCTAAGTTAATCAGCAAGCGTCTTGTGCAAGTCGCAGCGCGTGGTGGTTCTTACATGCTCAATGTCGGGCCGAAAGGAGATGGCACCATCCCGCAGAGGGCTGTTGATGCTCTTCTCGCCTCCGGTGAGTGGATCAAGGCGCATGGTGAAGCCATCTACGGCACCAGCGGATCGCCGTTTGACCAGGGATTCAGCTGGGGTGACATCACTTCGAAGGGGAATGACCTCTATGTCCACGTGTTCGACTGGCCTGAAAAAGGCACTCTCCGCCTCGCCGATCTGGGTGCCGGAGTGAAGTCAGCTGCTTTCTTGCATGATTCCTCGGAAGTGAAGTTCACCCAGGAAAATGGATTACTGGAGCTGGATCTCGAATGTGCTGCAGGTCGTGACCTGCCGATGATCCCGGTCGTAAAACTTACACTGGATGCTCCGGCCAAAGTGGAAAACCAAGCGACGCAAGTCGACGGACTTACACCGGCGAATCTTCTCGCAGAGATGTCCACTCCTGAAGGTTGTAAGATCGGCGAACGCCGCTGGATGGAGAAGTTCGGCGAATGGAAGCACGACTACTTTGTCGAGAAATGGGATTCTGAGGAAGCCAAGGTGACTTGGGACGTGAACGTTCTCGAAGCTGGCGACTACCTCGTAAGCGTCGAGTATTCCTGCGAAAATGAAGCGGCTGATTCCGAATGGGTGATCTCATGTGGTGATGAAAGCATCACTTTCGTAAGTCTCGAGTCCGGCGCTGATTCCAAAAAAGCAATCCAACCCGGTCCGCCACGTCAGCGTAACTTCGCGGTTACCCTGGGAGTGATAAACATCCCTGAGAAAGGTGCGAATCAGATCCAGATCACACCCCGGAATCTGATTGGGAAGGGAATTGGCGTGAA